>JARXKM010000392.1 GCA_030272785.1 Pseudomonadota bacterium
TCGATGCCGCAGCCAGGCAACAGGCGCGCCACGTTCGGCGTGGCCTGTTCGCGCCACTGCGCCAGCGCGCGATCGCGTTCGGCGCCGAAGCTGGTGTGAAATTGCGGCTCCTGCCAGCGGAACAGCGGCGCGCCGGCCGGCGCCACCACCGCCATCAGCAGGTAGCGGGTGTCGGCCAGGAACGGCGCCGTCTCGGGCGCCTTGCCGACCGGCTTGATGGTGGCGCCCTTGAACGCGGCCTGCGCCAGCTTGTGGGTAACCGAGTAGGTTTCGGCGTGGGTGCGCGGCAGCTGGTCGATCGAGAACAACGTCGGCGCGATCGCCACGCGGGTGCCTTCGGCCAGCAGGTGCGCCGAGAAGTGCGCCGTCAGGGTCGACAGCAGCTCGGCCGGGATGCTGCCGGAGCCGATCGAAAAGCGCGTCCAGGCGAGGATAGGCGCTGCCACCAGCAGCGCTTGCCAGCTGGTCTCGACGCCGTCGTGCAGTTCGACCATGGTCGACGATTCGCTGACCGCCTCGACCGCTTCCATCAGCACGTCGTAGGCGTTCAGGTCATCCTTGAACAGGGTGTTGAGTACGGCGTCGACGGTATCCTGGTGGCCCGACTTGAGCAGCTTTTGCAGCTGCAGGTCGAGTTGATGTTCCCAGGCCCGTTCCTCGATGCGGCTGGCGGCCTGCGCGATGGCGGTGGAATAGCTGACGAGGCGTTGGCTCTCGGCGGACAGTTTGTGGGATGGATCTTTTGGTGGACGACGCATAGCGTAAGAATCTTTTTTAAGTGAAATGAGCAGGCCGGCCATCCCATGAACGATGGCCAACCCTCATCACCCGTATTGTAGTTGATTCAGCCATTGACCATGAACACGGCGCAAGGCCGGCGCGAAAAAGGCCGTTCGGCTTGCGAGTTCTCAAAGGAAACGGCCGGCGGCGCATTTTCGGACTGCCGCGCGAAGATGCGAGATCGAGAAAAACGATGCGGAACGGCTGTTCTGTGTTCGATGTGTGCAATTTGTTGAAACATTGCTGACAGGCGCCAACACTTTGCCGGGCCATCCGGTGAACAATCGTCCGGCCATCCGGATATTTCAAATCGGAATTTCGCCATCGACGATTTGAAATTTTATGCCAGTTCATTGAGCTAGAGGAGCAGATCGACATGAAACACAACCACCAGCATCGCCCTACTAAGCATTCCAACGCTAAGTGGTCGGAAAAAGACCCTGCCGTCGTTCCAATGTTGTCACAAGCTGCGCTTCGCACGGCAATGACGATCGAGAAAGTGTCAGTTGGCGAATACGACGATTTTCTTTGGATCATGGCTCAGGAATCGGGTGGCGTCGTCAATATACGCAATTCTGTCTCTACAGCCCGCGGCCTTTTCCAATTGCTCGCTGCACAATATCCGCTGAATCCGAATGGTGCAAATTCCTTCGGCAACGCGGTCGAGGAATGTCAGGGCGGGATACACTACATTATGGGGCGCTACCATTCAGCGAGGACCGCCAAAGCATTTTGGCAAAAACATCACTGGTACTAATCATGGGCTCGAAGCGACTGCTCGCTATCATTTTGGCCACTCTTTCTTCGGTTGCCCTCGCGGCGCCGCGTTTTGCCGACTACCCAGCCAGCAGTTTTTCAGGACGAAGTGCGAACGTCCGCCTGGTCGATCCCAAGAGCCGACAGTTCGCGACCATGCTGCGCGATGCTTCCCGCCGCAAGCCAGATTTCGCGGGCCGTTACGTTCTCGCGTCATGGGGGTGCGGCGCATCATGCACCATGACGGCGGCCATCGACGCCAAAACAGGCGCCGTCAGCTGGCTTCCTTTCACGCTCTGCTGCTGGCGTGCCGACATTGTCGAGCCGCTGGAATTTAGACTGGACAGCCGACTATTGATCGTTCAAGGAAGCCGGAACGAGCAGGGCAGTGGGACTCATTACTACACCTTCGACGGACGACGGTTTTCCGAAGTGAGGGCACCATAACTGCTTGAGCGTAGCGCAGGTAAAGGAGGGAGACGGCGATGATCGCGGGCGTCGGGTCTGCGGTCTGACCCACGGGGGCTCGGCGCCGCCGTCAGACCGCGGTGCTGCCCGTCGCCCGACAGCGCGTCGGCACCGCCCATAAAAAACGCCGGACGAATCCGGCGTTGTTCGTGCGTGCCTGCGCACGCGCGGGGCGGTTAGCCCGAATTACGCAGCGAGCAGCTGGCGCAGCACGAATGGCAGGATGCCGCCGTGCTTGTAGTAGTCCACTTCGATCGGGGTGTCGATGCGCAGCAGCACGCGCACGTCCTGCGTCTCGCCGTTGGCGCGGTGGATCACCAGGGTGGCCAGTTGCTGCGGCTTGATCTCGCCTTCCAGGCCCTTCAGGTCGAACGTCTCGTTGCCGACGATGCCCAGGCTCTGGACGCTGTCGTCGCCGATGAATTGCAGCGGCAGCACGCCCATGCCGACCAGGTTGGAGCGGTGGATGCGCTCGAACGAGCGGGTGATGACCGCCTTCACGCCGAGCAGCTGGGTGCCCTTGGCGGCCCAGTCGCGCGACGAACCGGTGCCGTACTCTTCGCCGCCGAACACCATCGTCGGCACGCCGTCGGCGACGTAGCGCATCGCCGCGTCGTAGATCGACATCTGGTCGCCGCTCGGCTGGTGAATCGTGATGCCGCCTTCGACTGCCGAACCGTCGGCCTTGGCCGGGATCATGCGGTTCTTGATGCGCACGTTGGCGAACGTACCGCGCATCATGATCTCGTGGTTGCCGCGGCGCGAGCCGTAGGAGTTGAAGTCCGCCTTCAGCACGCCCTTGGCGGCGAGCCATTTGCCGGCCGGGCCGTTTTCCTGGATCGAACCGGCCGGCGAGATGTGGTCGGTGGTGATCGAGTCGCCGAACACGCCAAGCGCGCGCGCCGCGGTGATGCCGGTCGCTGCCGCTTTCGGCGTCATCGTGAAGTCGTCGAAGAACGGCGGCTCGGCGATGTAGGTCGAGGTCGGCCAGTTGTAGACCTGGCCTTCGACCGTCGTCACTTTTTCCCACAGCTTGCCTGGCGCGCCCTTGACGTCGGCGTAGTTGGCCTTGAAGGTGGCCGCGTTCATGGCGAACTTCATCAGCGCCGACACTTCCTTCGAGGTCGGCCAGATGTCGCCGAGGTAGATGTCGCGCCCGCCCGTGCCCTTGCCCACAGGCTCGGTCATCAGGTCGCGCGTCATGTTGCCGGCGATCGCGTAGGCGACCACGAGCGGCGGCGAGGCGAGGAAGTTCGAACGGATGTTCGGGTGGATCCGCGCTTCGAAATTGCGGTTGCCCGACAGCACGGCCGAGGCGACGATGTCGTTGTCGATGATCGCCGTGTTCATTTCAGGCGTCAGGTCGCCGGCATTGCCGATGCAGGTGGTGCAGCCGTAGGCGGTTACGCCGAAGCCGAGTTGTTCCATGTACGGCAGCAGGCCGGCCGCGGTCAGGTACTCGGTCACCACGCGCGAGCCAGGGGCGAGCGAGGTCTTGATGTGCGGCGCCACCGTCAGGCCGGCTTCGACCGCCTTCTTGGCCAGCAGACCGGCGGCCAGCATCACGCTCGGGTTCGACGTGTTGGTGCAGGAAGTGATCGCGGCGATCAGCACGTCGCCGTTCTTGACGTGCACGCCATTGCTCGTCTGGTACACGTTGGTCAGGTCGCCGGCTTGCTTGTTGAAGCCGTTTTCGGTGGTCGGCTTGGAGAACAGTTCGGCGAAGTTCGACTTCACGTTGCCCAGTTCGATACGGTCTTGCGGGCGCTTCGGCCCGGCCAGCGACGGCGTCACCGTGGCCAGGTCGAGCGTGACGACGCGCGTGTAGTCGATGTCGCCGGCCTGCGGCACGCCGTACATGCCTTGCGCCTTGAAGTAGTTGGCGAACGCGGTGATCTCGTCCTTGGTGCGGCCGGTGCCTTCGAAGTACTCGATGGTGGCGTCGTCGACCGGGAAGAAGCCCATCGTGGCACCGTATTCCGGGGCCATGTTGGCGATCGTGGCGCGGTCCGTCAGGGTCAGCGATTCGGTGCCGTCGCCGAAGAACTCGACGAATTTGCCGACCACTTTTTCCTTGCGCAGCAGTTCGGTGATGGTCAGCACCAGGTCGGTCGCGGTGCAGC
>JARXKM010000393.1 GCA_030272785.1 Pseudomonadota bacterium
CGGGTGCACGAGGCGGGCATGGCCGGGCTGGCGTTCTCCGGCGGCGGCGTGCGCAGCGCCACCTTCAACCTGGGGGTGCTGCAAGCGCTCGGCGAACTGCACCTGCTGCGCCATTTCGATTACCTGTCGACCGTCTCGGGCGGCGGCTACATCGGTGCCTGGCTGAGCAAATGGCTGCACCGCACGGACGGCGACATCGATCGCATGGAACACAAGCTGAACCCGACCGCCAATCCCGTGGCCGGCAAGGACGAGCCAGAAGAGGTCCGCTTCCTGCGTCAGTTCAGCAACTACCTGACCGTCAAGACCGGCTTGTTCAGCGCCGACACCTGGACCGTCCTCGCCACCTACGTACGCAATGCGCTGCTCAACATGACGATGCTGGTGGCCTGCCTGGCGAGCGTGCTGGTACTCACGCGCCTGGTCGTGGCCGAGGCGGGAAAGCACGTGCTGGTGGGCACGCCCTCCACCCTCGCCGCCGGCTGGCTGCCACCGCTGGCGGTGCTGGCGATCGGCGCGGCACTGTGGTCGGTGTTCTGGATTGCCGTAAGCATCTCGACCCATCCGGATCCGGCCAAGCCGCAATGGCGCCACGGCCAGAGCCAGGGCAACATCATCCGGCGCATCGTCTGCCCGCTGATGCTCGCCGCGCTGTGCGCCAGCATCGTGCTGTGGGACGCGCGTGGCGCCATGGGCGACACCTGGCGCGACCTGGCGACATCGGCCGGGGCCCAACGCAACGTCGCCCTCTGGCTGCTGGCGCCGGGCGTGTGCTATTTTCTCGTCTGGGCAGGCGGCTGGACCATGGCGCAATACGACAACAGCTTCAGCGGCGCATCGGCGGCGGCCACGCCCGGCATGGCCTGGCGCAAGCTGTTCGCCAGGGTTTCCCGGCGCACGCTCGGCGCCCTGTTCAAGGAAGGGCTCGGCCATTTCCTGTGCGCGCTCGCCGCGCTGGCGGTCGGCGCGCTGCTGGTCATCCTGACGACTGCCGCCCTTGCGCGCAATACCGCGCGTACCGCGCCGGCCGCGGCGGCGGCAACGGCGAGCCCGCCCGATCCGCTCATCGTCCACGTGCTCGCCTTTGGCATGCCGCTGCTGCTGGCCTTGTTCGCCGTCACGACCATCCTGTCGGTCGGCCTGGTGGGCCGCATGTATTCCGAAAAAAGCCGCGAATGGTGGAGCCGCCAGAGCGCCTGGACGGCGATCTTCGTGCTCGCCTGGCTCGCGTTTGTCAGCATGGGCCTGTATGCGCCCGCCGTGCTCGCCTACGCGCACGTCAAATCGCACGGCTGGGTCAGTGCGATGCTCGGCACGACCTGGATCGGCAGCACCCTGTCCGGCTTGTTGGCGGGCATCGGCAAAGGCAAGCATGCCACGCCGCGCCCGCAGACCGGGCGCGGCACTGGCGTCATCATCGCCATGGCGCCGTATGTATTCGTGATCGGACTGCTGATGCTCGCCTCCGGCCTGGTCCATTGGCTCAGCGCCGGCAACGCCGGCCGGGCCGACGACGCGTTCCTGTCGATCGTGCACCAGTACAACGCGCAAACCGTGGGCAGCGACGCCGGGCAGCTCCTGTGGACGCTGCTGGCGACGCTGCTGATCGGCGCGCTGCTCGCCTGGCGCGTCGACATCAACCGCTTTTCGTTGCACATGATGTACCGCAACCGGCTGGTGCGCACCTACCTGGGCGCCAGCAGCATCGACCGCCATGCGCATCCGTTTACCGGCTTCGATGAACAGGACGACATCGATTTCAGCGCCGTGCTGCAGAAAAAAGACGGCAAGATCCAGCGGCCCCACCATATCATCAACTGCGCGCTCAACATGGTGCATGGCCGGCAGCTGGCGTGGCAAACCCGCAAAGCGGCCGGGTTCGCTTTCACGCCGGCATTTTGCGGCTTCGAGCTGCCCAGCATGGCGGCGCCGGGCGGGCCGAAAATCGCCGACGAGGCGCTGCGCGGCTGCTACCGCAGCACCGCGTCGTACCGGCCGGCGGGCGTGTCCGAAAAAACCGAGGACAGTGGCATCAAGCTGGGGTTGGCGATGGCGGTCTCGGGCGCGGCGGTCAGCCCGAACTGGGGCAACCGCACGACGCCGGCGCTGGCGGTCCTGATGACGCTGTTCAACGCGCGCCTGGGACGCTGGTTCGCCAATCCGCGCCGCAAGCTCAAGCCTGGCGACCATACCTCGCCGCGCGTTGGCATCGTGCCGCTGCTGTCCGAACTGTTCGGCCTGACGGACGCGCAGTCCGATTTCGTCTACCTGTCCGACGGCGGTCATTTCGAGGATCTCGGCATCTACGAACTGGTGCGCCGGCGCTGCCGCCTGATCGTCGCCGTCGATGCCAGCGCCGACGGCAAGCCCGACTTCGGCGACCTCGGCAATGCGATCCGCAAGTGCGCCACCGACCTGCACGTGGACATCTGCCTCAACGTCGCCCGCATCGACCCACTGCGCGACGCGCTGGTGAGCCGCGATCACTGCGTGGCCGGCGTCATCGACTACGGCAAGGCCGATGGCGCCGACGCCCCCGCCGGCATCCTGCTGTACATCAAGCCGTCGCTGGTGGGCACCGAAACGGCCGACCTGCTCAACTACAGCAAGACCAGCGGCGCCTTCCCCCACCAAACCACGCTCGACCAGTGGTTCGACGAAACCCAGTTTGAAAGCTACCGCACGCTCGGCTACCAGATTGCCAAGACGGCGCTGGCGGATGCGGCCGGGAAGGCGCGGATCGCCGGCACACTCGGCCACGACATGACGCGGCTGTGCCAGGAGATCAAGGCCGGGTGGTGCAGGAGCGCCACCGGCGAACCGTGCGAGCCGCATGCCGTCAGGCGGGGACCGGAGCGACGCCACTGGGACGCCGCCGGCGCACAAAGCGCGGCGCTGCTGCGTACGTTTACTCGCGGACCGGAGCGGCGCCGCTGGGACACCGCATGATGCGCCGGCCGCGCTCGGGCAATCGACAACGTCAGGACTGCTGGCGCACCCGCGTGAGCAGCTTGGTGGTGGAACGGTCGTGCTCGAAATCGATGGCGACCGCCTGGCCGCCGTAGGCCAGCACGGCGCGGCCTTCGGGGATCGCGCTCATGGCGTAGTCGCCGCCCTTGGCGTAGATGTCGGGGCGCGCCTGCTGCACCACTTCGAGCGCGGTGTCCTCGTCGAATTCGACCACCAGGCTGACCGACTCGAGCGCGGCGAGCACCGCCATGCGGTCGGCGCAGCTGTTGAGCGGGCGGTCGTCGCCCTTGCCGAGCCGCTTGACCGAAGCGTCGGTGTTGGCCGCCACCACCAGCGAGGCGCCCAGCGCGCGCGCCTGCGCCAGGTAAGTGACGTGGCCGCGGTGCAAAATGTCGAACACGCCGTTGGTCAATACCACCGGCTTGGGCAGGGCGGCGACGCGCGCCTGCAGTTGTTCGCGGGTGCAGAGCTTGGTTTCGAATTCGGGCATCAGGTAATCATTTCAGGGTGGTCAGGGTGGATGGGCGGCGCGCCAGGCCAGCAGCAACTGGCGCGCGCTCGCATCGAGCTGGTCCATCTCGATGCTGGAAACTTGGTGGTAGATCATCAGGGCGTACACGCGCGCCAGTACCTTGACCTCGGCCGACAGCGCGTACTCGTTGCCGTGCGCGGGCCGCCGGGCGCGCCAGAAATTGATCGCCGCTTCGAGTTCCTGCAGGTTCAGTTCCATCGTCCCCCACGCCTCAGTCCTCCGGCTCGTCCTCCACCAACATCGACAAATCGTCGGCGCTGCTGGCCGCGCCGCTGCCGGGCTCCTTGCGGTCGCCCCGCAGCTTGATCTGCAGGCGCAGGCCGTTGGCCGAATCGGCATTGCGGATCGCCTCGTCGTAGCCGATGTAGCCCTTGTTATACAGCTCGTAGAGCGCCTGGTCAAACGTGCACATGCCCAGTTCGCGCGACTTGTGCATGATTTCCTTGATCGCCTGGAAATTGCCTTTCAGGATCATCTCGCTGATGGTGGCCGTGTTCAGCAATATCTCGATGGCCGCCTTGCGGCCCTTGCCGTCCTCGGTGCGCACCAGGCGCTGCGAGACGATCGCGCGCAGGTTCGACGACAGGTCCATCAGCAGCTGGTTGCGCCGCTCTTCCGGGAA
>JARXKM010000394.1 GCA_030272785.1 Pseudomonadota bacterium
TTCGTGCCGGCCGGCCCGATGACGAGCGGCATGTCGAACAAGGACAAGGCCAGCATCCGCCAGCGCTACGCGCAAGGTACGGCGACGCGCGAAGAACTGCTCGAAGGCGAATCGGCCTCCTACCACGGCGCCGGCACCTGCACCTTCTACGGCACCGCCAACAGCAACCAGATGCTGATGGAGATCATGGGCCTGCACCTGCCCGGCGCCGCCTTCATCACGCCGGGCACGCCGCTGCGCGATGCGCTCACCGCCAGCGCCGCCCAGCGCGCCGTCGCCATCTCGCAGCAGGGCGGCAACTACACGCCGGTCGGCCACGTGGTCGACGAAAAGTGCATCGTCAACGCGGTGGTCGGCCTGCTCGCCACCGGCGGCTCGACCAACCACACGCTGCACCTGGTGGCGATCGCCAAGGCGGCCGGCATCGTGATCGACTGGGACGACTTCAACGAGCTGTCGGCGATCATCCCGATGCTCACGCGGATCTACCCGAACGGCGACGCCGACGTCAACCACTTCAACGCCGCCGGCGGTCCCGGCTTCGTGATCCGCGAACTGCTCGACGCCGGCCTGCTGCACGACGACGTCACCACCATCCTCGGCAAGGGCCTGCGCCAGCACTGCAGCGAGCCGTTCCTGGACGGCGACAAGGTGGTGTGGAAGCCGGTTGTCGCGGTCAGCGCCGACGACAAGGTGCTGCGCCCGGCCAGCGCGCCGTTCGCCAACGACGGCGGCATGATCCTGGTGTCGGGCAACCTGGGCCGCGCGGTGATGAAAATCTCGGCCGTCAAGGAACAGCACCGCATCGTCGAGGCGCCGGCGCTGACCTTCAATTCGCAGGAAGACTTCATGCACGCCTACCAGGCCGGCCAGCTCGACCGCGACTTCGTGGCGGTGCTGCGTTTCCAGGGCCCGCGCGCCAACGGCATGCCCGAACTGCACGCGCTCACGCCGGCGCTGGCCAACCTGCAGGACGCCGGGCGCCACGTCGCGCTGGTGACCGACGGGCGCATGTCGGGCGCCTCCGGCAAGGTGCCGGCGGCGATCCACGTGTCGCCCGAGATCCTCGCCGGCGGCCCGCTCGGCCTGGTGCGCGACGGCGACATCATCCGTCTCGACGCCACCACCGGCATGCTGCAGGCGCTGGTGCCGGACGACGTCTGGCACGCGCGCGTGCAGGCGACGGCCGACCTGTCGTCGTCCCACATCGGCATGGGACGCGAACTGTTCGCGATGTTCCGCAACACCATCAGCGAAGCGGAAAAGGGCGCCACCACGTTCCCGCTGCCTTCGCCGATACCCACCATAGTGCCGCTGCATGAAGGCGCCGACACCGGCGAAATCATCCCTGGCTCCGACGAAGACACTTTGATCAAGACCCCATCATGACCATGACCCTGCTCGACATCATGCGCTCGGCGCGCGTAATTCCGGTGATTGCCATCGACGACCCGGAGCACGCCGTGCCGCTGGCGCGCGCGCTGGTGGCCGGCGGCATCTGCGTACTCGAGGTGACCTTGCGCACCGCCCACGGCCTTGAAGCAATCCGCGCCATGAGCGCGGTCGAAGGCGCCATCGTCGGCGTCGGCACGCTGACCCAGCCCGAAGAATTTGCCGCCGCGCGCGATGCCGGCGCCGTGTTCGGCGTCTCGCCCGGCCTGACTCCGGCGCTGATCGAAGCGGCGCGCAAGAGCGGCCTGCCGCTGCTGCCGGGGGTGATGACGCCGTCCGAAGTGCTGGCCGCGCGCGAAGCGGGCTTCCGCCAGCTCAAGCTGTTCCCGGCGGTGCCGGCCGGCGGCGTCGGCATGCTCAACGCGATCGGCGGACCGCTGCCGGACGTGACGTTCTGCCCGACCGGCGGCATCTCGATCGACACCGCGGCGCAGTTCCTGGCCTGCAAAAACGTCGCCTGCGTGGGCGGCTCGTGGCTGACTCCGAAAGACGCGCTGCTGGCCGGCGACTGGGCCCGTATCACCGCGCTGGCGAAGGCGGCCGCAGCGCTGCGCTAAGCGGGCAGCGCGGGCTAATCGGGCGTGGCAAGCCGGCCGCTCACCGCGGGCGAAGTGGCGATGGCGTCGACGCTGTTCGGCGCCGCCATCGACTACGCGCGGGTGCGCATTCACGACCGGCGTTACCTGCCGTTCCAGCCGAAGCACTGCGCGATGTCGCCGAACGGCAGCGTGTACTTCCACCGCTCGCGTTGCCTCGCCGATTTCGCGGCCGGCGACGTGCATGCGCAACACTGGTTCATGCACGAGATGGTGCATGTCTGGCAACACCAGCTCGGCTATCCGGTGCGCCTGCGCGGCGCGCTGCGCATCGGCCTCGATTACCGCTACCGGCTGCGCACCGGCGCCACCCTCGCCGACTTCAACATGGAAGCGCAAGGCGACCTGCTGGCCGATTATTTCGTTCTCAAGGTGCTCGGTAACGCGGGCGCGATGCGCTGGCCCGAGAACGCCGCCGGCCTGGCCTTGTTCGAGACGGTGCTGGCCGATTTTCGAGCCGCTCCGGCCAGCCGCGCCAACCTGCCGCGTTGGTAATTTCGCACTCTCCGCTTTCCATCAGGTTTCACCGTTGTCTTTGAGGGGACGCTTTCCTTAGTCCAGCGTTGTCCCGCACGGCCTCCAAAAAGACGTTTTCCTCTGCGATCATCAAATGATTCTTCCGGATTGGGAAGAGCGTATTGCAACCTGTTTCTACTACCGTCACAGGATTCGGAAACGGAATATCGCTTACGTCAGCTCTCCAAGCCTGGTCGAAAAATTGAACGGTTTCTTCTTTCGTTCGCTGATAGTTCGGATGCGTACAAGTTCGCCCGTTGAACGCGAATTTTTCGGGACTGATGATGACGTACTTACCGATGAGCTTGTCCACATCGCGCTGGGTTAGGGCGCTCGCCGCGCCGCCACCAATCATCGCTTTGATTTTCCATTTGCCGTAGATGTCTGCGTTTGGATCAACCTGTGCCGAAGCGAGAGGCGGCGAAGCGAACAGCGTGACGAGCAGAAGCCGGTTGACAAACTGGGAGACGATTTTTGTCATTTGGATGCGCTCCTGATCGGCGCTTGGGACTGATTTCTAAACGGAGCGCTTTCCTCCAGTCGGCGGGAGATAAGCCCCGGTAGGACGACCTGCATCCACTTTCCCTTGCGCTTCTGTTTTGCAGTAGTCATGCTGGCAATGTAGTTTGCGGCTCGTTCAAACTCGCCTTTGTTCAGTAATTCGTAGATTGGAATGGACCCGCGTATGCCCAAGTTGTATGCCAAGCTGACCAAGGCGTCGAATTGCGCCTGCGTAAGTGTGGCGTTCACGTTGCGCTCAACGCCACGTTCAGCCTCCTTCAGGCGGGATGCAAACTCGCGTTCGATATCAACGTCAAGTACTACGCGGGCGAGTTCAGGCTTTGTACATGGGCCGCTATGGGCTTTCGTTCCGATTCCCCAAGTACAGTTTCCACGGCCATTGCCGCCGTCATCGTAGTATTTCAGCATCTTCTTTTCGGTGCTGCGCATGTTCAATCGTGCCGCTGTGCTCATGTACATGGACATAATGGCCGCCCGGGGGCTATGCGATTTTATTGGCTGACAAGTCCCAGCCTCCAACGGTTGAACCACCAGCGCCTCCGCCGATTTTCTGTTGGGTGTAGCGCCACTTGATCTTGGAGTATTTGAGGCCGACGTGTTCGGATAGGATGTCGCCGGGATGAAGGTCTGGCTCTACGTGACCGATAAGGACGTTTTCTAGCTCAATCTCGAAGTATTTGACGCGTTCGCCATTGCCATCGGCGCGCATGAATTCGAGCTTTGCTTTCGGGATGGTTTTGCCCATCGCGCAGGTCTGCAGCAGGATCGGGGAGGAGAGATCCGCGTGCTTGGTGAACGTAATGTCAGCGAGTTCGGCCCGCTCGGCAGTGTGCCCGCCGGCCGTCGACGAGGTAGCGCTTTTTGGCTGCATGACGCCCCAATGTACTGACGAGCATTCAAGCCAATCCTTATGCTTGTCGTCCATGGACTCGCCCTTGATGCCTTCTATCTGCAAGTAGACGTCAATTGCCATAAATATTTCCTCCAGATTTGGTTGAACTGAGTGAGCAATTGTTGCTCGACAGTACGCTGCGAGA
>JARXKM010000395.1 GCA_030272785.1 Pseudomonadota bacterium
TGAGCCCGCTCATGCCCATGATTTTTTCGCCGCTACGACGCCGGCCGTCTGTTCGTCCCATAGAATCGGCCTCACCGCACCTTCGCGGTTGGATCCTTCAGGAGCGCCCGAATGGCAATGTTCCGCATCTTGGCCTCGCTCGCGGCCGCGATGGCATGCGCCACCGCCGGCGCCGTCAATACCTATTACGTCGCTCCCTCCGGCGATGATGCGGCGGCCGGCTCGCAAGCGGCGCCGTGGCGTTCGATCGCGCAGGCGCAGGCGCGCGCCGCGCCCGGCGATTACGTCTATTTTCGCGGCGGCACTTATGCCTACAGCGGCGCCATCCGGGGCTGCGCCAGCCGCACCGATGCCGTCAGCGCCATCACGCTCGACAAGAGCGGCAGCGCCGGCCAGCCGATCCATTACTGGGCCTTCCCAGGCGAGCTGCCGGTGTTCGATTTTTCGGCCATGAAGGATGATTGCCGCGTCAAGGGACTGAGCGTCGTCGCCAACTGGCTGCATCTGAAGGGACTGGAGCTGACGGGCGCGCCGCAGCAACCGGGCAACCACCTCAACCATGAGTCGTGGGGCATCTGGATCAACGGCAGCCATAACGTGTTCGAGCAGCTCAATACCCATCACCATATGGGACCGGGGCTGTTCATCAAGGACGGCAGCCATAACCTGGTGCTCAACAGTGATTCGCACCACAATTACGATCCGTACACCTCGAACGGCGCCGGCCAGAGCGCCGACGGCTTCGGCGCCCACATCAAGGCCAATCAGCCGGGCAATGTGTTCCGCGGCTGCCGCGCGTGGGCCAATTCGGACGACGGGTTCGACCTCATCAACGCGTATTCGCCCGTCACCATCGAGCATTCATGGGCCTGGCTGCACGGCTATTTGCCGGGCACCACGCAGCCGCTGGCGGCCGGCAACGGCAACGGCATCAAGGCCGGCGGCTATGGCGGGCGCTACGTCGCCAACGGCGCCATCCATACGGTGCGTTTCTCGGTCGCGTTCGCCAACAAGGCGGCCGGTTTCTATGCCAATCATCATCCGCTGGCCAACGATTTTTTCAATAACACCGGCGCCGCCAACCATCCCGATTTCAACATGCTCGGCATCGATCCGGCCGGTGCGCCGGTCGCGCTGGGCCGGCTGCGCAACAATATCGCGCTCGGCCCCAACCCGCTGGCACAGGTCGCCGGCGCCGACATGGCGTTCAATTCCTGGAACCTGGCAACGCGCGTGTCGGACGTCGACTTCGACAGCGTCGCCACCACCGGCTGGGACGCGCCGCGCCAAGCCGACGGCAGCCTGCCGCTGATGCCGGCGCTGCACCTGGCGCCGCACAGTGCCTTGGTCGGCATTGGCGTCGACGTCGGCCTGCCGTTCGCCGGCGCCGCGCCGGACCTGGGCGCGTTCGCCCGGCCACCACGCTGAACGGCTGGCGGGCGCCTGCTGCACACGCGGAAAGCAGCGCAAGATCCCATCTGCACCCGGCAGGCCGTATAATTTCCGCACGATTGGCCACCCACGGTTTCCCGACAATGAATGCATCTTCCCACGCCAGACGCCTGATCCTGCTCGTCGACGATGACAAGCTGTTGCTGCAGTTTCTCGCCGAACTGCTCGGCCATGCCGGCTACGCGACCGTGACCGCGTCCTCCGCGGCCGAGGCAATCCGCCAGATCGAGCTGCGCGAGCCGGACCTGGCGCTGCTCGACATCACGATGCCCGGCATGTCCGGCCTTGAACTGGCGCGTCATCTGCACGAACACACCTCGGTGCCGTTCATGTTCCTGTCGGCGCTCGGCGACGCCGAAATCGGCAAGCAGGCCGCCACCTACGGCGCGGTCGGCTTCGTGGTCAAGCCGGTCGACGCCGCGCACCTGATGCCGGCCTTCGAAGCGGGCCTGGCGCGCGCCGACGAGATCCGCCAATTGAAGCGCACCGAGGTCAACCTGAACGCCGCGCTCGCCGCCGGGCGCGAAACGAGCCTGGCGGTCGGCTTGCTGATGGGCCGTTTCCACGCCGACCGCAATACCGCGTTCGAAGTGCTGCGCGACCATGCGCGCGCGAGCCGGCGCAAGATCAACGAAGTGGCCGACCAGCTGCTGGGGGCCGAGGAAATGCTCAGCAGCTTGCACGCCGGATTCGCCAGCCGCCTCCGCGCGAAAGAGCCGAAGTAACGTCGGCTCCGCCCGACCCCGGCCCCCGCCCCCCCGCCCCCGGTGGCCCCCGGCGGTCGGCGGCAGCCCCGACTGCGCTTTTCGCCACAGCCCACTATTTATTCCGCATGACGCGCACCGTGCGCGCGGCAACTGCGCTACAATTGCCTCTGAGTATTAAAAGTTGTCCTACCTCATTTTTGCAACCGTCCCCTTGTACGCGGACGGTGCGCCCGATACCGCCGCCTCCTCCCTGCGGCCGACCGTAGTGCCCCGGCCCCCGCTCCGCCGATTCCTGTTCCGTACCGACCATGCCGCCAGCCGCGCGCAGGTCGGCGGATACCAACGGTAAGGTTCACTCAAGGAGGTCGCATGAAAGCGACTGGATGCTTCACCACCTGCGCCGCCCTGCCGGCCCGTCGGCCGGCCGCCGCCCGCCTGCCGCTGCGGCGCCACGCTGGCACTGCGCCATTGCAGGCGGACGGCGGCGGCGCAAGCGCCCCGCCCAACCCCGTTGCGATCGACCCGCCGGCGCCGTGCGGCGCCATGTACGGCATGCCGCACGTGCTGCATATCGAGCACGACCCGGCTGCCGCGCTGGCCCTGTCGATCCTGCTCACGCCGGAAGCGCGCGTGACCCACGTGCGCAGCGCGGAGGCGGCGCGCGTGGCGCTGCGCCAGCAGATTTTTTCGGCCGTGGTGATCGACCCGGACCTGCCCGACGGCGGTGGCGCCGAGCTGCTGGCGGCGCTCAACACGCTGCCGCTGGTGGTGCATTCGGCCAGCCAACCGCACTGGCAGGGTCGCGCCGGTGTGTTCCTGCCCAAGCCGTGGACGTCGTCGCGCGTGTTGTGGACCACCATCTCGGGCTTGCTCGGCATTCCCACCCTTACCTGCGGAGACTGACATGATGGACAGCAACCTGAACTCGATCCTGTATGTCGAAGACGACCTGCACGTGCGCACCACCGCCAAGCTGGTGCTCGAAGTGATCGGCAAATACGCCGTGCGCGAGTGCAGTTCCGGGCGCGAAGCGCTGCTGGCGGCGCGCGACTTCCAGCCCGACCTGATCCTGCTCGACGTGATGATGCCCGAACTCGACGGCCTCGACACGCTGGCGCTGCTGCGCAGCATCCCGCACCTGGCCGCCACGCCGGCCATGTTCGTCACCAGCCTGACCACGCCGGACGACATCGCCCGCTACGCGGCGGCCGGCGCGATCGGCGTCATCCCCAAGCCGCTCGAGCCGCTGCGCCTGGCCGGCCAGGTCTACACGATGTGGGAGCAGCGCCTGCAGCCGGCCTGATTGGCGCGCGGCGTGGCAGGCTAGTCGCCGGCTTGATATGATGGCCACTTCGCGCGGCGCCCGCCGCCGCCCATCCCATCAGGCACAGGAGCACCATGAAAACCAAGGCAGCGATCGCATGGAAGGCGGGCCAGCCGCTGACGATTGAAGAAGTCGATCTGGACGGCCCGAAAGAGGGCGAGGTGCTGGTCGAAATCAAGGCCACCGGCATCTGCCACACCGACTACTACACCTTGTCGGGCGCCGACCCGGAAGGGATCTTCCCGTCCATCCTCGGCCATGAAGGCGCCGGCGTGGTGGTCGACGTCGGCCCGGGCGTGAAGAGCCTGCGCAAGGACGACCACGTCATTCCGCTGTACACGCCGGAATGCCGCCAGTGCAAATTCTGCCTGTCGCAAAAGACCAACCTGTGCCAGTCGATCCGCGCCACCCAGGGCCGCGGCCTGATGCCCGACGCCACCAGCCGCTTCTCGATCGACGGCAAGCCGATCTTCCACTACATGGGCACGTCGACGTTCTCGAACTACATCGTGGTGCCGGAAATCGCGCTCGCCAAGGTGCGCTCGGATGCGCCGTTCGACAAGATCTGCTACATCGGCTGCGGCGTCACCACCGGCGTCGGCGCGGTGC
>JARXKM010000396.1 GCA_030272785.1 Pseudomonadota bacterium
CTCGAAATGCCGATCGCCTGCCTCACCAACGGCACCGAGCCGGTGATCGGCGCCTACGCCACCGCCAGCGTGCGCCAGGGCCGCCTGATCAATCCGACGCCGGCATCCGGCCTGAACAACGCCAGCAAGGAAGGCGGCGCCTGGACCCAGGTATCACGCCTGGGCATGCCGCTCGTCAACGAAGTCATCATCGGCCTCGACGACAAGGACCGTTTCAACAGCTCCAAGCCGAAAGACGACGCGCAGTTCATCAACTACGTCACCAATCCGGTGCTGCCGGCCGTGGTCGAGTCGCTGTTCCCATCGGCCAAGGCGCCGACCAATTTCCCGCGCACCGACCTGGTCACCGTCTTCCTCAAGGGGATCGATGGCGTGAATCAGCCGAAGAACGTGGTCGCCTCCGAGATGCTGCGCCTGAACACGACCATCGCGCCGACCGCGCTGGCGGCCCAGAACGCGCTCGGCGTCGCCGCCGGCGACAATGCCGGTTTCCCGAACGGGCGCCGTCCTGGCGACGACATCGTCGACCTGTCGCTGCGCGTCGCGATGGGAGCCCTGTGCACCCTGACCGGCAGTGCCGACGCGCTCAAAGTCGGTTGCAAGCCGTCCGACGCCCCGGCCGGTGGCCTGGCGCTGACCGATGGCGTCCGCAAGACGGCCGCCGACTTCAAGCCGGCCTTCCCTTACCTGAACACGCCGCTGCCAGGCAATCAATAACCACGTCGAGGACAGACCATGAACCCATTTACACGCACACCAGTTGCGGCAGTTGCCGTCGCGCTGCTGGCCGCGGCCGCACTGGCCGCCTGCGGCAGCAGTCATGATGACGGCAACGGCGGCGGATCGGGCACGCCGGTACCGCCGGTGCCGGTGATCGACGCCTTCTTCGCCGCCGTATCGGGTATTGTGTCGGCATCGTCCGACGCCACCGAGCCGAACGCGATCGATGCGATCGTCGCCTCATCGCCGGACAACACCGAACCTGAGCCGCTGGGCTGATTTTCGCTGTTATCGCACCGGCTGGAACCGTGCCTCCCGCGCGGTTCCAGCTTTTTCACAAGGGTTCCATGCATCACGTTATTCCCCTATTCTGGCTGCGCCGCTTGCTCGTCTTGCCTGTGCTGGCGCTGGCGTTCGCGAGCGCCGGCCTGGCCATGCCGTATATCCCCAAGGACGGCGCCCAAGTGGTCGAGCATTTGCCCAGCCGCGCCGATCCCGTGCAGCGCGAACTGCGGCAGCTGCGCGCCGATTTGAGCAAACAGCCCGACGACCTGCGCCTGGCCAGCGCGCTCGCCCGGCGCTACATCGAACAAGCGCGCATCGAAGGCGACCCACGCTATCTCGGCTACGCGCAAGCGGCGCTGGCGCCGTGGTGGAACCAGCCGCAGGCGCCCGACGCCGCGCTGGTGCTGCGCGCCACGCTGCGCCAGAGTACGCACCAGTTCGCGCTCGCGCTGGCCGATCTCGACACCGTGCTGCATCGCGACAGCGGCAACGTCCAGGCCTGGCTCACGCGCGCCACCGTGCTGACCGTGACGGGCGACTACGCGGCGGCGAAGGCGAGCTGCATGCGCCTGTATTCGCGCGCACCGGTGCTGATCGTCCAGACCTGCCTGTCGAACATCGGCAGCGTCAACGGCGATGCCAAGGCCAGCTACGCCAAGCTGAAGGCAACGCTCGCACAGTATCCAGAAGCCGAACCGGGCGTGCGCGCCTGGGTGCAGACGCTATTGGCCGAAATGGCCGCGCGCGCCGGCGACGACGGCGCCGCCGACGGCTTTTTCAAACAAGCGCTGGCGACCGAAGACCCCGACAGCTACCTGCTGGGCGCCTACGCCGACTTCCTGCTCGATCGCGGGCGCGCCGCCGACGTGGTCAAGCTGCTCAAGGACAAAGGCCGGATCGACGCGCTGCTGCTGCGCGAAGCGATCGCCCTCAAAGCGGTGCGCGCACCCGCCGCGGCGGCCCAAACGGACGCCTTGCGTGTGCGCTTCGACGCGGCCATGCTGCGTGGCGACACGGTGCACCAGCGCGAACAGGCGCGCTTCGAACTGGCGCTGCGCAATGACCCGCAGCGCGCGGTCAAGCTGGCCATGCTGAACTGGGCGGTGCAGAAGGAGCCGGCCGACTTGCGCATCCTGGTCGAAGCGGCCGCTGCCAGTGGCGACGCGCGTGCCGCGCACACCGCGCTCGCCTGGATTGCCGCCGCCAGGGTCGAAGACCGCAGCCTTGCCGCGCCGCTGGCCAAATTGCGCGCCCAAACGACAGCACCGGCATGATGGCGCGCCCTCTGGCTGCCGCGCTGGCGCTGCTGCTGGCGTGCTGCGCGGCGCCGGCGCTGGCGCACAAGCCGAGCGACAGCTACCTGCGCTTGACGGTGACCGGCAAGCAGGTCGACGGCCAGTGGGACATCGCGCTGCGCGACCTCGACATGGCGATCGGGCTCGACGCCGACGGCAACGGCGAACTGACCTGGGACGAAGTGCGCGCCAGGCACGCGGCGATCGCCGCCTACGCACTGTCGCGCCTGACGCTGTCGATGCCAGCGGGCGGCGCCTGCCCACTGGCGGTCACCGGCCACTTGCTCGACGATCACAGCGACGGCGCCTACGCGGTGCTCAAACTGCATGCCCTGTGCCCGGCCGATGTCGTCACGCTCGACGTCGACTACCGGCTGCTGTTCGATATCGACCCGCAGCACAAGGGGTTGCTGCGGCTCGAGCATGGCGCCCTCACCTCGACCGCCATCTTCACGCCCGAGCGCGCGCGCCAGTCGCTGCAAGTGGCAGGCGCGTCGCGCTGGCGCCAGTTCGGCGACTACGTCAAGCATGGTGTCTGGCATATCTGGATCGGCTTCGACCACATCCTGTTCTTGCTCTCTCTGTTGCTGCCGGCGGTACTGGTGTGGCGCGACGGCGCCTGGAACGGCGGCGCAAAGTGGCGGCCGGCCGTCATCGACGTGCTCAAGATCGTCACCGCGTTCACGCTGGCCCATTCGATGACGCTCAGCCTGGCCACGCTCGGTGTGCTGTCGATTCCCTCGCGGCTGGTCGAATCGGCAATCGCCGCGTCGGTGGCGCTGGCCGCGCTCAACAACATCTGGCCGCTGTTCCAGCGGCGGCGCGCGCTGGCCGCCTTCGGCTTTGGCCTGATCCACGGCTTCGGCTTCGCCAGCGTGCTGCTCGACCTAGGCTTGCCCGCGTCGTCGCTGCTGCTGTCGCTGGTCGGCTTCAACGCCGGCGTGGAAGTGGGCCAGTTGGGCATCGTTGTCCTGTTCCTGCCGCTCGCTTACGTCGCGCGCAACAGCGCGTTCTACCGCAAGGTAGTGCTGCTGGGTGGTTCCGGACTCATTGCCCTGATCGCGATGGTGTGGCTCGCCGAGCGCGCCTTCGACCTGAAAATCATCTCATGATGAGCGCGCGGGCGATCGGACGCGCGCTGCTGGCGGCATTCTTCGTCATCGGCGGCGTGCTTCACTTTGTGGTACCGGCCAGCTACGCGAGCGTGATGCCGGCGTGGCTGGGATGGCATGCGCAGCTGGTCGCCATCAGCGGTGCGTGCGAAGTGCTCGGCGGCGTCGGCGTACTGATACCGCGGCTGCGGCGCGGCGCCGGCCTGGGCCTGATGCTGCTCTCGATTGCCGTGCTGCCGGCCAACGTGCAGATGCTGCTGAACTCCATCGACGACGGCCGACCCGGCTGGCAAATTATCCTGCTGGTGTTGAGGCTACCGTTGCAGGCAGCGTTGCTATGGTCGATCTGGTACGTGACGGTCGCCCGCCAACTCTCTCGGCCGCACCGCGGGGGTCCGCACCGCGGGGGTCAGGTCTGACAATCCAGCACCGCGGGGGTCAGGTCTGACAATCGGACATTTTGGCGGGATCAGCTCCATTTTTCTGGGGTCAGGTCTGACATTCGGACAAAAAAAGCGAACTGATGCTTGACGCCAGGATGCCATCGACTACCGATGGCACCTTTTGTAGATCAAACGTTCTTCCGTCAGCGGCCTCTGCCAATGTGAAATGTCCGATTGTCAGACCTGACCCCGAAAAATTGGACCAGACCCTGCCAAAATGTCCGAATGTCAG
>JARXKM010000397.1:0-2918 GCA_030272785.1 Pseudomonadota bacterium
GACCCCAGAATGTTGATTTTTAGCACTTGATTGCGGACACGGCGAATACAACATCTCTGACCGATTCGAGAAAGCGCCGCGGCGGACCGGGGTATAATTGTCACACGGCAATATTTATCGGGCGCCGGCCCGCTGGAGGCTCCCTGACGATGGACGATATGCCTGGCTCGAATGAGCTGTTTCTGTTTCTTGCGTCGACCGCGCACGACATGAAGAACTCGCTGAGCGTGCTCTCGGGCACGCTCGAAGGGCTGCTCGACGACGCCGCGCCGGCGATCGGCCCGGCCTATCCGAAGATGGCGCACATGCTGTACCAGACCAAGCGCCTCAACGACAACCTGATGCAGCTGCTGGCGCTGTACAAGCAGGTCGGCACGCCGGCCTATCCGTTCGACATGCAGCCGCTCGCGCTCGGCCAGCTGGTGCTGCAGGTGGCGTCGGCCGGCCGCATCCTGCTCAAGTCGCGCGGCATCGTGCTCGAGACCGACTTCGACCCCGACCTGATCTGGCATTTCGACGAGGACCTGATCATCGGCGTGCTCGGCCACGCCATCAACAACGCCATCCATTACACCGCCGACAGGATCCGGCTGGCCATCGCCACCGTCGACGGCTGCCTCGAGTTGCGCGTCGAGGACAACGGCGCCGGCTACCCGGCGGCGATGCTGCAGGCCGGCGCCTCGGCCATGCGCGGCGCCGGCAGCGGCGTCGACTTCCTCTCCAACAGCACCGGCCTGGGCCTGTATTTTTCCAGCGAAGTGGCTAAGATGCACAAGCACCGCGACCGCTGCGGCACCGTGCGGCTGGCCAACGGCGGCCACTACGGCGGCGGCTGCTTTGTACTGACCTTGCCATGAGCGACGACGCGCCGGTCGACTGGGCCGCCTTGACCTACCTGGTGGTGGACGATTTCGTCGGCATCCGCCAGTTGCTGCGCGAAAGCCTGCGCAACCTCGGCGCCAAGAATATCGACCAGGCCTCCAGCGGCGGCGAAGCGATCGCTATGCTCGCGCGCATCCGCTACGACGTCGTGCTGTGCGACTACAACCTGGGCGAAGGCAAGAACGGCCAGCAGGTGCTCGAGGAAGCGCGCATGCGCCATTTCCTGCTGCCGAGCGGCGTGTGGATGATGGTGTCGGCCGAAAAAAGCGTCGAATCGGTGATGGGCGCCGCCGAGCACCAGCCCGACGCCTACCTGATCAAGCCGATCACCGAGGGCGTGCTGCTGACGCGGCTCAACCGTGTGTGGCACAAGAAGCAGGTATTTCGCATGATCGACTTGGCTTACGCCGAGAAGGACTACCTGCGCGCCGGCAAGCTGTGCGACGCCCAGATCGCCGTCGACAAGGTGCATCGCATCGAGTTGCTGCGCATGAAGGCGATGCTGATGCTCAAAAGCGGCGAGCCGGAACACGCGCGCGCCGCCTACGAGCAGGTGCTGCAGGAGCGCGAATACCAGTGGGCGCGCGCCGGGCTGGCGAAAATCCGCATGGCGAACGGCGAATTCGAGCAGGCGCGCCAGATCTTCCAGGGCGTGATCGCTGAGAACCGCTACTACATCGACGCCTACGACCAGCTGGCCGCGGCCTACCAGCACATGGGCCAGCCCGAGGACGCGTGCGGCATCCTCGAGCGGGCGGCGCGGTTGTCGCCCAATTCGGTGTTGCGCCAGCGCAGCCTGGGCGTGCTGTGCCTGAAGCTGGGCAATATCGGCATGGCCGAGAAGGCATTCCGCAAGTGCATCGCGATCGGTGAGTATTCGGTGCGCAAGTCGGCCGACGCCTACCTGGGCCTGGCGCGCGTGTGCGGGCAGAAAAACGACACCAAGGAAGCGCTGCAATTGCTGCAGACGGTGCAGCGCGATTTCGCCGCTGACGAGCACATCCAGCTGCGCGCCAAGATCACCGAAGGCATGGTCTACCACGAGAGCGGCGACTTCCGCCGCGCGCGCAAGGCCGGCGACGAGCTCGAGCAACTGCTCGGCGCGCACCCGGCGCGGCCCGACACGCCCACCTGCCTGGAGATGGCCACCTTGCTGCTGGCGGTCGGCGTCAAGGATGCGCCGGTCGAGCTGCTGTGCTATGTCACGCGCAACAACCACGACAACAGCGTGCTGCTCGACGAAGTGCAGCAGATCTTCGACAAGGCGCGCATGGGCGAGGAGGGCATGGCGCTGATCCGCGCCTCGAAGAAAGAGGCGTCCGACCTGATGAACCAGGGCGTGCTGCTGTGGAAGACCGGCAAGCTGGGCGAAGCGGCGGAATGGATGCGCCATGCCCGCCAGGTGCTGCCGAACAATCTGCGCATCTTGTTCAACGCCGCGCAGATCCTGCTGTCGCACATGCAGCAGCTAGGCTACAGCGCCAGGCTGAGCGACGAGGCCACCGAGGTGCTGCTGCACGTCGACCGGGTGCAGCCGGGGCAGCAGCGTTTCGCCCAGTTGATGGAACAACTGGCCAGGCTGGCGCCGCTGGCCGAGACCGAGTCGGCCGAGCCGGCCGAGTCACCGCGGCGCGCCGGATCGGCGTGACCATGGGACCGCGTGCGGACCGCGGATTCTGTGGTTGCGCGTTTCCCCCCGGCGGGTGATAAACTGCGGACTTGATGGGTCAATACACCCAGGTTCAGGAAAGGCACAAAGAATGCGCGATATCGCACAGGAAGTTTACGAAAAAATGAGAATCGGCCACACCGCGTGGATCCGTCCGGTGGCCGCCAAGGGGGACACGGTGGAATCGTTCCAGCAAGCCCACGAGCAGGCCCGGCTGATGGCCGAAGAAGGATTGATCGCCATTTCCAGCGTCAAGCGCCAGGAAGACGGATTGATCGATGCAATCCGTATCCTGCGCCTGAGCTAGGCGAAGGCGCCCGAAGCAGGGCGCCGCGAGGCTCTCGGGCTCTCAGCTCTCGGGCTCTCA
>JARXKM010000397.1:3018-4084 GCA_030272785.1 Pseudomonadota bacterium
CTCAGCCCTTGCCGGGCTTCGCTGTTTTTGCCGGCGCCGCGCGCGGCTTGGCCGCTGCGCCCTTGGCGTCCGCGCCGGCCGGTTTGACCGAAGGTTTGGCCGCCGCCTTCGCTGGCGGCGTGCTCATCATCGTTGCCGCTTCCTGCGCCATCGCCGTCGCATTGCTCATGGCGTCGGACGACATGGCGCCGGTGACCGCCTGCTTGAACTGATCCTGCAAGACATTCCACCACATGGTTGGATCCGGCATGAACGGCGTGCTGCTCGCCGGCGCCGACGCGTCCGGCGCGGCGGCCTTGGCCGGCTCCGGCTCGGCCTTGGCGGCTTCCGGCGCGGCGGCCGGCTGGGAAAAGAAGGCCGAGGCGAACGGCGTGGCCGCCAGCACCGACTTCTGGTCCGCGCCCGGCTGCTTCATCGCCTCGGCCATCGAAGCACCCATCGTCTTCAGGGTGGCCAGCGTACCGCGCTGGATTTCCAGCGCCTGTATGGTGCCGTGCAACATCGACAGGTTCACGTTCAGCCAGGACTCGACTGCCTTGAGGTCGGCGATTTTCTTGTCGAGATCGTCGACCGACAGCGCCGGCGCGCCGAAGCCGGGAATGCTCATGCCGGGCACGTTCATGCTGCCCCACAGGTTCTTGACGAAATCGAGCGTATCCGCCACGGCGCCTACACCGGGAATGTGGGGCATTTGAGGGTTCTGCATGGCGGGTCTCCGATTGTTTGAGGCTTTAGCGTAGCAGATAACGCAGCGGCGTTCAAAAAATGTTGTGCGTCGTGCAAAGGCGCGCCGGGCCGCGGCGGCGCGCTGTCATCGAAAGCGCGGCCGAACGCGTTAAACTGGCCAGATGACTCGCGCCTCGACCCTCTTCCGACACCGCCGCGCATTGGCGCTGTGCGCAGCGTCCGCGCTGCTGCATGCGATGGCGCTGTGGTGGGTGGCGCCGCAACTGGGGCTGGCCGGCGCGGCGCCGCGCGACTTGGCCGAGCAGCCCATCGTTGCGCGCTTGCTGGCGGCCGCACCGGCGGCGGCCGCGCCCGCGGTGCCCGCCGTGCCCGCGGTGCC
>JARXKM010000398.1 GCA_030272785.1 Pseudomonadota bacterium
CGGGCTGCATCATTCTTCGCACGCGAAAGGAAGGTTCCAGATGCCAGTGTTTACAGTGACCGGGGACGTCGATCCCTTCCTCCACGTCACGCTCGCCAAGGGCGAAACCATCTACTGCGAGTCGGACGCGATGGTGATGATGGAGGCGACGCTCGACCTGAAGGGCAAGATGAAGGGCGGCCTGGGCAGCGCGCTGATGCGCACCTTCGCCAACGGCGAATCGTTCTTCCAGCAGCACATCGAAGCGGTGCGCGGCGGCGGCGACTGCCTGCTCTCGCCGACCTTGCCGGGGGCGATGCAGATCGTCGACGTCGGCCCGAACCACTACATCATCAGCGACGGCGCGTTCGTCGCCGCCAGTTCCGGGGTCGACCTGAAGGTGCGCACCCAGAGCGTGGGCAACGCGCTGTTCGCCCAGAGCGGCGGCTTCTTCGTCACCGAGACGGCCGGCAGCGGCCAGGTGGCGGTGTCCGGCTTCGGCTCGATGTCGGTGCTCGACGTCGAGCCGGGCAAGGACGCCATCATCGACAACTCGCACGTGGTGTGCTGGGACAGCACCTTGCGCTACGAGATATCGATCACCACCGGCAGCAGCGGCGGCTTCCTGGGCAACCTGATCAACAGCCAGACCAGCGGCGAAGGCGTGGTGCTGCGCTTTTCCGGGCGCGGCAAAGTGTATGTCTGTTCGCGCAACCGGGCCGCCTTCCGCGCCTGGACCCAGCAGGGTGCGTCGCGTTAAATTTTAGGAGAATCACATGTCAGTCAATTTGCAAAAAGGCCAGAAAATCTCGCTCGACAAAGAAGCCGGCGGCGCGTTGACGCGCATCGTCATGGGGCTCGGCTGGGACGCCATCAAGAAGAAGGGCCTGTTCGGCTTCGGCGCCAAGACCGAGAGCGTCGACCTCGACGCCTCGTGCGTGCTGTTCGACGAAGCGGGCCGGCCGGTCGATTTCGTCTGGTTCCGCCAGCTCAAGAGCCGCGACGGCAGCGTCAATCACACTGGCGACAACCGTACTGGTGCCGGCGACGGCGACGACGAGCAGATCGTGGTCGACCTGTCGCACGTACCGGCGCAAGTCAAGTCGCTAGTATTCACGGTCAACAGCTTCACCGGGCAGACCTTCGCGCAGGTCGAGAACGCCTACTGCCGCATCGTCAACGCCGCCGACCAGAAGGAAGTGGCGCGCTACGACCTGTCGGTGCAAGGGGCGCACAGCGCGCAGATCATGGCCAAGCTATACCGTCACAACGGCGAATGGAAGATGCACGCGATCGGCGAAAACGGCAACGGCCGCACTTTCGACGACCTGATGCCGCAGATCACCGCGCACCTGTAAGCCGCAACGTTTTTGGTGGTCCCGTTTGCAGGTCCCTCGCCGGACCTGCTTTTTTTTTGCCCGCTTCCACCCCTGGGGTCAGTGCCGGCAATCGTACACGGCCTCATCGCTAATGGCGGCTACGCAAGAGCCCGTGTACGATTGCCGGCACTGACCCCCGGGGTATGTACGCATCGTTAATGCCCGCGCTGCTGGACCAGCGCCGTGCCCACGCCATGCCGTTTGCCTTCGCTCACCGCAGTGACCGTGCCGTCCGGATTGAATACGAGCGCGTTTGCCGCCCCGATCTCCTCGGCATTGCTGCTCCACTTGTGGCCGAACTGTTCGAGCGACCTGGCCTGGGCGCTGCCGGCAAAGCCCGCTTCGATGTCGGTCGCGTCGCCATTGCGCTCGCTCAGGCGCGGCGCGTTGATCGCCTGGTCCATCGGCATCCCGAGGTCGACATGGTTGACGATCGTTTGCAGCACCGTCGTGATGATGGTCGATCCGCCCGGGCTGCCGATGCTGAACGCCGGCTTGCCGTTCTTGAGCGCGATGGTCGGCGCCATGCTGCTGCGCGGCCGCTTGCCGGCTTCCGGCACGTTCGGGTGCGGACCCTTGAAGTCGAAGTCGGTCATCTCGTTATTGAGCAGGAAGCCGTAGCCGGGTACCGTGATGCCGCTGCCGCCCCACGATTCGATAGTGAAGGTGTACGCCACCACGTTGCCGGCCCGGTCCGATACCGTCAGGTGGGTGGTGTGCATGCCTTCGCGCGCGGCTGCGCGCGCCGGTTGCGGGCGCAGCGGCACGCTCAGGTCTTCCTGAAACGCGAACGGATCGCCTTGCGCCACCCTCAATGAGGCCTGGCGCGGCTTGACCTGCGCACGCCGGCTTGCCGCGAACTGCTTGCTCAGCAAACCGGCCAAGGGCACGTCGATGTATTCGGGGTCGCCAAGGTAGGCGTTGCGGTCGGCGAACGAGAGCCGGCTCGCTTCAAGGTAGAGGTGCTCGACATCCGGGCGCGCCATCGCCTTCAGGTCGTAGCCTTCGAGGATATTCAACGCCTCCGCGACCGTCGAACCGCCGCCGCTTGGCGGTGGCATGCCGTAGATGTCGTAGCCGCGGTAGGTGGTGTGCAGCGGCTGGCGGATGCGCGACTCGTAGTTGGCCAGGTCGGCCATCGTCATGCTACCGGCCCGCACCGAGGCGCCGGCGGCAAGCGGCGGGTGCACCACCGCGTCAACCATCGCGCGCTATCGGACCCTGGTAGAACGCCTTGTAGCCTTTGGCCCCGAGCTCGCGGTACGCTTGCGCCAGGCCGGGATTGCGCAGGGTCGCACCAACCGCAATCGCCTTGCCGTCCTTGAGGTACAGCGCGCTGGTGGTGGTGAACAGTTTGAATTTGTCGACGTTGATGTTGACCAGGTGGTTGAAATTCTCGCTCACGCGAAAGCCCTTGCTGGCGACCTCGATCGCCGGCGCCAGCACCTGCTTGAACGACATCGTGCCGTAGCGCTCGAGCGCGTCGTGCCAGCCGCGCACCGTGCCCGGTACGCCCACCGACGCGCCGCTGGCGACGGCCTGCTCGAAGTCGATCTCCTTGCCGTTGTCGAGAAATACCGTCGGCGTGAATGCCGCCGGCGCACTCTCGCGATGGTCGAGCGTGATCACGCGCTGGCCGTCGGCCAGGTAGATCACCATGAAGCCGCCGCCGCCGATGCCGCAACTGAACGGATCGGTCACGCCCAGCGTGGCGGCGGCGGCCACTGCAGCGTCGATGGCGTTGCCGCCCTTGTCGAGGATGTCGATCGCCGCCTTCGATGCCTGCGCGCTGATGGTGGCGACCGCGCCGCCGCTGCCGGTGGCAAGCGGCGCGGCGTAACCGAGTGGCGCACCAACTGCGATCGACAGGATGAGGGCGAGGGCGATACTCTTGCGGACAGGCGGGTGTGGCGTGGTGGTCATCAACGACTCCGGGCGTAATTGCACATTGTTCGAACTTGCATCGTATCAAATTTGCACTGGGGGAACGGCATCGTTCATGGTCGTGCTTGACAATCGCCGCGGTTTAGCATACTGTATTAGTTAATTAATACAGCAATTTAATTTGACGTAAATATGACCACCCATTCCGCCAACCTGTTTTCGATCGCGACCGGATCGTCCGAGCCGATTTACCGGCAACTGGTCGACCAGGCGCGCCGCCTGGTCGCTGGCGGCCAGCTCGCGCCCGGCGACGCCATGCCGTCGGTACGCGAGATCGCCCAGGCGCTCGCGCTCAATCCGATGACGGTCTCGAAAGCCTACGGCATGCTCGAAACCGAGGGCGTGCTGGCGCGCCGCCGCGGCATGGGCATGGTCGTCGCCGATGCGCCCAAACGCGCCCACAGCGTGGCTGCCCGCGCCGAACTGCTGCGCCCGACCCTCGAACGCGCCGCCCTCGAGGCGCGCCAGCTTGAACTCGATCCCGCCACCGTCCTCGCCCTGTTCACCAAAATAATGAAAGACGCCTCATGAGCGCTCCGATTATCCACGTCTCTTCGATCTCGAAATACTTCACCAGCAAGCCGGTGCTCGACCAGCTCGACTGGCAGATCTTCCCCGGCCAGGTGGTCGGCCTGCTCGGTCGCAACGGCGCCGGCAAGTCGACCCTGCTCGAATGCATGCTGGGGGTGCGCGAGACGGAGCAGGGCAGCGTCACCATCTACGGCGAAAACGTCGCCAACCTGTCGGCCGAGGTGCGCGCGAACATCGCCTACGTGCCGCA
>JARXKM010000399.1 GCA_030272785.1 Pseudomonadota bacterium
AGCCGGATCAGTCAGCCCGGGGCGCGCTCCTGCCGCGTAGCGGCTTCGTCCAACAGCCGTATGGTCTGCCCAACAGGAATCGAACCTGTGACCCTCAGCTTAGAAGGCTGATGCTCTATCCAACTGAGCTATGGGCAGTATGTCGGACGCGGTGCCGCCGAAAAGGCAGCACGCAATGGAAAACGGGCCGTCACCAAGGTGACAGCCCGTCCATGAAACTTTGGTCGGAGTACAAGGATTCGAACCTTGGACCCCCTGGTCCCAAACCAGGTGCGCTACCGGGCTGCGCCACACTCCGAAGACAACATCATAGCGCGAAGCGGGCGCGCCGTCAATGCGGCGGCCAACTTTTGCTTAGGCCGCGACCTTGTCGGCGATCCGCCGCGCCATGCTCTCGGCCAGCGCCGCACTCTTGGCCTCAACCATCACGCGGATCAACGGCTCGGTGCCCGAGGCACGGATCAGCACCCGGCCGGCGTCGCCCAGCTCGCGTTCGACCTGCGCCGTTTCGGCCACCATCGCCGGATTCTGCGTCCAGTCGTAGCCCGGCGCCACGCGCAGGTTGATCAGGGTCTGCGGATACAAGATCAGCTCGCCGCAGCATTCGGCCAGCGTCCTGCCGCTGCGCTTGAGCGCCGACAGTACCTGCAGCGCCGAGACGATGCCGTCGCCGGTGGTGTGCTTGTCGAGCGCCAGCAGGTGGCCGGAGCCTTCGCCGCCGAACAGCCAGCCGCGCTCGCGCATCACTTCGAGCACGTAACGGTCGCCCACCTTGGCGCGCGCAAAGCCGACGCCGAGTTCCTTGAACGCCACTTCGAGCGCCATGTTCGTCATCAGCGTGCCGACGGCGCCCTCGACCGGGCCGGTCGCCATGCGGTCGCGCACCATCACGTACAGCAACTCGTCGCCGTTGTAGAGGCGCCCGGCGGCGTCGCACATGATCAGCCGGTCGGCGTCGCCGTCGAGGGCGATGCCGAGGTCGGCCTTGTGCTCGACCACCGCCGCCGACAGCGCCTGCGGCGCGGTGGCGCCGAAGCCGGCGTTGATGTTGAAGCCGTCCGGCGTGGCGCCGATGGCGATCACTTCGGCGCCCAGCTCGTGGAACACCGGCGGCGCAATGTGGTAGGCGGCGCCATGCGCGCAGTCGACGACGATCTTCAGGCCGCGCAAGTCCAGCTCGTTCGGGAAGGTGCTCTTGCAAAATTCGATGTAGCGACCCTGGGCGTCGAACAGGCGCTTGGCGCGGCCCAGTTTTTCCGACGCCACGCAGACCATCGGCTGGTCGATCGCCGCTTCGATCTCATGCTCGACCGCGTCCGGCAACTTGGTGCCGTGCTCCGAGAAGAACTTGATGCCGTTGTCGTGGAACGGGTTATGCGAGGCCGAGATGACGACGCCGGCCGACAGGCGCAAGGCGCGCGTCAGGTAGGCCACCGCCGGGGTCGGCATCGGGCCGGCCAGCATGACGTCGACGCCGGCGGCGGAAAAGCCCGCTTCGAGCGCCGCTTCCAGCATGTAGCCGGAAATGCGCGTGTCCTTGCCGATCAGCACGGTCGGGCGGCCGCTCGCGCCAGTCGTTTTGGCCAGCACCTGGCCGGCCGCGTAGCCGAGCCGCATGACGAAATCTGGGGTGATCGGGGCGACGCCGACCAGGCCGCGGATGCCGTCGGTACCGAAATATTTGCGTGCCATGGTGTTCTCTTCTTTAGTGAAATTAGTCAATCTGGGCCGCCTGCCATACCTTCAGCGCGTCGACCGTCTCTGCGACATCATGAACCCGTACAATTTTAGCGCCCTGCGCCACCGCAGCCAATGCGCCGGCCAGGCTGCCGGCCAGGCGCCGCTCGACCGGCCGGCCGGTGACGGCGCCGATCATCGATTTGCGCGACAGCCCGGCCAGCACCGGCAGACCGAGCTCGCGCTCGATCCGGGCGGTGGCGCGCAGCAAGGCGTAGTTGTGCGCGACCGACTTGCCGAAGCCGAAGCCGGGGTCGACACAGATGCGTTCGCGCCTGACCCCGGCCGCCTCCAGCGCCGCCACGCGCGCCTGCAGGAAGGCGATCACCTCGGCCACCACGTCGGCGTAGGCGGGGTCGTGCTGCATCGTCGCCGGCGTGCTCTGCATGTGCATCACGCACAGGCCGCAGTCGCCCTCGCGCACCGCCTCGACGGCGCCGGGCGCGCGAAAGGCGTTGACGTCGTTGATCATGTCGGCGCCGGCCAGCAGCGCCTGGCGCATCACTTCGGGCTTGTAGGTGTCGACCGACAAGGCCTTGCCGAGCCCTCGCAGCGCGTACAGCGCCGGCATTACGCGGCGCAGTTCGTCCTCGAGCGGCAGCGCCGGCGCGCCGGGCCGGGTGGTCTCGCCGCCGATGTCGATCAGGTCGGCACCGTCGGCGACCATCTCCTCGGCGCGCGAAATGGCGAACTCGAGCGTCTGGAAGCGGCCGCCGTCGGAAAACGAATCGGGCGTCACGTTCAGGATGCCCATCACCAGCGGCATCGCCGTCGCCGTCGCTTCAAGCGCGTAGCCGAACCGGCCGCATTGCAGGAAGTGGCGCATCAGCTGTGTCCGGTGAAACGGGAACGAAAAAAAGGCATCCTGCGGGATGCCTTCTTTTCAGGGCGCATGCGAACGGTCAAGCCGGCGCCGTCGCGTTCGGCGTGATGCCGCCGCCCGAACCGCTGTCGCTCGGCGGGTTGCGCTTGGTCAGGTTGCTGGTGGCCGACGGCCGCGGCTCGTGCCCGGCCATGATGTCGTTGATCTGCTCGGCGTCGATGGTTTCCCAGTCGAGCAGCGCGCGCGTCATCGCTTCGACCTTGTCGCGGTTCTCTTCGAGCAGGCGGCGCGACAGCGCGTACTGGGTGTCGAGGATGCTGCGGATCTCGGCGTCGACCTTTTGCTGGGTCGCCTCCGAGATGGTCTTGGTGGCGCCGCCGAAGAAGCCTTCGTTCTCGCTGTCCTCGTAGACCATCACGCCCATGCTGTCGGACATGCCGAAGCGCGTCACCATCGAGCGGGCCAGCTTGGTGGCGCGCGAGAAGTCGTTCGACGCGCCGGTCGACATCTGGCCGACGAAGATCTCTTCGGCGATGCGTCCGCCGAACAGGATCGAGATTTCTTCAAGCATCTTGTCCTTGTAGCCGGACAGCGCGTCGTGTTCCGGCAGCTGCCAGGTCAGGCCGAGCGCATAGCCGCGCGGCATGATGGTGACCTTGTGCACCGGATCGGCCTTCGGCAGCAGCTTGGCGATCACCGCGTGGCCCGACTCGTGGTAGGCGGTGTTGCGGCGCTCTTCTTCGCGCATGACCATCGACTTGCGCTCAGGCCCCATGTAGATCTTGTCCTTGGCGTCCTCGAAGTCGATCATCTCGACCAGTCGCTTGCTGCGGCGCGCGGCGAACAACGCCGCTTCGTTGACCAGGTTGGCCAGGTCGGCGCCGGAAAAACCCGGGGTGCCGCGCGCCAGGATGTCGGCCTTGACGTCGGTGCTGATCGGCACCTTGCGCATGTGCACGTTGAGGATCTGCTCGCGGCCGCGGATGTCGGGCAGGCCGACCACCACCTGGCGGTCGAAGCGGCCTGGACGCAGCAGTGCCTTGTCGAGCACGTCGGCGCGGTTGGTGGCGGCGACGACGATGACGCCGGAACTGGCTTCGAAGCCGTCCATTTCGACCAGCAGCTGGTTGAGCGTCTGCTCGCGCTCGTCGTTGCCGCCGCCCATGCCGGCGCCGCGATGGCGGCCGACCGCATCGATCTCGTCGATGAAGATGATGCACGGCGAGTGTTTCTTGGCGTTTTCGAACATGTCGCGCACGCGCGAGGCGCCCACGCCGACGAACATTTCAACGAAGTCGGAACCGGAGATCGAGAAGAACGGCACTTTCGCTTCGCCGGCAATGGCGCGCGCCAGCAGGGTCTTGCCGGTGCCCGGCGGCCCGACCATCAGCACGCCGCGCGGAATGCGCCCGCCCAGCTTCTGGAACTTGGTCGGGTCCTTGAGGAAGTCGACGATCTCGTTGACTTCTTCCTTCGCTTCGTCGCAGCCGGCGACGTCGGCGAAGGTGACGGTGTTG
>JARXKM010000055.1:0-14594 GCA_030272785.1 Pseudomonadota bacterium
GTTTTCCTTATTGCACGTTGACGCTGACGTCATCGATGATGAAGGACGTCGCGGCCCCGTCATTCTCGGTGCCGACGAAGGTGATGGTCACGGCCTGGCCCTTGAAGGCGGTCAGATCGAAGTTTTTCTGCACGTAGGCATTGCCCTTGTCCAGATTCGAATAGGTGGCCAGGGTGGCCAGCACGGCGCCGGCGCTGTTGCGCACCTGGACCTGCAAGGTGTCCACTGCCGCGCCGCCCGTTTCATCGGACGTCACGCGCAGCCAGAAGCTGAGCAGCGCCGAATTGGCGGTCGACGCGATCGTCACCTTCTGCGCCAGGGTGGCGACGTTGACGGTACCGACGCCGTTCAGCCAGGCCTTGTAGGTGCCGGTGCGCGCCGCTTCGCTCGGGTCCTTGTTGACCACGCCGGCGCTGGCCGTCCACTTGGTGGCACCCGATTCGAAACCGCCGTTGAGGATCAGCTGGACGCTGCTGTTGTTGACGCTGAAGCTGAACGGGGCAGATGCGCCGACGTTGCCGGCGGCGTCATAGGCCTTGGTGACCAGGCTGTGTGCGCCGTTGCTCAGCTGGGTCGAGTTCAGCGCCAGCGAGTACGGTGCCGTCAGCGACGTGCCTTTCAGCGCGCCGTCGACATAGAACTCGACCTTGGTGACGCCGACGTTGTCCGACACCGGTGCGCTCAGCGTGATGATGCCGCTGGTGCCCGTTTCAGCGGCCTGCGCCACTGGTGCGCTGGTATCCGGATTGTCGATCGTGAACGCGAAGGCGCTCGAGCTGCCGATGTTGTTGGCCGCGTCGTAGGCCTTGGCGAGCACGGTGTGGCTGCCGTTGGTGAGCAACTTCGAGTCCAGCGCCAGCGCGTACGGCATGGCGACGCTGGAGCCGGCCAGGCTGCCGTCGACGTAGAATTCGACCTTGGTCACGCCGACGTTGTCGGTCGCGGTGGCCGACAGCGTGATGCTGCCCATGCGGCCCGTTTCGCTCGCCGCCACGACCGGCGCGGTCTGGTCGACGATCACGTTGTTGACGGCGAAGGTGACGGCGGTGGAAGTGCCGACGTTGTTGGCCGCGTCGTAGGCCTTGGCGATCAGGCGGTGGTTGCCGTTCGACAGGGTGGTCGAATCGAGGGTGGCCGAGTACGGCGTCACGCCGGTGGCCTGGATCAGGGCGTTGTCGACGTAGAACTCGACCGTCGTCACGCCGGTGTCGTCGCTGGCGTTGGCCGCCAGGGTGATGTTGCCGCTGGTGCCGGTCACGCTGGCGCTGACGGTCGGCTTGATGTAGTCGCCGGTGCCGTTGGTCTGGGTCACCCACACCGGCGCCGACCACAGGATGTTGCCATCGCTCTGGGTCAGCTTGGCGTAGTAGAAGTGCTCGCCGTACGCCGGCACGATGCTGGTGCTGGCGGTATTGGCCAGCACCGAGACGGTGCCGTTACGGCCAGGCACGCCTTCATAGATCGCCACCGTGGCGATCGATTTTCCCGCACTGTTCGAGAAGTTGGCGGCCAGGTTCAGCGGGCCGGTATTGTAGAAGCGCTCGCCCATCACGTGGCCGTTGGCGGTGAAGATCAGCTGCGACGCCTTGTCCATGGTGGCGAACACGCGGCGCTCTTTCAGCGCGGCGATGAAGCTGGCGTTGCTCAACGGCGTGCCGGTCGGGATCAGCACGCCGGTCCGGTTGGTGTATGAGGCACCCCAGTTGGCGCAGTGGTTATCCTGGTCGGTGGTAAATGCGACGTGGAAGCCGGCTTCGAGCGCCTTGTTGCAAGCACCCTCGTAGCTGCTGCGGCCGGTTTCGGTTTCCGTCGTGTTGGTCGAGAAGGCCGAGGTGTTGAGCACTTCGCACATCGCCATGGCGGTGTCGCCGTCGGCCGTGTAGCCGAGTGGCACGCCGTTGACGAGGAACTGGCCGCTGCTCGACGGGTGGTTGAACTGGCCGACCCAGCCGCGCTGCGCCATCAGGCTGTACAGGCCGGCGTAGTCGCCCTTGGGCGTGTAGGTGTCGCCGATCAGCTGGCCGCTGCTGTTCGATTCCCAACCCAGCAATTCGGTGGTGTTGAAAATGTTCATGTGACCGCCGTTGCTGATCACGCCCCATTCGAGGCCGTAGACGCCGAGGAAGGTCGGGTGGGCCGCGTTGAAGTTGGTCGCCGCCGTCAGGCCGGACTGGAACAGCGCGCGCGCGGTGCTGGCGTTGGCGTTGGCATTGGTGCTGTCGGAGCCGTCGAACATGTGGTTGTGCTCGGAGGCCATCAGGAAGTCGAGGCCCTTGTTCATCGCATAGGTATAGGCCTCGGTCGGGCCGCCGGCCGTGCCGGACTGGGGATTCTGGGCGCCGGTGCAGGAGGCCAGGTTGCCGCCGCCGTCGCTGTGGTTGGTCTGGCTGTGCAGGTTGCCGAAGTAGACGGTATAGGCGGGCAGGCCGGTGCCGGCGACGGCGGCGGCGGCGAAGCGCTTCACCTTGCTCGGCGCGGTTACCGGCGCCGGCGCGGCTGCCGGCGCGGCGATCGCGGCGGCGCTGGGCGCCTGGGCGACCGGCATCTCGCCGACCATGATGTCCCATTTTTGCTCTTCGGTTTCGGCGGCGCCGGCCAGCAGCGCGTCGACCGTTTCCTGGCTGGTGTCGCCGACCTGGGCGGTGGTGGCCGGTTTGGCGGTGGCCACCATGCGCACCGTGTAGATGCCATCGGCCAGGCTTGGGTCGGCGCTGCGGCCGGCCCAGTCGATATTGACTTTACGCGGCGCGCCGGTCAGGCGCTCCACGCCCTGCCAGCGTTGCACGACGCGGCCGCTGGCATCGAGCAGTTCGAGGCGCCAGACGATGTCCTGGGCACTTTCAACGAAGGGGTAGGAAAAATCGAGTGCGAAGCTGCGGCTGCCTTGGGCGCCCGCGGCGTATGGCGCGTACAGCGTGGCCTCGAATTCGCGGTGGTCCGCTTCCAGATGTTGCGCCGATGCGCCGAAATTGATTGCTGCCAATGCCACCGCGAGCAATGCGCGACGGGGCAAGCACTGCTTGCCGAACTGATTTTTCCCGTTCATACCTGAGCCTCTTCGTTATTTTTCGCCACGGAAAGCCGGTGCTTCCGCGTTGTAATATGCATTAGCAATAGTGCCAACACAAATTCGATTTCATTGGTGAATTGAGACGATAGGCGAATAAATACGGTTTTCCCCTATAGAAATTTCAATTCTTTATGTAAAGTTTCTTAAAAAAAACATAATAACTGTTGCTAAATTGCTTGAGTGAGAATTGTTCGTGTTTGAAAGCATGCATTTGCGCCCGTCGTTGCGAAAGTGCCCCCGCGCCAAGACGAGCGAGCGCCTCCTGCTGCCAATAAGCTCGGCATTCTACCGGCGCCTTGTTGAACGTTGAATAATATTTAACATTTATGACGGCAGCATGAATCCGCCTGGCGCGGCAGCGACATTGATGTGCACAGGGGAAAAAAGGACGTCGGCGCATGTCGGCTGTGGCATACGGAGGCGCGCACGCCACCATGCGCATCGCGACACCAGTTTGAGGACTGGACGCGCGGCTGAAGGCAGATGCGCCGCGGTCAGCGCCTAGCGTCGGGCGCGGCGGGCTGGCAGCGGATGTTGGCTAAAACGGCGACGCGGCTGAGGCCTCGCTGGTGGCGAACAGCACGCCGGCATGCCGCCGCCCTGCGAGTAGACAGGATTTCCGGCAGTGTCCTTCCAAGACATATCATTCTGAATTGGCACCGCGCCCGCACGACCGACGCTGGGATTGAGCACACTGCCGGCTGCCAGCAGCAGCCAGACGACACGCAACAAGTAGGGCAAAATGCGTTTGCCAGGCATGCAGGAACTCCGATTGGGGGAACCCATTATGCCGCCGCGACATCAGGCCCGGCACTCATCCGCTTGATTCTTTTCGGTCCCGATGACTAATCCTTTTTGGGATCGCGATACAGGAACGGGTCGGTCGCGTCCGGCTGGCGCGGCAAGACATTGCGCGGCATCGGCGCGTCGCTCTCGGCCGCCTGCAGCAACACCGTCGCCAGGATCACCGCCGCCTGGCGCAGGTCTTCGGTGCGCAAGTGGTCGAAAGTATCGAGGTTGGTGTGATGGACCTTGGTGTCGTAGTCGAGCGGATCCTGGATGAACTGGAACGCCGGCAAGCCGATCGCCGCCATCATCTGGTGATCGGTGCCGCCGGTGCGCTGGGCCACCACCTTGCTCGCGCCCAGGCTGTCGAACGGCGCCAGCCAGGTGCGCAGGATGGGCACCGCGGCGAAGTTGCCCTCGGCGTAGATGCCGCGGATCTTGCCCGAGCCGTTGTCCAGGTTGAAGTAGGCGGCCAGGTCCTTGAAGCCCGGCAGCGGCGTGACCGGATAGGTGTCCCAGAAATACTGCGGCATCTTGGCCAGTGCCGCGTTGGCCGGCGGCGGCCGCTTCGCCAGGTGGCGCTCGATGTAGGCGCTCGAACCGATCAGGCCCTGCTCCTCGCCCGACCACAGCGCGAAGCGGATCGTGCGCTTGGGCTTGACCGGCAAGCTGGCGAGGATCCGCGCCGCCTCCATGATGACGACGCTGCCGGCGCCATTGTCGGCGGCGCCGTCGCCCGCCACCCAGCTGTCGAGGTGGGCGCCGGCCATCACGTAGCCGGCCTTGGGATCCTTGCCAGGAATGTCGGCGAGGATGTTGTAGCCCTGCGAGTCGGCATCCTCGAAATGGATGCGGCTGTCGATCTCGAGCTTGACGTCGCCCACCTTGGCCAGCCGCGCCAGGCGCCGGTAGTCTTCCGCCGCCATTTCGATGGCCGGCAGCGGCGCGGTGGCGCCCTTCTGGAACGCATAGCCTTCGCCGTGCACCAGGCCGTGGCCGCTGCGCGACATCTTGACGAGCGCGACAGCGCCCTCGGCAGCCATGAAGCGGCTGATCTCGCGGTCCGTCTCGAAGAAGCGCTTGACCATTTCCTCGCCGGCATCCGGGTCGTAGCTGGGCTGATGATAGGCGTTCAGTTTGCCCAGGTCGGCCTCGTCGAGCCGCTTGAACGACGCGGTCGTCTCGTCCTTGGGCGCGTCCGGGTAGCTCACCAGCACGATCTTGCCCTTCAGCTTGCCCTGCCACTTGGCCAGGTCGCGCACATGGCGGATCGGCGCGACGATGATCTGCGCCGCCAGCGGCCCGTTGGTCGCCGGCGTCCACGCGATCGGGATCGAGCGCAGTTCGAGCTTGCGCGGCGCCAGCATGCGGCTGTGCGCCGCTTCGATCCACCAGCCGCGGCCGAATTCGAATCCCTCGGCGTGCACATCCTTCAGGCCCCAGCCGCGGAACATCTGCTGGGTCCACTGTTCGGCCTGCCGCATGCCGGGCGAATTGGTCATCCGCGCGCCGATCTGGTCGGTCAGGTGGCCGGCCAGCGCCACCACCTGGCCGTGGTTGTAGCCTTCGTCGGCGATGCGGTTGATGGTGTCGGCATCGACGCCCTTGTCGGCGTGGGCGACGCCGGCGCTGAACATGGCGAACGCCAGCAGCGAAACTGAGCGAGAAAATGTCATCCTGTTCCTTCGTGATGTGATGAACGACCGGGCGATCCGGGTGGAAAAAATCTGGACGATAGTGCAATCGATCGGCGGGCCGGTCAAGCAGTTTCCGTGGTGCCCTGCGGCGCGCCGCGGCGGCGCCGCATCCAGTCCGACAGGCGGTCCAGGTACAGGTAGCCCACCGGATGGGAAACAAGCTCAGCGCCTGGCTCACCGCCAGGTCGCCGAGCATCGCGAAGCCGAGCAGGCGCACGCCGATGCGCCCGGCGATCGGCGCGACAATCGCGCTGTGTCAGTTGCACCCTGGCGTAGGCGATCTGCGCCTGGTCGTTTTGCACCGTCGCGGCGGCCTGCGCGATCAGCGCGCGCGGGGTGTCGAGTTGCAGGGTGGCGATCGAGTCCTGCGCCGCCAGGGTGGTGTAGCGCCGCAGGTCGACGCGGGCATTGGCCAGCTGGGCGAGGTCGCGCGCGCGGCCAACGCCTGGTCGGTGCATGGCGTCGCAGTCCGGGTTGGTGGGTCGCACGCGTAGCGTCGGTATCCGCTTCAAAAGTACCGCAAATGCGCGGGCGGGGCGCACACGATATGCCCGCCCGCGGTGCCGCGCGGCATGGCGGCTACGGCGGATCACGGCAACTTTTTCAGCGCGGAAAATCGCGGCGGGCGACGGCAGGCGATAGCTATCCAGGGTGTAACAATGTGTGATTTCGCAGAACTGCCGGCACGGTAGAAAATCTAAGGGTCATGCATTTCCACATGGATGGTTCGATCATGGACGAGCGACTCAAAGGCGCGGCGAAACGCTTGATATTTTCGCTATCGGCGGCAGCCGTACTGAGCGGATGCGCCGTGTACGAACCCGCTTATCCCGGCTATGGAACGTACGACCCCTACGGCTACGGCTATGCCTACCCGAGCGCGCCGTACTACGTCGGACCGCCGGTGTCGCTGGACCTGTGGTTCGGTTCGGTGCACGGCGGCCACCGCGGCGGCTGGGGCGGCGGCCACTGGGCCGGCGCGCGCGGCGGTGGCTGGGGCGGGCGGCACCGCTAAGCGCGTGCCGGCGGCGCTGACGGCGCTGACGGCGATCGTCGTCGGCGACCGTCGCTGGCGTACGTTTGTGGCGAAATGTATCTGCTGTAAGCGGACGCATCATTCCTACCTTTGCGCGCCGCAGTCTCTATAGTGAAATTACACCCACCTTCATTTGGAGACTCTGATGAAAACCACGATACTTGGCACCGCCCTCGCCCTCCTGCTCGGCACTGCCGCCCTCGCCCCGGTGCAGGCATTCGCACGCGACAGCATCGTCATCGTGCGCACCGCCCCGCCGACGCCGCGCAACGAAGCGGTGCCGCTAGCACGGCGCGGCTACGAGTGGGCGCCCGGTTATTGGAACTGGACCGGCCATCGCTACGTCTGGGTGCGCGGCCACTGGGAACGCGCACGCCCCGGCTATGTGTATCACCGTCCTGAATGGGCGCAGGACAACCACGGCTGGCGCATGAACCGCGGCGGCTGGCAGCGCGGCGAGCGCGCCGACGTCCGCCGCGACCGCGACCACGACGGCGTGCCGAACCGCGATGACGCGCATCCGAATAATCCGTACCGCAACTAAGCGCTGCGCTGCGCGGTGCGCCTGCGTGCCGCACCGCGCATGGCATGCGGCCCGCCGCTACGGGCTCGCTGCCGTTTCTCGCATTCCATACCGCCGATCATGCAGTCTGTCGCAATCCGATAGGGCTGCCCGGGGCCTGTGGCTATAGTTCACTCAACCGAACCAACTTTAGCCCCCAGGAGCCCATCATGAACATCGCAAAAAACATGGAAGTCATCTTCATCGCCGCCCTCGTGCTGGTCTCGGCGACCAGCCTTGCCAGCGCCGCGGTGCCGGCCCATCGCAACGCCGCCCCAGCCGTTCACCAGGTCGAGACGGGCGCCCCGATGGCGGTCGTGACGATCACCGGCAAGCGCCTCAGCGCTGCGCAAAAAGCCCAGCTCGGTAACTGATCGCCATGCGCGCCCACCGCCACCTCGCGCAGCACCCGTTCCAACAACTGATCGTTGGCGCATTCGTCGCCGTGACGCTGGCGGCCAGTGCCGGCGCCGCACTGGCCGACACCAGCAGCGAGGTGCGCGCAGTCGATGCGCGCGTGCTGAAGGTCAAGCTGGGCGGCATCATCGACCTGCGCCTCAGGCAGGGGCCAACCGCCGCGCTGGTGATCGCCGGCGACCAGCGCTACGTGTCGAAGGTGATCACCACCCAGCAGGGCGATACCTTGCTGATCGATATAGAAAACAACCGCCACCTCCATTTCGGCGGCGGCAACAACAAGGAACAGCTACGCGCCGAACTGACGCTGCCGAACCTGAACGACGTGGTCTCGCAAGGGGTCGGCACGACGGAGATCAGCGGCTTCGCCGGCGAGCGTATCCACTTGTCGCTCGACGGCGCCGGCAGCGTCACCCTGACGGGGCGCTATCGCACCGTCGATGCCAGCCTGGGCGGGGTTGGCAGCATGACACTCAACACCGGCGACACCGAGCGGGTCGAGCTGAACCTGCGCGGCGCCGGACGCATCGAGGTCAACGGGCGCAGCAAGCTGCTGCACGCGCGACTGGGCGGCGTCGGCAGCCTCGAGGCACGCGAGCTGCGTGCCGATGCCGTCGATCTGAACATGTCGGGCCTGGGCAGCGCGACCGTGTATGCGAAGACCGCTGCCACGCTGTCGCTCAACGGCCTCGGTTCAGCCACCGTGTACGGCAAGCCGGTCAATCGCAAGTCGACCGCCAGCGGGCTGGGAAGCGTGAGCTGGGATTGAACCCGGGACTGCGCCCGGCACTGCGCCCGCCGCGCCGTAACTCCAGCAGCCGCCGCCCGGCGACGAGGCGGCTGCGTTTTTTCTACTAGATTTCTACTTGACGACCATGTCGTTTTTGACGCCGCGCACGCCGCTCACGCCGCGCGCGAGGTCGATCGCTTTCTGGATGCTCTCGCGCGAGGACACGAAGCCGCTCAGTTGCACGACGCCCTTGAAGGTTTCGACGTTGACCTCGGTCGCCTTGACATTGGGGTCGCCCACCAGCGCGGCCTTGACCTTGGTGGTGATCAGGGAGTCGTCGACGTATTCACCGGCGCCTTCGCGCTTGGCGGTGGGGGCGCAGGCGACCAGCGCGACGACCAGGATGCTGGCCAGCAGGGAGGTGAGAAAGTGTGCGAGGCGCATGACAGGACTCCGGAGTCAGGGGTGATCGCTCATTGTCGCGTTACCGCGCGCCGCCCATTTGATGCGCGACAAACCCAGCGTCCCCGCGCCGCTCAGGCGGCCTTCGCCGCGCGCGCCAGCGCCCCTTTGATGATGCGGCGCGCTTCGGCCTTGCTGCGCACCAGGTCGCGGCCGATCACCAGACGCAGGTCGGCATTGTTGCAGCTCTCCACCTCCTGCACGCTGGCATTGCCGAAGCGCGCCGCCAGCCGCACCGCCGCCTCGCGGAATGCGCCCTGGTATTCGACCCGGGTCTGCGCCACGGTATACGGCTTCTGGTTGGTCAGGCGCACCACGCGCAGGTTGGTGTCGGTCATCTTGCGCGCCAGCGCGCGGGCCATGCCGGTGACGCCGTTGCCGTTGCGAATTTCGAGCCTGGCGACCTCCGGCCCGGCCGGCCCGGTCGCCGCTGCTGCGGGCGGCTCGTCGCCCTCCTCCTCCACCTCCTCCTCGTCGATCGGCGCGGCGCCGGCCGGCGCGACAGGCGGCGCGGCGCCGGCCGGCGCCACCGAGGGCAGCGACGCCACCGCGGCGGCACCGGGCGGTACGCCGCGGCGCAGTTCGAACATGCCGCTGGCGGTCTGCCGCACTTCCGTCACAGCCCAGCCGTCGCCGGCCGCCGCGGCGCCGACCGCGCCATCGATCGGCGCCACGCCGCGCCGCTGCGCCAGCGCGTAGTCGGCCTTGAAGTCGTGCTGTTGCAGCGCGACGGCCTGCTTGAACATCAGCTGCGCGCGCTCGCCCTGGCCGAGCTTCTCGAGCGAACTACCGAGGTGATGCCAGGCGCGGTGGTTAAGCGGATCGAGCACGCAGGCGCGTTCGAGCGCGGCGATCGCCTGCAGATAGTCGCCATTGAGCAGATACGCATAACCGAGGTTGCTGTAGAGGAAGGCGGCACCGGGACCGGACGGCAGCGCCGACGACAAGGTCAGATCGCGCCACAGGCCGATCGCCTGCGGTACCTGGCCGCGCTCGGCATACAGCGCGGCCAGGCCGTTGGTGGCATTGACGTGGCGCGGGTCGAGCCGCAGCGCCGCCTGGTAGGAAGCGACGGCGGCCGGGTAGCGGTTGGCCAGGTGCTGCTGGCGGCCCACCAGGTAGGCGTCGTCGGGCGAGCCGGCCAGCCGCGGCGGCGGCGCCGGCGGTTCGCCGCGCTGGCCGAGGTCGGCACAGGCGATCAGCAGCGCGCCGGCGCAGGCGGAGGACAGGTACTTGACGGTGGCATGCATGGACGAACTCCTCATGGCGCAGTTAGTGGGCGCCGGCCATCGCCGGCATCAGGGTGCGCACGATCTGGATCACCGCCGGCCCGACCAGTACCATCAGCACGGTCGGAAAGATGCAGAAGATCAGCGGGAACATCAGTTTCAGCGCCACCTTGGCGGCTGCTTCCTCGGCCACCATGCGGCGCTTGGTGCGCAGGTTGTCCGAGTACACGCGCAGCGAGGCGCCCATGCTGGTGCCGAAGCGCTCGGACTGGATCAGCATCGCCACCAGCGTGTCGACATCCTCGACGCCGCTGCGCAACGCGAAATTGCGCAGCGCCTTTTCCTTGGTGAAACCGGCGCGCATTTCCATCAGCACCAGCTGCAGTTCCTGTGCCAGCACCAGGCTCTTGATGTGGATTTCGCCGGCCACCTTGATCATCGCCCGTTCCAGGCTCAGGCCCGCCTCGACGCACACCGTCAGCAGGTCGAGCGCGTCGGGAATGGTCTCGAAGATTTCGCGCTGGCGGCGCTGGGCGATGCGCGCGAGCACGCCGTTGGGCAGGTAGTAGCCGAACGCGGCGCTGGCGAACAGCACCAGCATGAATTGCTGGCCGGGCAGGTGGCGCTCGCCGATCGCCAGGCCCAGCGCGACGGCTGCCGGGATGCCCAGCGCCAGCACGGTCTTGGAGGCGAAGTACAGCGTCGGCGCGGCCGGGTTGCGCCAGCCGGCGTTCATGAACAGCGTGCGCAGGGCCGACTTTTCCCAGCCTTCCTCGGGCAGCGACAGCTTGGTGAACGGCTGCGCCACCTTGGCCACCCGCTCGACCCAGCCGCCGGTCTCGAGCTGGCTCACTTCGGCCTTGTCCATGAACGCGTGCAGCCGTTCACGCAGGGTGCGCGGCGAGAAGATCGCCATCGCCAGGCCGGCCAGGCCGCAGACGATCGCAAACACCAACAACAGGAACCAGACTTGTGCGGCGTTCATGGGCTCTCCTCAGACGCGAATACGAATCAGCTTGCGCAGCCACAGCACGCCGAGCGCGATCATGCCGGTGCCGTACCAGAGCATCCGGATGCCGGTCGGGTCGGTCCACAGCACGCTGATGTACGACGGGTTCGTCACAGTCATCGTCAGCATCACCGCGAACGGCAGCAAGCCGAGTATCCAGGCCGACATGCGCCCCTCGGCCGACAGCACGCGCACCTGCGCCACCAGCTTCAGGCGGGCGCGGATGATCTGGCTGATGTTGCCGAGGATTTCGGCCAGGTTGCCGCCCGCCTCGCGCTGCACCAGCACGGCGATCACCAGGTAGCGCAGGTCGGTCAGCGGGATGCGCACGGCCAGGTTCGACAGCGCCTCGTGCATCGGCACGCCGTAGTTGAGTTCCTCATGGGCGGTGCGAAATTCGCCCGACAGCGGCTCCGGCAGTTCGGTGCCGACCATTTGCAGCACGTTGGTAAACGAGTGGCCGGCGCGCATCGCGCGGGCGAGGAAATCGGCCGCCTCGGGCAGCTGCTCCTCGATCTTGAGCAGGCGCAGGCGGCGCGCGCGGCGCAGCATGCCGTACGGGATGCTCAGAAAGGCCAGCGCGATCACCGCGCGGATCGGCCACGGCACCGTCCACAGCTGCGCCAGCAGCAGGCCGGCGCACAGCAGCCCGGCGCTCCAGGCGAGAAACTGGGCCACCGACCATTTGACGCCGGCCTGTTGCAGCAGACTGTCGACGCGGCGCGCCGGCGCCAGCCGGTGCAGCAGCCGGTCGAGCAGCTCGGCGTCGCTGTAGCGGCGCTGCTTGAGGATCGAGATGCGCTCGCCGCCGCCGCGCGTGCCGTTGTCCTGCATGATGCGCAGGCGGCGCGCGATGCGCTGGGCGCCGCCGCCGTGGGTATCGCCCCACCACAGGTAGGCGCCCTCGACCAGCAAGATGATGGCGGCGAACAGCAGCACCGCGAACCCGTAGAAAACCCCATCCATAGTACCCCCAGTTCAGTCGCCGGCTTATTCGAAGGTGCGGTCAGGATCGAACGCGGCCTCCGGCACCGCCGCGCCGAACAGGCGCAGGCGGTCGGCGAAGCGCGGCCGCACCCCGGTGGCGCGGAACAGGCCGAGCACCTTGCCGTCGGCGCTCACTCCGGTCTGCTCGAAGCGGAAGATCTCCTGCATGGCGATGATCTCGCCCTCCATGCCGGTGATTTCCTGCAGGCTGACCAGCTTGCGCGCGCCGTCGGTCAGGCGCGTCACCTGCAGCACCACCGTGACGGCCGAGCAGATCTGCTGGCGCGTGGCGCGCGCGGTCAGGTTGGCGCCGGCCATGCCGACCATGTTCTCGAGCCGCGCCAGGGCGTCGCGCGGGGTGTTCGAGTGGATCGTCGCCAGCGAGCCCTCGTGGCCGGTGTTCATCGCCTGCAGCATGTCCATCGCCTCGGCGCCGCGCACTTCGCCCAGGATGATGCGGTCGGGCCGCATGCGCAGGGCATTGCGCACCAGCGCGCGCTGGGTGACCTCGCCCTTGCCCTCGATGCTGGGCGGGCGCGTCTCGAGCCGCACCACGTGCGGCTGGCGCATCTGCAGCTCGGCCGCATCCTCGATCGTGACGATGCGCTCGTTGGCCGGGATGAAGCCCGACAGCAGGTTCAGCAAGGTGGTCTTGCCGCTGCCGGTGCCGCCCGAAATGAGGATGTTGATCTTGGCCTGGCCGAGTGCCTGCAGCACCTGCACCATCGGCGGCGTCAGGCTTTTGTAGGTGAGCAGGTTGTCGACCGTCAGCGGGGTGACGGCAAAGCGCCGGATCGACAGGATCGGCCCGTCCACCGCCAGCGGCGGGATGATGGCGTTGACGCGCGAGCCGTCCGGCAGGCGCGCGTCGACCATCGGGCTCGACTCGTCGACCCGGCGGCCGACCCGCGAGACGATCTTCTCGATGATCTTCATCAGGTGCGCGTTGTCGTGGAACGTGACGTCGGTCAGTTCAAGCTTGCCGCGCCGCTCGACATACACCTTGGCGTAGGTGTTGACCAGGATGTCGGAGACGGTCGGATCGGCCAGCAGGGTCTCGAGCGGGCCGAAGCCGAGCATCTCATGCTGGATGTCGAGCACCAGGTTGTGCCGCTCGCTCTGGTTGAGCACGATGCGTTCTTCCTCGATGATGCGCTGGATCAGCAGCGCCAGCTCGTGCTTGAACTGCTCGGCGGTGAGGCGCTTGAGGCGCTCCAGGTCGATCCGGTCGAGGATCATCTGGTGCATGCTCTTCTTCAGATCCTGGTAGGCGTGGTTGAGCGTCTCGGGCGATGCCATCGGCAGTCCCGGCGCGTCGTCGCTGACGGCCAGCCGTTCGCGTAACGTCATGTCTCGCTCCTTGTGGTTAGACGTGGTTGTCGCCGCGCCCGAACAGGCGGTCGAACAAGCCCTTGTTTTCGGGCACCCGGTGCGCCGTCACCAGTTCGACCAGCTCGGCCAGGCTGCGCGCCACCGCCGACGAACGCGACAGCTGCAGCACCGGCACGCCCTGGTTGACCGAGTCGGTCACCGCCATGTAGTCGTTGGGGATGGTGTGCAGCACTTCGGCGCCGAGCGCCGACTGCAGGTCCTGCAGGCGCAGCTTGCCGCCCTTTTCGTAGCGGTTGACGATCAGGCGCGTGGTCTCGACCGCATAGCCGAGCGAGCGGAAAATGTCGAGCAGGCGGCGGCCGTCGCGGATGTCGGGCAGCGCCAGTTGCAGGATCGGGTAGATGGCGTCGGCGTTGTCGAGCGCGCGCAACGAAATGGCGTCGATCTGGCGGCCGACATCGAGCACGATGTAGTCGTAATACTGGCGCGCCACCCGCAGCAAGGTATCGATCTGCTCCGGTTTGAGGTTGCCCGCGTTGGTCGGATCGTCGGCGGCGGCCAGCACGCCGAAGCCGGGCGCCACGTGCACCAGGCAGGAAGCGAGGAACGGGCCGTCGACCCGCGCGATCTGGCCGCACACGTCGGCCAGCGTCATGGCCGGCTTCTGGTCCGACACGTACAGCGCGGCATCGCCGAACTGGCCGTGCAGGTCGATCAGCATGACTTTCTTGTCGGCCAGGGTGGCCAGGCCGTAGCCGAAGTTGGTCGAGATGAAGGTGGCGCCGCTGCCGCCCTTGCAGGCGATGAAGGCGAGCACCTTGCCGTCGCGCAGCAGGGCGATGCCGGTGGCGTTGGCGATCCGGTCGAGCGCCTCGTGGAAGGCGTGGTGCACCAGCGGCAGCTGCAGCACCTCGCGCACGCCGGCGCGCATCGCACGGATCAGCAGGTCCTGGTGCTGCACCGCGCCGGTCAGCAGGATGAAGCTGGCCGACGAATAGTGCTTGCCGAGCCGGTCGAGCAGGTCGGCATCGGCCGCCTCGATGTCGCCGGCGTCGATGATCACCAGCGCGGGGGCGTCGGCGGGCAGGCGCTCGATCGCCTCGCGCAGGCTGACGCGGGTGGCGCCGATCGACAGCGGCGGCACCCGCGCCGCGCCCTGCGCCGCGATCTCGGCGTGCAGCTGGCTGTCTTGGCTAATCAATAATGCTTTCATCACTCATCCTTGTGGGCAACGCGGGCATGTTCTGTGTGCGGCGTAAAGGGGGCAAGCATGCCGG
>JARXKM010000055.1:14694-21263 GCA_030272785.1 Pseudomonadota bacterium
TGCCGATGAGGCTGACCGGCGCCGCCGCAGCGGCGTCGGGCTTGCCGGCCGCGCGCTCGTAGGCCTCCTGCGCCGCGCGCGCGGCACGGCCGTCGACGCCGTCGACCGGGTTGCTGTTGCGCACCGCGTCCGGCTGCACCACTTGGGCGGCCAGCATGGCCTTGAGCGACTGGCCGAAGCGGGCGTCGGCCTGCGGGGTGGTGGCGGCGCAGGCCGACAACAGCAGCGCCAGCGCGCCGGCGGTGGCGATTCGAATCCTAAGCGAAGCAGTCACGGGACCTCCCTATTTAAGTTCAAAGCCGCGCGCGGCATCGGCCGCCAGGCTGGCCGGCGGGTTGGCGGCGGCGGGCGCGGCGCGCCCTTCGAGGCGCCCGCCGAGCATCAGCTCGGCCGGACTGGGCGCCACCACGCCGTCAGTCGGCAGCGTGTAGTTGGGCGGCAGCGGCTTGACCAGGTGGGCGGTGATCACGAACACCAGTTCGCTGCGGTCCTGCTGGTAGTCGGTGCTGCGAAACAGCGCCCCCAGGATCGGCACCTCGCCGAGCAGCGGCAAGCCCTTCAGGGTGGTGGTCAGGTTGTTCTTGATCAGGCCGCCGATGGCGAAGCTCTGGCCGTCGTACAGCTGGACAGTGGTGCTGGCGCGGCGGGTGGTGATGAGTGGCAAAATCGAGCCGCCAGGCACCCCCGCGGCGGTGAAGCCGGCCCCTTCGCGCGACAGTTCGGAGACCTCGTTGGCGACCCGCAGGTTGATGCGCCCGCCGTGCAGCACGGTCGGCGTGAAGCGCAGGCCGACGCCGAACTCCTTCTCCTCCAGGGTGACCTTGTTGTTGTCCTGGGCGACCGGGATGAAGATCCTGCCGCCGGCCAGGAACGAGCCCTCCTGGCCGCTGATCGCCATCACGTTCGGTTCGGCCAGGATGCGCACCAGGCCATCCTGCTTCTGCGCCTCGAGCGTGAGCTGGTTGCCATTCGACTTGCGGGCGTCAAACAGGCCGCCGGCGCTGCCGGTGAGGAAATTCGACAGCAAGGTGGTGGCCCAGCTGCCCGACGCGTACTTGAGGGTGGCGCCCGCTTCGAGCTTTTCGAGCAGCGTCTTCGACACTTCGGCGATCTTCACTTCGAGCATCACCTGCTGCGGCGCCCGGACATTGAGCATGTTGATCACCCGCACGCCGGCGCCGCCGGCAGCCGCACCGCCATTGTTGCGCGTTTCCATCAGCAGCTTGGCGCTGCCGGTCGCCCCGGGGTCGAGCTCGGCATGCAGCGCACTTCTGGCGTCGGCCGCTTTGGCCACGCCGGTATTGTCGTTGGCGCCGATGCCCACCAGCGGCTGCAGCGGGCGGCGCACGAAGGCGGCGGCCAGTTCGCCGGCGCGCAGCACGGCGGCGCCGTCCGCTACCGTGCCGGTGAGCACCAGCGAGTCGGCCGCCACCACCACGCGAATCTCGTGCTCGTCCGGCAGCACGCTGGCCAGGGTGGCCTGGAACGCCGTCGCGTCCATCGACACGACGATGTCGATCATGCTGCAGGCGCCGCTGCGGCCCTGGATGATCATGTTGGTGCTGCCGACATCGATGCCGGCGAGATACAAGGTGTCGTGCGCCAGCTGGCGCACGCGCACCAGGTCGGGATTGCCGACGCTGCGGTAGAGCACCGCTTCAGGCAGCCGCAGCATCGCCGACTTTCCCAGCTGCAGCTGCAGATTGGCCGGCTTGGCCGCTTCGCCGCTGCAGCGCAAGCCGCTCTCGCCACGCGCCGCTTCCGCTGCTGGCGGCGCGGCCACCTTGGCCGGCGCCGCGGCCAGCGCCGCGCCGGCCGACGCGGCCAATGCTACGCTGCCGATCACGCGGCGGGCGCGGCTCAACCGTTGCTGTCTGAGGCATCTGTCCATGGCGTTCATCCTGATGAAAGAGACGGTGGAAAATCAAAAGCACTCGAGCGATGCGTTCATGCCGTTCAACACGGTGACGCAGTCGCGCTTGACCAGCACCGCCGGCTTGAGCGGCACCGGCCGGGCCGCCGCCGTGCGCACCGGCGCCAGCACCGGCTTGGGCGGCGGCGCGTCGACCTCGCTGAGCAAGCTGCGCTTGGTGGCGCCGTCGGTCTTGGCGTCCTGCGGATCGACCTGGTTGCGCAGCGCCAGCGACAAGCTGCCCACGCTGCGCGCCAGGTCGAGGTGTTCGGCCTGCGCCGGCGTGACCTCGAGCGTGACGGCGTTGACCACGCGCGGCTTGGTTTCGTCGCGGCCGACCTCCTGCGCCACCGCCAGCACCAGGATGCGTTCGAGCACGATCTTCGAAATGCTTTGCGGCGCCGCCGCCGGCGTGGCGCTGTTCTGCTCGCGCTGGGTGCTGACGATGATGTCGACGTAGTTGCCCGGCAGCGCAAAACCGGCCACCCCGATGACGTCATTGACGCGCACCGTGATGGCGCGCTTGCCCTCGGTGATCAGGGCCGACAAGCCGCCCAGGGTGCCGGCCGGCGCAAGCTTGGTATCGCTGACCGGTTCGCCGTGCAGCACGCTGCTCTTGAGCACGCGGCCGGTCAGCTTGAGCGGATCGCTGTAGGCGCCTTTCGGCATGCTGCCGGCCGGCCAGTCGGCCAGCGTGAGCATCTCGGGCGTGAGGCGCTGCCCCAGGTTGACGTCGCTAGCGGCGACGACGATGCGGTCGGCGCCGCTGCCGGGCTGGCGCAGCAGCCAGCGCGAGGCGAGCACCACGGCGCCGATGCCGAACAGGATGGCGATCGCCATGATCATGATTGCACGCTTGTTTTTCATTATCGTTCTCCGAACAGGACCACGCCGTGGGCCGGCGCTGCCACGGGCAGCTGGGCCGGGATCGGCGCGCAGCAGGCGAACAGGCTGTGCCAGGCTTGCTCGAGCGCGGCCACCGTCAGGCGCGCCGGCGTGCCGGCGAAGCCGGCGAAGTCGGCCACCCTGCCGAGCAGCTCGCGCGGATAGCTCGCCAGCAGCGGCCGCCCGGCCGCCGCATGCAGGTGCCGCAACAGGTAATCGGCGGCGTCCTCCTCGTACGCCATCCGCAGCAGCCCGCACTGGCGGCGCAGCAGCGCCCGGTAGCTGCTCTCGCTGAGCGGGCCGAGGTGGATCTTGTAGCCGATGCGGCGCAGCAGCGGCGCGTCAAGCACCGCTTGCGGCGCCAGGTTGGTGGCGAACACCAGCGTGACGTCGAACGGCACCGATTCGGCGTGTCCGCCCTGCAAGGTGAGCACGTCGGTACCGTAGTCGAGCGGGCCGATAAAGCGGTTCATCAGTTCGGCCGCGGCGATCCGCTGGCGGCCCAGGTCGTCCACCACGAACAGGCCGCCGCTGGCCTGGAAGTGCGGCGGCGCATGATAGATGCCGTTGGCCGCATCGAAGCGGAAGTCGAGCATCTCGCGCGTCAGTTCGGCGCCCACCTGCACCACCGGGCGCTGGCACACCGCCCAGCGCGTGTCGTTGCGGCGCTCGTCGAACTGGCGCACCTGCAGCGGCGGTGGCGCCTGGTGCAGCAGCGGGTCGTAGAACTGGACGATTTGCTGGTCGACCAGGATTGCGTACGGCACCGCGACCACCCCATGCAGCAAGCGCCCCAGCTTGCGCGCCAGCGCCGATTTGCCGCCGCCCGAGGGACCGTGCAGCAGCAGCGCGCGGCCCGAGTGCAGCGCCGCGCCGAGCAGGTCGCGCACGGCCGCATCGATACCGTCGTCGGCGAACGCGGCGGCCAGCTCGGCGGCGTTGACCGCGCCGCCCTGGGCGTGGCGCGCCGAGTCGCGCGCCAGCACCGCCCGGAACGCGTCGAGCGTGACCGGCGCCGGCCCGACATAGCGGCACTGCGCCAGGCAGGCCGCCGCGTGGTGCTTGCCGAAGCCGGTCAGGCGGTACTGGACGTCGAGTTCGGAATCGCCGCGCCAGGCCACCTCGACGAGCTGCTCGGCCTGCATCAGTTCGAGCGCCTCGCGCAGCACGCTCAACGACAGACGCAGCTTGCCTGCCAGCACCGGCAGCTGCGCCTGGCCCAGCGCATGGATCGCCTTGGTCAGCAGCGCCAGCACCAGCTGGCGCTCCAGCCCGGTATCGCGGATCGACTTCGGCTGCGGCGGGACGATCGCGGTGACGTCCGGCTCGGGCGACGCGGCCCGGCCGGGCGCCGTCAGCGACTCCGCGGCAACGGTTGAAACGGCCTCAAGCATCGGGTTCTCCTTGGGTGGACGCGGGGTAGTCAGAAGATGGTGAATCGATTGTATCCAGCGGGCATCTTTTACTCTTGACCTGCAGCAAAGAACGCCCGATCGTCAACCGCTGTGGCGCTGCGCCAGCAGCACCAGGGTGCCGATCGCAATCGCCAGTCCGTATGGGATCGTGCCGACGCTGGCAGCCGGCAGCGGCGTGGCCGCCAGCGGCATGCCGGCCAGCCCCATCCACAGCGGGCGCAGCAGGTGGCGCACGTTGGCCAGCGCGGCGCGCAGGCGGCCGCGCACGATCACCATCACCAGCGCCATCACGCCGCCGGCGCACACCGTCAGCAGCGCCAGCTGCAGCATTTCCATGGGGCTGCTGAAAAAGCCGGCCGCGGCCATCAGCTTGACATCGCCGGCGGCCATGCCGCGCAGGCAGTACAGCGGCAGGAACACCAGCAGGCCGGTGGCGGCGCCGGCAAAGGCGCCCATCAGCGCGGCGGCCGGGGCGGCAGCGAAGCAGTGCAGCGCCAGCGCGCCGAGCGAGCCGGCCAGCAACAGGAAATTGGGAATACGGCGCGTCAGCAGGTCGTTGCTCGCAGCGAGCACGACCATGAGCATCAGCAGCATGTCGAGGGACAGGGAAACGACCATGATGGCGCCTTTGCGGAAAAGGCCTTCCAGGCGGGGCCCCGCCCGGAAAGCACGACGACGGTTAGACGTTTTTCAGTTTTGTCACGATGTCGCCGAACGTCGTGTCCAGCTGGGTACCCAGCAGTTTCACGGCGCCCGCGATGGCGACGCCGACCAGCGCGGCGATCAGGCCGTATTCGATGGCGGTCACACCATTCTCATCGGCAACAAAAGTTTTGACTGCGGAGATAATTTTGCTCATGATAGACTCCATCAAGTAAGTTGAAAAACAACCCCTGGCACCATGGGAACGGCTGCCAACTTGTTCCCGCGAAGAACTTAATTTTTCCGTTCATCACTACCTGCGCCATTGAAGCCACTATACAATTCGATTCCAACGAGCAAGTTGATTCGACGCAAGTTTTCCACTGGGCATTATTGAATGCCTGCACCGGCTTGCGCGCGCCATGCTGCGGCGCGCAGGCATACACTGGCGGCGACACAAAACAATTGCTTTCGGCACGATACGTTGCCAATTTTGCAAAAATCCACTATGCTGCATGCCTCTGCTGGCCCGACCATCTTTCCTGAGACGACATGGATTCCCTTCTGAAACACATGGTCGACATGACCGGCCATCGCGATCACACGATGCTCGATATTTCGGTGATTGCAGCGGTCCAGGAACTGGGCGGGGCGGTGCAGACGCGGGTGTTGAACATTGCCACCATCCGCGGCCAGCTGTTCGTGCGCGCGCGCGCGGTGATCCGGCGCGGCAGCCAGGCGCGCATGGAGGCGCATCCGGACCAGCCGGGCGCCGGTGCGCCGGTCGCCGCCAGCGTCGCCTTGAAAACCTGCCTGGCGCAACGCACCGCCCAGGCCGAGTGGATCGACGCCGACGGCCAGCGCACGCTGTGGCTGCCGATCTGGATCGGCGACAAGGCCGACACCTGCCTGGAAATCATCCACGATGCGCCGTACAACAGCGACACCATGCACATCATCGGCGGCATCGTCAGCGTCTACCGCAACTTCCAGAACCTGCTCGACTACAGCGAGCGCGATTCGCTCACCGGCCTGCTCAACCGCAAGACCTTCGACGACCAGCTCGCCAAGATGCTGCAAAACGCCGCCACCGAAGCGCTGACGCTGCCGGCGCCGCAGGAGCGGCGCCGGCCGGCCGAAGCGGAAAAACAGTGGCTGGCGGTGATCGACGTCGACCATTTCAAGCTGGTCAACGACAAGTTCGGCCACCTGTACGGCGACGAAGTGCTGATCCTGATCGCCAACCTGCTGCATTCCTCGTTCCGCGCCCACGACCGCGTGTTTCGCTTCGGCGGCGAGGAGTTCGTCGTGCTGCTGCGCTCGACGACCCTGGAACACGCGCGCCGCATCATCGACCGGTTCCGCATCAATGTGTCGAAACACCATTTTCCGCAAGTGGGCACCGTCACCGTCAGCATCGGCTTCGTCAGCATCTGCGCCAGCGACGCGCCGGTGGTGATCCTCGGTCACGCCGACCAGGCGCTGTACTACGCCAAATCGCACGGGCGCAACCAGACCTGCCACTACGACGAGCTGATCAGCGGCGGCCTGCTCGCGCCGGTGGCGTCGAACGACACGGCGGAGTTTTTCTAGCGCGTTTGGGCAACTGGCGCAACTGGCGCAACCGTCGCAACCGTCGCGCCCACCGGGCGAGCGCCTGGCACGCTGTTTTTCTCAGGCGATGCTGAGAAACTTCATCGGATCGACATGCCATT
>JARXKM010000400.1:0-1233 GCA_030272785.1 Pseudomonadota bacterium
GCGTTCGTACACGGGCTCTGCGCTTGCAGTGATCCCCTGGGGTCAGTGCCGGCATTCGTACACGGGCTCTGCGCTTGCTGCGGATCAGGCCGTGTACGATTGCCGGCACTGACCCCCGTGGTAGACCCCCGGGGTAGCGGCGCTACAGGGTGATGCAGCCGTCGATGCAGGTGACGGCATTGCCGCCGACCTGGATCGACTGCGCGCTCACCACCAGCCGCAGCACGCCGGCGCGGCCTGCCACCGCTCCCTGCGCGGCCAGGAAATCGCCGCCGAAGCGCTCGCCCTGGCCGCTGCGCCGGATGAATGCGCCGACACTGCCGGCACCGCTGCCGCACACCGGATCTTCGTCGATGCCGTGCGCCGGCGCGAACGCGCGGATTTCGATGTTCGCCGCCGCCGCGGCGTCGTGCGCGCCGAAAATGACGACGCCGGTATGTCCTCCCTGCAGGTCCTGCGCCTTCGTGCGCTGAAAGTCCGGCCGCACCGCCAACACCGCCTGCGCGCTCGCCAATTGGGCGACGACCCAGCGCGGCCCGACATCGACCAGGCATGGCGCGAACTCGCCTTGCAAGGCGACGCCCAATGCGCCTTCGAGCTGCGCTACCTGCTGCGCATCGAGCGCCGTCACGGTCGGCTCGGGCAGCGTGAAGGCGATCGCCTGCGCGCCTTGCGCGTCGCGCGTGACCGCCAGCTTGACCAGCCCGGCGCGGCACTGTTGCACCAGCGCGCCATCGTGCGCCACGATCAGGCCCGCTTCGAGCAGGGCATGGGCGGTGCCGATGGTTGGATGGCCGGCGAACGGCAGCTCGGCCCGCGGCGTGAAAATGCGCACGTGGTAATCGGCGCCCGCCTGCGTGACCGGCACCACGAAGGTCGTCTCGGACAGGTTGGTCCAGTTGGCGATCTGCTGCATCTGCTGGCTCGACAGGCCGCCGCCGTCGAGCACGACGGCGACGGGATTGCCCTTGAACGGCACGCTGGTGAATACATCGACTTGCTTGAACGGGATCTTGGCCATGTTGACTCTTTCATGCGGTGGAGGGATGCGCTACCGGTGTATCTTACCGACGCACAGAAATTGGTAACAGGGCCAGTCCTGCGCTATTCTCATGGGTACAGTTATTTTCATCAGGAAGCCATGGCCGACAAGACCCTGTATCACACCCTCGCGGACGCCTTGGGCGACGCCATCACCGCCGGCCGCATGCCGCCGGGGTCCGGCCTGCCTTC
>JARXKM010000400.1:1333-4073 GCA_030272785.1 Pseudomonadota bacterium
CTGGCCTGTCCGCGCGGCGAACGCTACTACCCGGGCGCCCAGCTGGCAAAGTTGACCGCGTCGTTGCTGCGCAAGGGGGCGTCGGCCGTCTGCGCGTATGCGCTGCCGCCCGGATCGCAGCGTCTGCGCGAGCAGATTGCGCAGCGCGGGCTACGCCTGGGCATGCACCCGGCGGCGGACGATATCGTCATCACCCACGGTGCGATGGAAGCGCTGCACCTGGCACTGCGCGCGGCCACCGGGCCGGGCGACAGCGTGGGCATCGAGGCGCCGTCGTATTTCAATCTCTACCCGTTGCTCGACAGTCTGGGCCTGAAGGCGATCGAGATACCTACCCATCCGCGCGATGGCCTGGACCTCGATGCGCTCGAGGCGCTGCTGTGCGAGAAGCGGCTGGCCGCCGTCGTCGCCATGCCGACGGTGCACAATCCGCTCGGTTTCACCATGCCGCTCGCCGCCAAACAGCGCCTGGCCGCGATGGTCAACGCGTTCCGCGTGGCGCTGGTCGAAGATGCGCTGTACGCCGAATTGCAGTTCGCCGAGCCGTTGCAGCCGACCGTCAAGGCATTCGACACGGGCGGCTGGGTGATGCTGTGTTCGAGCTTTTCCAAAACGCTGGCGCCGGACTACCGCATCGGCTGGATCGACGCCGGCCGCTTCGGCGACGCCGTGCGGCGGCTGAAATTCTCATCGAGCATCGCCGAATCCATGCTGCTGAGCGAGACGATCGCACGCTTCCTCGAAAGCGGCGGCTATGAACATCATCTGCGCTCGCTGCGCCGGCTCTATCATGGCCAGGTGGCGACGGTGCGCAGCCTGGTCGCACGCCACTTCCCGGCCGGCACCCAGGCGACCCAGCCGGCGGGCGGCTTCCTGCTGTGGGTCGAACTGCCGCCATCGATCGACAGCGTGGCGCTGTTTCATGCCGCGCTGGCCGAGCAGATCGTGATCATGCCGGGGCAGCTGTATTCCGGCGGCGCGCGCTACCGCCGCTGCTTTCGGCTGTCCTGCTGCCAGCCGCTCGACCAGCGCTTCACCGCAGCGATCGAACGCCTGGGCCAGCTGGCAACGCTGCTGGCGCTGCCGCGATCGTCGACGGGCGCCTGACTGCCGTGGCCCGACGGATCAGGCCGTGTCCGGATGCCGGCACTGACCCCCGGGGTGGCCGCCGCTATTTCGGTGGATAGGGGGTGCCGTCCTTGTGCGCGTAGCCGTCGATCAGCGGTTCGTACATCAGGTCGATGTCGGGATAGACGACCCGGTCGGCGGCATCGCGCGAGCCGACTTCGAGGCAGAGCGCCACCGACTCGCTCCGGTTGATCAACTGGTGGCCGTTCGGCGCGTTGGCCGGGAAGGCGGCGCAATCGCCGGCGCGCATGACCTGCTCGCCGGCGTCGGTGACCAGCACTACCTCGCCCGAGACCAGGTAGATAAATTCGTCCTCCGCCGAATGCCAGTGGCGTTGGGCGGACCAGGCGCCAGGCTGCAACTGGGTCAGGTTGACGCCGAACTGGGTCAGGCCGCCGGCCTCGCCCAGGCGCTGGCGGATACGCGCGCCGAGCGCGCGATCGAACGGCGCCGGGTAGTTGCATACTTGGTGCGAGGGGATCGCGTTCAGGTCGAGCTTGGACATGGTCTGTGCCGCTTATTTGCAGGTGAATCGGTCGGCGGGGTGATTGACGCCGTCGTTGGTCGGAATGTCGCCCAGGTCGAACGGGTTCACGCCCTCGAGACAGCCGACGTTGTAGCCGTATTGGTCCGGATTCGAGCGGCGCTGGTGATGGGTGTAGATGCCGCAGCGCGAGCAAAAATAGTGTTTGGCCGTGTGCGTGTTGAATGCGTACAGCCGCAGCACGTCGGCGCCGGCGACGACGGTGATGCCGGCCAGCGGCACCGAGGCGACGATGGCGCCCTTGCGCCGGCAGATCGAACAGTCGCAGCGGCGCGGATCGACTATGCCATCCGGCAGCGCCAGTTCCAGCACCACGGCGCCGCAATGGCAGGACGCGCGATGGATTTTCTGGATGTCGGTGCCGCCTACGTTCTTGATCATGCCTGCCTCGTCGGATAGTGCCTGGAAACGTCAATCGGAGCCGTGCGCCGGCGGCCGCTTCAACTGAAGTCGGTCGCGCGCAGGAATGCCGCCACCAGCGCCTCGAGGCCGGCGCGGTCTTGCTCGCTGAAGCGGTTCAGGGTCGGGCTGTCGATGTCGAACACGCCCAGCACGGCGCCGTCCTTGATCAGCGGGATCACGATCTCGGCGTTCGAGGCGGAGTCGCAGGCGATGTGGCCGGGGAAGGCGTGCACGTCCGGCACCAGCAGCGTGCGCCGCTCGGCCGCCGCGGCGCCGCACACGCCGCGCCCGAACGGGATGCGTGCGCACGCGACCTTGCCCTGGAACGGGCCGACCAGCAGCTCCTGGCCGTCGCCCTGCCTGGCCGGACGGCTCAGGTAGAAGCCGGCCCAGTTCAGGTCCGCGATGGTGTCGTAGATGAAGGCGGAAAACTGCGACGCGTTGGCCGTCAGGTCACGCTCGCCTTCGAGGATGCTGTCGACCTGGCGGGTCAGCATCGCGTAGTCGGGCAGGGCGCTTGCGGCGGGGGTGATATGCATGATGGCGGCAGGGTGGCTGGTCGAAACGTCCATTTTATCCGAATGCCGTCGCGTCGTCGTCGGGCCCAAGCCCGCGTCGGGGTAAGATCTGAGTCGGGGTAAGGTCTGAGTCGGGGTAAGGTCTGAT
>JARXKM010000401.1 GCA_030272785.1 Pseudomonadota bacterium
AACTACCTCGACTTCGTCATGTCGATGTGCCTGGCCTTCGGCGCCACCTTCGAGGTGCCGGTGGTGGTGGTGATTTTGGTGCGGATGGGGTTTGTCAGCGTGGCCAAGCTGAAGGAGATCCGGCCGTACGCGGTGGTCGGCGCGTTTGTGATTGCCGCCATCGTCACGCCGCCGGATGTCGTCAGCCAGCTGTCGCTGGCGTTGCCGATGTGCTTGCTGTTCGAGCTCGGCCTGCTGGTCGCACCGATCTTCGTGCGGGCCACCCAGGCGCCGGAAGAACCGGCCTGAGCTGCCGCCGTGGGGTAAGGTCTGTTATTCGGACATGCGGGGTCAAGCATGTTCGAATGGCAGACCTGACCCCGCAGCCTGCGGACGCCAGCGGTACGGGGGTCAGGTCTGACATTCGCACATTTCATGAAGCCGAAATGGACGAATAACAGACCTTACCCCCTGCAGAGCTGACCCCCCGCAGACCTGCCGCGTGCCTCAGTTGGTTTTCAGCATGCCGCCATTGCCCAGCCCGCCCTCGACCGATTGCGCCTTGTAGCTGCGCACCGCCTTCACCAGCTGATTGTACGAATCCATGAACGACGCCGTCAGTACCTTGCCCTGCGGCGTGTTGGTGAAGCCGCTGGCGCCGCCGAAGCCGCCGTTGAACATCGCCCCCATCGCGCCGTAGTCCCAGTTCTTGGCGCTGCCCTCGGCCGCCGCCAGCTGGATGCCGGAGCGGTTGTCGGTCAGCAGCAGCATGGTCGACGCCTCGTTCGACTTGAGCGAGCCGCCGATCAGCGCGCCGACCGAGCCGAGCATGCCGCCCACCAGCGCGCCGGCGCCGCCGGTGCCGCGCGCGCTGAAGCTCACCGATGGCGTGACCGTGTAGTCGGCCGCCACCATCTGGCCCTTGCCGAGGTTGCTGGTCTTGCGCAGTTCGCCCGACTGCATCAGCGCGCGCTCGGCCTGCATGTTGCTGAAGGCGCGGCCGCGCTCGACGACGGCGAAGCAGTTCGACTGCTGGATGATCATGCGCAGCACCGGCACCGTGCTCTGCATGCGGTACTCCTGGGTGAACTGTTGCAGCCACGGCTGGTTCGCTTCTTCGACGATGGTCAGGGTGCCGAGCGTCTTGTCGCAGCGCTCGAGCTGGCTGTTGGCATTCTGGGCGTTGGCGCCGCCGGCCGAGCCGGTGGCGACCGTCTTGGCGCTGGCGTCGCCCATGGTGGGCGTCATGTTGGCGCAGGCGCCGAGCAACAGGGGAAGCAGCAATACCGGCAGGGCAGTCGTCTTCATGGGGCGGTCCTTAGTCGTGGGCGGGATCGAGGTGGTTTCTTGCAACCATGCAATCTTAGCGACGCCTCCGCGACACCGGTTTATCGCGCGTCAAACACGGGACACGCGTGGCGGCCTGTCCCGCTGCCGTGGATTGATTTGAATCCAATGCGCGGCCCTGCGCGTAGAACCTTGTGCTTCGAACACTTCTCAACCACACAAGGATTATTATGAACAAGCTCGTCATGACACTCATCGCCGGCGCCTGCATCGCCGTTTCCTCCTCCGTATTCGCGGCCGACGTGATGGTCGGCGGACAATCGATGATGGCCTCGAAGGACATCGTCGACAATGCCGTCAATTCGGCCGACCACACCACCCTGGTGGCCGCGGTGAAGGCGGCCGGCCTGGTCGACACGCTCAAGGGCAAGGGCCCGTTCACCGTGTTCGCGCCGACCAACGCGGCGTTCGGCAAGCTGCCGGCCGGCACCGTCGACACGCTGGTCAAGCCGGAAAACAAGGCCACTTTGACCCACATCCTGACCTACCACGTGGTACCGGGAAAGTACGATTTCATGGCGCTGTCGAACGCCATCAAGCAGGGCCACGGCAAGGCCGAGCTGGCGACCGCCGGCGGCGGCAAGCTCAGCTTCATGATGAACGGCATGCACAACATCGTGGTCAGCGATGAAAAAGGCGGCATGGCCAACATCAGCACCTACGATGTGTACCAGTCGAACGGCGTGATCAACGTCGTCGACACGGTGCTGATGCCGAAGTAAGCCGGTTTCCGACGACAGGCGCGTTCCCTTGCCGGGGCGCGCCTGTCGGCGTTTACGGGCAGCTGCCGATGATGTAGTAGCCGGCCGAGGTCTGCGCCAGGGTCGCCGTGTAGAACAGGTTGTCGAGCCCCATGTTCTGGTTCGAGCCGTTGGCCAGCGCGTAGCCGCCGCTGTCGTGCGCGCGGCCGGCCTGCACGTGGGCATAGTTGCTCGCGCTGGTGGCGCTGCAGGTGAAGCCGGACGTCGTGCTGCCCGCTACCGCCGTCGACAGCGCGCTTTCGGTCGAGCCGGAGCCGACCGACGACACCTGGAAGCTGTAGCTGGTGCTGGCGGCCAGGCCGGTGGCGACGTACGAGGTGGCCGTCACCGGCGTGGCGGTGATCTTGGCGCCGTTGCGGTAGACGTTGTAGCCGGTGGCGCCGCTGGCGGCGTTCCACGACAGCGCGATCGAACTGGCGGTGGCGGCGCCGACGGCCAGGCCGGCCGGCGGCAGGATCGCCGGCGGCGGGCCGACCAGGAACTGGGCGATGTTGCAGGCCGCCGAAGTGAGCCCGGTGCCGCTGTCGGTGGCCGTCACGCTGCCGGTGTAGTAGCCGTTCGCCAGCGCCGCATACGCCTTGCTGAAGCTGGCGCCGCTGCCCGCCGCCGCATCGGTCACCGGCGAGGCGCCGCTCAGCACCACCTTGTAGCTGCTGATGCTGCCGGCGCTGTCGGTGCCGGCGCCGGCCACCGTGGCGGTGCTGCCGGACACGCTGGCGCTGCACGACGTCATCGCCGGCGCGGCGACGGTGCTCACGCGCAGGTTGTTCTGGTACCAGAAATTCATCACGAACGACGGGTAGTTGACGTGGGTCGCGTCAACGTAATTGGCGTTCTGGCCGCCGCTGCCGGCCGGCCACGCGTGCGCCATGCCGGTGATCGTCATCTCCGAGGTGCGCAGCTTGCCGTTGCTGTCGGTGTAGGGGATGTTGCTGCCGCCGGTCGCCACGCTTTGCGTCGTGCCCTGGGTGAAGGTGCCGCCGTACGACAGCCGCATCGCCGCCGCGTCCATCGGACCGTAAGCCTGCGCCACCGTGTAGTCGGTGGTGCCCCACACGACGCCGGCGATCTGGGTGGCGAATTTCGGCAGGTTGCTGCCGGCCAGCGCCTTGCAGTTGTTGGCCGCGGTGGTGGCGGTGTAGCCCGACGGCACGAAGCCGATCTGCGCGGTGGTGGTGCCGGGCGGCGGACCGGCGTTGATGCCGATGCCGGCGAAGATGTCCGGCGCGAAGCAGCCGAGCGCCATGGTTTCGCCGCCGCCCGACGACAGGCCGGTGACGTACACCTGGTTCGGGTCGATCGCATACTGCGGGTTGGTGACGAAACGGTTGACCAGGTCGAGCAGGATGGCGTCGTGGCCGGCGGTGCGGCTGTGGCTGGTGCTGGCGTAGTCCCAGCAGTGGTTGCTGTAGACGTTGCCGGTGGCATTCGGCGCCAGGATCACGGCGCCGTACTGGTCGCCCGCCGCCTTCCAGTTGAAGCCGCCGTCGCCGGTGCTGTTGATGACGTCGCCGAGCGCGGTCTGGGTGCAGCCGTGCAGCACCAGCACCAGCGCGCGCTTGCCGGCCAGGGTGGGCTGGCTCGCCGGCCAATAAAAGTAGCCGGTCAGGCTGCCGCCGTTGACGCTGTCGGCGGCCCAGGTCTGGTTGCTGCTCCAGGCGCCGGGGCCGGCCGTGACCTGGGCCTGGGCCTGGACCAGCAGGCATGGCGCGAGGATCAGCAAGGACGCGACGAGGCGCGTGAGTATGCGTGGAAATGCGTAAGCCATGAATGGTGTCTCCGTTCTGAGGGTGAGGCAGGGAGGCCGGCTTTGCGCTCTGTGACCCTGCAAGGATGCTGCTTCGGCCAGGTGTGAACATTCACTCCGGGCCGAACGGTGAGGCTGCGTCTGGATGAAGAAACGGGGGCGGATCCGCGGATGGGGCAGGCAGTGCCGCAACAAAGTCACGAAAAGTAACGGACT
>JARXKM010000402.1 GCA_030272785.1 Pseudomonadota bacterium
TCCCCGATTCCTGCCGTCCATCGCACGCCGATGGAAGCGGGCGCCGTTCGTCCTTAATCTGATGCTGCCGCCCTGCGCGCGCAAAGTAGAAAAATACTTCTAGACTTTTTAATCTAGATATTTTATTCTACTTCATCGATATTGGAGACCGCATGCAACCGACCCGCCCTGGATGGCCCCGATGAACGCGCTGGCGTGGGCGCTGCTCGACTTCACCTGGCAGGGCGCGCTGGTCGGCTGTTTCGCCGCGCTGGCGCTGGCCCTGTTGCGCGGCGCGCGTCCGCAGACCCGTTACGCGGTCGCCTGCGCCGCCCTGCTGGTGTGCGCAGCGCTGCCGCTGGCCGGCACGTTCGGGCGCATCGCCTATAGCCACGCCGCCACCACCGTGCTGCTGCCGCTGGCGCAGGCCGACGTGCCAGGAGCCGCCAGCCCTGCCGCGGCGGCGCTCGGCGCCGGCCGGCTGGCGCTGTGGGAGCAGGCCTTGCAGGCGCGCCTGCCGCTGCTGATGCTGCTGTGGGCGAGCGGCACCGCCGCGCTGGCCCTGCGCATGGTGCTTGGCCTGCTGTGGGTGCGCCGCCGCATGCAGCCGTCGCAGTCGCGCACCGACCCGTTGTGGCAGGCCAGGCTGACGTTGCTGGCGGGCCGCCTCGGCATCGCCCGGCCGGTGCGGCTAGGCCTGGTCGACGACCTGGCCAGCCCGATCACCGCCGGCTGGTGGCGCCCGGTCGTGCTGCTGCCGGCGTCGCTCGCTTGCGGCATGCCGGTCGACCTGCTCGAAGCGCTGCTGGCGCACGAACTGGCGCACATCCGGCGCCACGATTACCTGGTCAACCTGGTCCAGAGCGCGATCGAGATCGTGCTGTTCTACCACCCGGCCGTCTGGTGGCTGTCGCACCGCATCCGGCTCGAACGCGAACAGATCGCCGACGACATCGCCGCCGCCATGCTGGGCGAGCCGCGCCGCCTGGCATTGGCATTATCCGAGCTGGATCGATTCCAGCTCGTCACCACCCCCAACCTGGCCCACGCCGCACACGGAGGAAATCTCATGAACCGCATCAAACGCCTGGTACGTCCGCAGTCCGAACCGCTGAACTGGAAGATGGCGCTGCCGATCCTCGGCCTGGCCGCTGCCTGCGCCGCGTTCTACGCCAACGCGCAGAACGCGCCGGCCGCGCCCAAAACGGAGCGCACGCAAATCCATGGCAACAGCGGCGAAGCCTACGCGCTGGTGCGCCCCGGCCAGCCCGGCACCAGCGGCAGCGGCAGCCGCGCCGACTGGAAGGAGATCGAGGCGGCCAGGCGCGCCATCGGCGGCGAGTTCCTGTGGTTCCGCCACGACGGCAAGAGCTATGTGGTGCGCGACGCCGGCGTGGTGGCGAACGTGGTCGATGCCTGGGCGCCGGTGCAGCGGCTGGGCGACCAGATGGACGGCTACGGGCGCCAGATGGACCAGCATGGCAAGGCGATGGAAGCGCTTGGCCGGCAGATGGAGCAGGTGGCCGAAAAGGCCGCCGAAGCGGGCCGCGGCGACATGCGCAAGGGTGAGCGCAAGATCGAACGGCTGGCGCGCGACCAGCAGCGCCTGGGCCGCCAGATGGAAAAGCTGGGCCGCCAGATGGAAGGCGCCAGCGCGGCGCAGCGCGACGCCTTGCACCGCCAGATGGACGACCTGACTACGCAGATGGCCGCGCTCGGCCAGCAAATGGGGCAGCAGGGCGAGGCGATGCGCGGCGCCGGCGAGCAGATGCGCGAAGCGCGCCAGCCGATCGAGACCATCAGCGGCCAGATGAAGGAGGCCGGCAAGCCGATGGACGCGCTGGGCAAGCAGATGGCGGTGCTGGGCAAGCAGATCGACGGCGAGGCGCATGCCGCCGAAAAGCGCACCCGCGAGCTGATCAAGGATGCGCTGGCACGCGGCCTGGCGGCGCCGGCGCCGGCCGCCTGACCGGCACGGCGACGCGCGCGTTGCGTTGTCAAACCATCTATGGCAGCATGGGCGATTTGATTTGGAGTGACCGCCCATGCGCCAGCTAGCCCGTATCCTCGTTTCGTTCAGCGCCGCCGGCCTGACCACGCTCGCCGCCGCCCAGGCGCCCAAGCCCGAGCAGCCGGCGACCACCTTTCCCTACACCCCGGGACTGGACGTGAACGCGATGGACAAGGCGGCCGACCCGTGCGTCGACTTCTACCAGTATGCCTGCGGCGGCTGGATAAAGAACAATCCGATCCCGGCCGACCAGGCGCGCTGGTCGGTCTACGGCAAGCTGACCCAGGATAACCAGCGCTACCTGTGGGGCATCCTCGACGGCCTGGCCAGGCAGGGCGCCGGCCGCAACGCCACCCAGCAAAAGACCGGCGACTATTTCGCCGCCTGCATGGACGAAGCGGCCATCGAGCGGCGCGGCGCCGCGCCGCTGCAGCCGTACTTCGAGCGCATCGACGCCATGCGCTCGCTGCGCGACCTGCCGGCGGTGCTGGCCGGCCTGCACCTGGCGCTGGCCGACGACAGCCTGTTCTTCGGCTTCAGTTCGAGCCAGGACTTCGGCGATTCCTCGCGCGTGATCGCCTTCGCCAGCGGCGGCGGCATCGGCTTGCCGGATCGCGATTCGTACTTCAACAAGGATGCCAAGTCGGCCGAGATCCGCGCCAAGTACGTCGCCCACATCGCCCGCACGTTCGTGCTGCTCGGCGACAGCGCCGACCAGGCCGCGCGCGCGGCGGCCACCGTGATGAAGATCGAAACCGCGCTCGCCAAGGCCACCTTGTCGCGGGTCGACAAGCGCGATCCGCACAAGCTGTTCCACAAGGTCAGTGCCAAGGGTCTGCAGGCGCTCACGCCCGGCTTCGACTGGCACGCCTACCTGGCCGCGCTCGGCGAAGACAAGCTCGATACCTTCAACGTCACCGAGCCGGCCTTCTATCGGGAGCTTGACAAGCAGTGGCGCGGCAATGAGCTCGGCGCCATCAAGACCTACCTGCGCTGGCACGTCGCGCGCGCCAACGCGTCGGCGCTGTCGAAGGCATTCGACAACGAACACTTCGACTTCTTCAGCAAGACGCTGCGCGGCGTAAAGGAGCAGCCGCCGCGCTGGAAGCGTTGCGTGACCCTGGTCGACGCCCAGCTGGGCGAAGCGCTCGGCCAGGAATTCGTCAGCCGCTCGTTCAGCCCGGAGTTGAAGGCGAAGGCACTGCACATGACGCAGCAGATCGAGCAGGCGATGGAAAAGGACATCGAATCGCTGACCTGGATGAGCGCCGCCACCAAGGAACGCGCGCAGCAAAAACTGCACACTATCGTCAACAAGATCGGCTATCCCGATGTGTGGCGCGACTACTCCAGTTACGTCGTCAAGCGCGATGATTTTGCCGGCAATATCGAGCGCGGCAACGTCTTCGAGACGCGCCGCCAGCTCGCCAAGATCGGCAAGCCGCTCGACCGCAAGGAGTGGGGCATGACGCCGCCGACGGTGAACGCCTACTACAACCCGCAGATGAACGACATCAATTTCCCGGCCGGCGTGCTGCAGCCGCCGCTGTACGACGCCAAGATGGACGACGCGCCGAACTACGGCAACACCGGCGCCACCATCGGCCACGAACTGACCCACGCGTTCGACGACGAGGGCCGCCAGTTCGACGCGCAGGGCAACCTGAAGGACTGGTGGACCAAGAAAGACGCCAAGGAATTCGTCCAGCGCTCCCAGTGCATCGTTGACCAGTACGCGCAGTACGTGGTGGTCGACGACATCAAGATCAACAGCAAGCTCACGCTCGGCGAAGACGTTGCCGACCTCGGTGGCCTGATCCTCGGCTGGATGGCGTGGAAGACCCAGATGGCCAGCATGCCCGAGCAGGCGTCCGGCCCGCGCGACGGCCTCACGCCCGAGCAGCGCTACTTCGTCGGCAATGCCCAGTGGGCCTGCGAAAACAACCGGCCGGAGGATTCGCGCGTCCATGCGCTGACCGACCCGCACTCGCCTGGCAAATACCGCGTCAATGGCCTGATGGTCAACATGCCCGAGTTCGAGAAAGCGTT
>JARXKM010000403.1 GCA_030272785.1 Pseudomonadota bacterium
TTGGTGGGAAGTGCAAGTTTCGAACTTGCGACCCCTGCAGTGTGAATGCAGTGCTCTACCCCTGAGCTAACCTCCCAAAGCGGGGCGAATTATCGCATACGGCGGCGCAAACGTCACGGATAATTTATGCTGCTGCGTAATTTCTCCAGATGCAGCTGCCTTTCACAGCCTTGTCTAGCCCGCCCAGCACGCCTTCGTGCTCGGCCACTTCGTCGGCCGAGGCGGCCAGCACGAAAATGGCCGCCAGCGGCACCGCTTCGAGCAGTTCGCCACCGGCGCTCGATTCTTCTTCCATGTCCATCGACAGCGAATTCTGTCCGCGCGTCATCGACAGGTAGACGTCAGCGAGCAACTCGGCATCGAGCAGCGCGCCGTGCAGCTTGCGGTGCGCGTTCGACACGCCGTAGCGGTCGCACAACGCGTCGAGCGAGTTGCGTTTGCCCGGATGCATTTCCTTGGCATTGACCAAGGTGTCGATCACGCTGCCGCAGTGCTCGGTGAAGGTCGGCAGGCCGAGCAGCTTGAACTCGGCATTGAGAAAGCCCAGGTCGAACGGCGCGTTGTGGATGATCACTTCGGCGCCCTGGATGTAGCTGCGCAATTCCTCGGCGATCTCGGCGAAGCGCGGCTTGTCGCGCAGGAACTCGGTGGTCAAGCCGTGCACCGCCAGCGCGCCCTCCTCCGAATCGCGGTCCGGATTGATGTAGCGGTGGAAGTTATTCCCGGTCAGCATGCGGTTGTGCAGTTCGACGCAGCCGATTTCGATGACGCGGTCGCCCGTGCGCGGGTTCAGGCCGGTAGTTTCAGTATCGAGGACAATTTGACGCATGGGGACTCAAGTGGATTCGGAACGTGGAAAAGGGATGGCGCGCCGCAGTATAGCAAGGCGCCGCCGCGGCCAGCTCGCGCCTGCTTGCGCTTGCTTGCGCTTGCTTGCGCTTGCCAGCGCCTACTTGCGGACCGTCTCGACGCCGCGGTTGGCCAGCACATCGGCACGCTCGTTGCCGGGATGGCCGTTGTGACCGCGCACCCAGCGCCAGTCGACCTTGTGCGTCGCCTGGATCGCGTCGAGCGCCTTCCACAAGTCCTCGTTCTTGACCGGCTCCTTGGCGGCGGTTTTCCAGCCGCGCTTCTTCCAGCCGTGGATCCACTCCGAAATGCCCTTCTGGACGTACTGGCTGTCGGTATGCAGCACCACTTCGCACGGCCGCGTCAAGGTGGTCAGCGCTTCGATCACGGCGCGCAACTCCATGCGGTTGTTGGTGGTATTCAGTTCGCCGCCAAAGATTTCCTTCTCATGCCCGTCGACCGTCAACAAGGCGCCCCAGCCGCCGGTGCCCGGATTGCCCTTGCACGCGCCATCGGTAAAAATTTCTACTTTGCTCATCCTGCGGATTTACTTTCTGTTTTTCTGTTAGTTGCCGGCACGGCTTGTGTGCCCGCCGCCGTTTTTCTGTTCCAGGCTGGACCGATGATGGTCATGCCCTTGACGCGCTTGATTGCATGCACCATGTACACCGCACCCAGATACGGCCACCAGCGCTGGCCGGACGTTTCCATGAAAGCGAAGCGCGCGAGCCATTTGGCGGTGCGGCACGGCGGCGCATAGCAGCCGAAATGGCTGCGGCTGACGCCCAGATTCAACAATTTTAACCAGTCTTTCATGCGCGGCATAGAAATGAATTCGCCGGTCACCGGCAGATACGGGCTGCGCGCCAGCTTGCCCATGCCCTGGCGCACGCCCCACAGGCTGGCCGGATTGAAGCCGCAGATGATCAGCTGGCCTTCGGGTATCAGCACCCGCTCCACTTCGCGCAATACTTGGTGCGGCTCGGCGGCGAATTCGAGCACGTGCGGCAGCACCACCAAGTCCAGGCTTTGCGAAGCGAACGGCAACTCGGTGAAGTCGAGCGCGACGGCGACCTGCTTGCCGGCCGCGCTCATCGCCAGCTGGTCGACGTTCGACGCGCGCGTGGCCGCCTGCCACTTGCTGGGCATGCGATTGGCCGCCAGCGCTTCGATTTGCGGCAGTCCGATCTGCACCGCGTTGTACCCGAAAATGTCGGCCGTCAGGTCGTCCAGGCAGGCCTGCTCCCATGCCCGCACGTAGGCGCCGGCCGGCGTTTGCAGCCAGCCGTCGAGCGCTATAATGGATTTTTCCGATGCCGCGCTGTCCATGCCCGCCTTTTTCGAAGCCCACACCATGATCAATTTACCGCCCCACCCTCTGCGCGTGCTTGCCGTCCCCGCGTTCAAGGACAACTACCTGTGGCTGGTGCATGACGGCGTCAACGCCGCCGTCATCGACCCCGGCGACAGCGCACCCATCCTCGCCGCCCTGGCCGCGCACCAGCTCACCCTCACCGCCATTCTACTCACCCATCACCATGCTGACCACATCGGCGGCGTGCCGGGCCTGCTCAGCCACGCGCACGTGCCCGTGTTCGGCCCGCGCAACGACGCCATCGCCGCCGTCACCACGCCGCTCGGCGAAGGCGACCTGGTCGCGGTGCCCGGCCTGGCATTGACGTTACGCGTGCTCGACGTGCCCGGCCACACCAGCGGACACATCGCCTACGTGCGCGAAACGCCCGGCGCGCACTGGCTGTTTTGCGGTGACACCCTGTTCGCCGGCGGCTGCGGGCGCATTTTCGAAGGCACGCCGCAGCAGATGGCCGCCTCGCTGGCCAAGCTGGCCGCCTTGCCGGAAGACACCAACGTCTACTGTGCGCACGAATATACACTGGCCAACCTGCGCTTCGCCAGCGCGGTCGAACCCGGCAACGGGCAACTGCGCGAGCGGATCGAACGCGACGGCGCCAAGCGCGCCGCCGGCCTGGCCACCGTGCCGTCCACCATCGGCGTCGAAACCGCCACCAACCCGTTCCTGCGCTACCGCCAGCCGGAGATCGTCGCCAGCCTCGTCGCCGCCGGACGGCTCGACGCTGGCGCCGCGCCGCTGGCCGCCTTTATCGCCCTGCGCGAATGGAAAAATACCTACTGAGGCTGCACCGGGGTTGGACCCAGGGTCAACGCTGGGTCTGCCCCCAATGCGACGTCACAAATTGAGCGATACTCGTGGAGCTACCATGCCCGTCGTCACCTTCTACTTCGACCCGGTCAGCCCGTATGCCTGGCTGGCCGCCAACGCGCTCGAACGGATCGAAGCGGCGGGCGCGCAAATCGCCTTCCAACCGGTGCTGTTCGCCGCGCTGCTGAACGCGCACGGCAACATCGGCCCGGCGGAAGTGCCGGCCAAGCGCGCCTATATTTTCCGCGATGTGATGCGCGAGGCCGCGCGCGCGGGCCTGGCCTTCAAGGGACCGCCCGGCCATCCGTTCAATCCCTTGCAGGCGCTGCGCATGTGCGTGACATTGACAAGCCAGGACGACCGGCGACGCTTCGCGCTGGCGGTCATGCGTGGCTGCTGGGAAGGCGGGGCGGATGTGTCGGACGCGGCGGTCCTGGTGAAGCTGGCGACAAACTGCGGCCTCGATGGCACTGCCATGCGCGCGGCGGCGCAGCAGGACGCGGTCAAGGCGCAACTGGCGGCCGATACCGACCAGGCGATTGCCGGCGGCGTGTTCGGCGTGCCGACGTTTCGCGTCGGCGACGAATTGTTCTGGGGCGGCGACCGGATCGACGCCTTGATCGCTCACCTGCAGGGGCAGCGCATCGACGAGCGCGCGCTCGCCGATTTCCTCGCGCAGGCGCCGCTCGCGCAGCGCCGGCGCTAAGCGCGCCTTAGATCTCTTCGTACAGCGGCAGGGTCAGGAACTCGGCGAACGAGTCCGAGGTTGCCATCTCTTCGAAAATTTGCGCGGCCCGCACGTAGGTCGGGTTGTCGCCGTTCGGCGCATCGACCTTCACCTTGGCCAGCTCTTCCGGAATCATCGCGCGCACCATGTCGGCGGTGACCTTGCGGCCGTCTTCGAGCACACCCTTGCTCGAACGAATCCACTGCCACACCTGCGAACGGCTGATCTCGGCGGTGGCCGCATCTTCCATCAGGTTATGGATCGGCACGCAGCCGTTGCC
>JARXKM010000404.1 GCA_030272785.1 Pseudomonadota bacterium
GGTGCTGGTGTTCCCACAGCGTCTGCCAGTGTTGCGGTCCCGAATTCCACAGCCCGGCCAGGGTCAGTACATCGCATTCCATTGATTCTCCGTTCGCTCTCGGTCGTGCTGCAGATTCTACTAGCATCCGCCCGCCGCGGCGCTCGGCACGCAAAGCGCGACGGCCGCGCCCATCACTTTCTACTATTAGACAAATCGTTCCGGACAAGTTAGTCTATTTGCAACGCTGCCGGAAGTCGGCTCTGCCGTCCACCCGATCAGTTCCATGCCCATCATGCGTACGACGATATGAACCTGACAGCGAGCAGCAAGTACCGACTGTGCGGCGCCGCCCTGCTGTGCGTGTCGGCCGCTGCGTATGCTCTATCGGATCAGAAAGGCGAGCACGCAATGTTTGGACTTTTCGGCGCCAGAAAGGCGGCGCAGGCGGCCAGCGCCACCGCCCCCGAGCTGGGCGCGGCGTTGCAGAAACAGCCGGCGCTGCCCGGCCAGCCGGCGCCCGCGGTGCTGCCATCGTATCCGCCCTGCCAGGTGCTTCAGCTGCGCGGCCAGGCGCCCGGCGGCGCGTGGGCCGACCAGACCGTCGCTGGCGAAACCCAGCCGGTGTTTCGCATCCCGGTCGGCGCCGGCCAGCCGGCGCTGGCGATCCTGGCCGACGCCGGCGCGCACATGCAGGTGTGGGAATTGTCGGCCGACCAGCCAGCGCGCTTCGTCAAGCAGCGCCCGGTGACGCTCGATCCCGCACAGGCGTCCTGGCAGCTGTATTTTCCGGTGGCGGCGGCCTGCCTGCCGGCGCAGCAGGTGGCGCTGTCGGTCAGCTACACCAGCCCGATCATGAAGGAAGCGCTCTACGTGTATCAGCGCGCCAGCCAGCAGTTTCGCCGCATCGCCGTGATCGAGCCGGAGATGTCGAGCGCACCGCCGTTCAGCTCCTTCGAGACGCTGGCGGCCACGCCGGAAGCGATGCTGCTGCTGTATCGCACCGGCGTGATCCGCCTCGGCGCCGGTAATTTCGCCTACCAGCAGAATCACCTGGTGCTGTTTTCCACGCGCTTTCCGCAAGGCCTGGAAGTGCTCACGCTCGGCATCGACGACGGCAACGTGCGCAGTTGGGCAATGCAGGGCAAGACGCTGTGGCTGCAAACGCGCGACAAGCGCAAGCAGCCGAAGGATTTCACCTGGTCGCTCGACCTGGGCAAGGTGCTGTGAACCCGTAATCGCGATCCGAAAGGAAGTGGCATGCCTGTCGATGATGTGTTGACCCCGCTCGAAGCGTCGTATATCGCGACCAATTCCTACTTCACCTTGAAGGACTGGTGCAAGGAGGCGCCGGTGGCCGGCATCGAAACGCGCGCCAATGTGCGCGACCGGGTGCTCGGTGCCGGCACCGCCGGCGTCGTCAAACCGGGCGCCGTCAACACCAGTTTGAAGGGCACCGGGCTGGCCGATGCGAAGCTGAAGCGGGTGGTGGGCGGCACGTCCGGCATCGGCACCAGTTCCGGCTTTGGCTACCTGTTGAACGTCACCAAGGGCGCCTGCCGCCACGCCGTGATCGCCACCCGCGGCACCCGCCCGGAACTGGGCGCGCCCGACCTGCTCACCGACGCGCGCGCGGCGATGACCAGCTTCGGCGACTACGGCCAGGTCCACAAGGGCTTCAAGACCACCTTCGACAGCGTGCTGGCCAACCTGGCGCGCGACGACGGCGCAATCATGGATTGCGACGTCGTCCATTGCGTCGGCCACAGCCTGGGCGGCGCGGTCGCCACCTTAATGGCGGCCCATTACGCCAAACAGGGCAAGAAGGTCAGGCTGTACACCTTCGGCAGCCCGCGGGTCGGCGCCTTCCAGAGCTACGCGGCGATGCACAAGGCGATCGGCAAGGACAATATCTACCGGGTGGCGCACGATCTCGACCCGGTGTCGCTGATCGGACCGTTCCCCTACATACACGTCAACCCGTCGTACTCCGACACCAACAATTTTACCCTGCCGTCGCCTACCGGTTCCCTGTTCAGCACCGCCAACCACGACATGGAACGCTACATCCGCTCGGTGGCGAGCAGTCCGATGCTGACCTGGGACATCGCGCGGGCCTACGCGCGCCAGACCGATCACGACAACTGCGTGCTGGCCAAGTGGCTGCTCCACGAAGACAACAACCCGGGCTGGGTGCAATACGCGTCGGCCAAAACGCTCGGCATCCTGTTCAAGCTGTTCGCCCACGTCTTGAAAGGCATCAGCGCATCGCTGATTCTTGGCCTGACCGCGGTCGACTTGCTGGCCGAGATGCTGCTCAACGGGATGACCAGGCTGAGCGCCTTCGGCAGCCAGGTGTTCACCCTGTTGCGCCACGCCGCGACGTGGGCGGGCATCACGGTGGCGGCCGGCGCCGACTTCACCACGCAGATCATCGGGCGCATCCTGGGGGCCATGCTGGCGCGGCTCAACGCGATGGCATCGCACGCGGTCAACACGCTCGGCCATCACCTGGTGGCGATGCCGCTGGTGGTCGCCGGCGGCTTCGCCATCGCCAACGGCGTGGCCTTGTGACGGCGCTGGCGATGGAGCGCGCGGCGTTCGAATATTTGTACATCCATGCCAACTGCCTGGCCGAACTGGCGCTCGATCAGTTGGCGCGCGAGATCGATGACGGCGCTGCCGATCCGCCGGCCGGCAGCGAAGCGCAGGCGCTGGCCCTGTTGGGGCAGATGGATACGGCGGCGCTGCGCGAGCGCTGGGATGGCGGCGCCGACTTTGCGGCGCAGGTGCGGCACGAGATCGGCGCCTTGCAGCAGGTGCCGGCGCCGGAGGTGGAGGGCGGCGCCGCTGGTGCTGTTGACTTCGACCTGGCCATCTACCTCGACAACGCCTACGCGGCGCGCCCGCGGATTGCAGCGCGCGTCGACCACGCCATGGCGGGCCTCGATATGGCCGACCTGGCGCGCCTGGCGCATGCCTTGCCGGCCGAATTGGCCGTATTGACCGGACCGCTGAACGCGCAGCAGCTGGCGCGATGGCTGGTGTGCTACCAGGCCGGCGACGCCACGCTCGACGCCATCGTCATGCTGATCGGTGGCTTGCCGTCTTGCTAAGCGCCGCGCAGTGGCGCGGAATCGACTCCCGATTGACCTGACTGAACGCGCGTGCCGGTCCGCCGACCACCCTGCATGCGCGGCATCCTGATTGAACGCGCGGGCGCCGCCGCAGCGCACCGGTGCGTCGCCGTGCATTGGCCCCGCCGAGGCAATTGCTGCATGCACAACGGTGTGGCGGCGCCGTCGAGTATTTCAGTGCAAATGTTGACTTGCATCAACGTGCGTGCGATTCTGGATCAAGGCCGCACACGTCTGTACACAGGGCGGGCCGGAGACGAATCACCCAAAATAAAAGGACAATCAATGGCGCTCCTGCATCTGCAATCCCTGAGTATCGCCAAGAAACTCGCCATCCTGATCGCCAGCGCGGTCGCCGGCGTCGCCCTGCTCACCGCCCTGTTCCTGTACTCGGAACGCGCACTCATCATGCAGGAACGCAAAGCGAGCGTGCAGCAGGCAGTGGAAACCGCGTACGGCGTGCTGGGCCATTTTGGCAGCCAGGCCGCGGCCGGCAAGCTGACCAAGGAAGCGGCGCAGAAAATGGCGCTCGACGCGCTCAGGAGCCTGCGCTACTCAGGCAACGAATACTTCTGGGTCAACGATATGACGCCGGTGATGATCATGCACCCGATCAAGCCTGAGCTCGAAACCAAGGACCTGTCGCAAAACAAGGACCCGGAGGGCAAATTCCTGTTTGTCGAATTCGTCAACGTTGTCAAGGCCAGCGGCGCCGGCTCGGTCGAATACATGTGGCCCAAGCCGGGCAGCGACACGCCGGTGCGCAAGGTCTCCTACGTCAAGGGCTACGCTCCGTGGGGCTGGGTGATCGGCTCGGGCGTCTACGTCGACACCGTCGAAGCGACGATACGCCACCGCGTGATCGTTTTCTCGCTCGGTGCGCTGGCGCTGGCGCTGCTGCTGCTGGGCGTCGGCGT
>JARXKM010000405.1 GCA_030272785.1 Pseudomonadota bacterium
TGCGCCAGCGTCGTCTTGCCGCTGCCGGGCGTGCCGGCAATCAGGTTGAACGAAAACTCGGGAACCCCGCCCCCCATCAGTTCGTCGAACCCCGGAACGCCTGTTACCAACCGGCCGATTGCTACGCGCTTACCCATTATGCTGCTCCTTGCTATTTTTTGCCGCTCCGCCGCGGCGACCCAAGGCCGCATGCAGAATCAACATCGTAAGATGTTCTCCAATTAGCAGACCGAGAATGTCGATGAATGTGTCGAACAGCAGCGTGCTCGCGGCGCGTGTCTGCACCACGTCCTGGTCCTCGAAACAGGCGCGCAGGAGGTGGAACTCCGGGTCCGCCGGGCGCGAGCGCGGGTCGAACATCATCCACGGATACTCGAGATTGACGCGATGTACGCTCCGATACAACAAGGTGTCGAAGCCTTGTTCTCCGATGATCCCGATCAGCCCGTTGGCCAACAGTTCCAGCAGTTCGATACTGGTGTTGACGATCGCCTCGGGATTGCGCGCAAGGGCGTTGCCAATGATTGCCCGCGGTGAATCGTCGTCTGTTGCCATGTGATTTGCCGAAGTGTTGAATTGCAAAATTTTTCGCTATTTTAGACCATAAAGACACACATTGTGCCGAATTCGGCAGGCGCGCGCGCCCGCCGCCCGGGCGCGTTTCACCGCGGCGTGGCGCAGGCCGATAACGCCGTCCCCGGCGCCGGACCAAGCGCGGGCGCCGGCAGCGGCAGCGCGACGCGAAATTCGCTGCCGCAGCCGGGCCCGTCGCTGGCCACCGTGACCGCGCCGCCATGCATTTCCGCAATCGTGCGCACCAGCGCCAGGCCGATGCCGAGCCCGCCCGTGGCCCGGTCCAGCGTCTGTTCGCCCTGCGTGAACAGGTCGAACACATGCGGCAGCAGCGCCGGCGCGATGCCGGCCCCCTGATCGCGCACCGACACCACGACGTAACCGTCTTGCAGCATGGCCGACAGCCAGATCGTCGCGTTCGCCCCGCTGAACTTGCTGGCATTGACCAAGAGGTTGGTCAACAGCTGGGCCAGCCTGACCGGGTCGGCATCGAGCAGCAGCGTCGCCGGCGACACGCCGACGCACACCTGTTGGCCGCGCATGTTGAACGCCGGTTGCACCGCCTCGATGGCGCTGTCGATCACGTCGCGCAGCGCCACCTTGCGTTTTTGCAGCGAAATCTTGCCGCTGGCGATACGCGACACATCGAGCAAGTCGTCCACCAGGTGCACCAGTTGATCGACCTGGCGGTGCAGCACGGCGCTCAGCTTGGGCAGCAGCGGGTGGACCGCGCCGAGTCCGTCGAGCAGGGTGTTGGCGGCGGCGATCGGTGCCAGCGGATTACGCAGTTCGTGCGCCAGCATCGACAGGAAAATCATCTGGCGGCGGTTCAGCGACTGCGCGGCGCTGCTCGTATTCTGGGCGCCCAAGGTGGCCTGCACCAGGCGTTCGTTGGCATCGCGCAAGTTTTGCGGTTCGACAATGCCGGGCGGGTGCGCGGTCATCTGCTGCAAGGACTGCAGCGCGGCGAGGGCATCGCGCAGCCGCTGGTTTTCACGCGTCAGCGCATCGATGCGCGGCGAGTCGGCGAGCGCGTCCTCGCGCGAAGGGGCGGACCTGGCGAATTCATCCATGCTTGGCATCGAAAGAAAGTCCTGTGAAGGGAACCCGGCTCCGCGCTGCAGGTGCTCCGCTACCCGATGCGCATAATGAATATACTACTTATCACCCTTGAGTCCTATCTTTCTTCTTTTGTGTGCACATCTGCGGGCGACCGCGCCCGTCGATGCAATTTGCGAACTTGTATAATTGCGCCAACTGGCCGCTGCGGGCCGCCTACGAGATGTCGACATGTCAACAGAGAACAATTCGGTGAAGGGGCCAGCACTGCCGCCGGCACGCACATCGGCGCGCTTGCCGCCGTCCAGAACCGCGCCGCCGCTTGCCTCGCCCGAGGACGCGCTCGCCCGCCAGCAGGCGCGCGAGCGCAAGGATGCCCACGTGCGCGGCGTCACCTCGATCGACGCGATGCGCGCGGCGATCCGCGCCGCGGGCCGCGACCTGCCGGGCATTTCCGCCGTGCCGCGCATGGGCATGCTCGATGCCGCGGCGTTCCGCGCGCTTGCCGCGCACGGCCTGCCGTTTGTCATCACCGGGCTGGTCAACCGCTGGCCCTTGTCATCGCTCACCCCGCAAACGTTGCGCGATCGCTTCAGCGACCTGCGCGTGCGCGCGCGGGTCGGCGACTACATCAACACCGCCTTCGCGCCGGACCGGGCGATGCAGGACATGTCGATGCTGGAGTATCTGGACCTGGTCGCCGCCGGCACCGACGACTTGCCGCCGTACCTGGGCAACCTGGAACTGCGCGAACTGAACGCGATGTGCCACTGGCCCGCGTACTTCGGCAAGATGGGGCCGCCGCGCTTTTGGCTGGGCCCGGCCGGCACGGTGACGCCGCTGCATTGCGACTATGACGATAATATTTTCGCGCAAATATGGGGCACCAAGCGCATCTTCCTGGCGCCGCCCCACCACGACGTATTTCTCTATCCGAGCGAGGCGAACGCCATCCTGTTCGGTTCGCCGTTCGACCCCGAGGCGCCCGATTTCGAGAAATTCCCCCTTGCGCGCCAGGCATCGATGACCGAGTGCATCGTCAATCCCGGCGAGCTCCTGTACGTGCCGGCCGGCTGGTACCACCAGGTGCGCGCGCTGACGTTTTCGCTGTCCGCCAATCGCTGGGCCAGGGCGCTGCCATTCGCGCTGAACGGCGACCCATCGCTGCTGCGCGCGACCGACGCGCAGTAAGTTGCACCTCGCCTTTTTTAAAAATGAGGAAAACATCCGTGATTTTGCCCCCCAAACATCTCGTTCGCGCTGCGCTTGCGCTTGCTTGCGCCTGTAGTTTTCCCATCGCCAGTGCGGCTGCCGACGACGACGCCGCGCTGCGCTCGACGGTCGATGCGGCGATGCGCGCCGTCATGGCCGAGCACGACGTGCCCGGCATGGCGGTCGCCGTGACGGTCAATGGCCAGGTTTACTTCTTCAACTATGGCGTCGCGTCGCGCGAGCAACATGCGGCGGTGAGCGAGCACACGGTGTTCGAGCTCGGCTCGGTCAGCAAGACGTTCGCGGCAACGCTGGCCGGCTACGCGCAGGAGCAGGGCATCTTGTCGCTCGACGACCATCCCGGCAAATACCTGCCACAGCTGCGCGGCAGCGCCATCGACAAGGCCAGCCTGCTCCATCTCGGCACCTATACCGCGGGCGGATTGACGCTGCAGGTTCCCGACGGGATTTCGACCATGCCACAGATGATGGCCTATTTCGCGCACTGGAAGCCGGACGCCGCCCCCGGCGCCGTGCGCCGTTATTCCAACCCCAGCATCGGCTTGTTCGGCCATATTACCGCCCTTGCCATGAAGAGCGATTTTGCGGCCGCGGCGGAAACCGTGCTGTTCCCGCAGCTCGGCCTGCGGCACACCTATGTCATCGTGCCGGCCAGTGCGCAGGCCGACTACGCGTGGGGCTACAACAAGGCCAACAAGGCCATCCGGGTCAATCCTGACGTGTTCGATGCCGAAGCCTACGGCGTCAAATCGAGCGCGGCCGACATGATCCACTTCGTGCAGGAGAACATCGCGCCAGGCCAGCTGGCAGCGCCGATGCGCCGCGCGGTCGAGGCCACCCAGGTCGGCTACTTCGAAGTCGGGGCGATGGTGCAGGGGCTGGGATGGGAACAGTATCCCTATCCGGCGACCCTCGAGCGCCTGCTCGACGGCAATTCGCAATCCATGGCCATGGACGCCAATCCAGCGCGGCGGCTCAGCGCGCCGCGCATGCCGGCCGGCCCGACGCTGTTCAACAAGACCGGCTCGACTGGGGGCTTCGGCAGCTATGTGCTGTTCGTGCCGGCGAAGAAGATCGGCATCGTCATGCTGGCGAACCGGAACTACCCCAATGCCGCCCGGGTCAAGGCGGCTTATGCGAT
>JARXKM010000056.1 GCA_030272785.1 Pseudomonadota bacterium
CTGCCATCCGGTTGGCGAGCGCGGGCAACCGCGATGCGACCACGCTGCAGCTGGCGGGACTCAATCATTTGTTTCAGTCGGCGCGCAGCGGGGCGATCGCGGAGTATGCGGAGATCGGCGAGACCTTTTCGCCAGCGGCGCTCGAGGCGGTCAGCGGCTGGATTGCGGCGCGGTTCGGGACGACCCTGTGATCGGCCTGGGGTCAGGTCTTACATTCGAACATTTCATGAAGCCGAAATGTCCGAATATCAGACCTGACCCCGTGCTCAGACCGGCGTGGAGCTGTCGATGATGCCGCCGCCGAGGCAGACGTCGCCGTCGTACAGCACCGCCGATTGCCCGGGCGTGACCGCCCACTGCGGGTCGTTGAAGCGCAGTTCGAAGCGGTCGTCGCCGTTCGGGATCAGCCCGCACCCGACGTCGGCCTGGCGGTAGCGCGTCTTGGCCGCCATCATGCGCGCTTCGGGCGCCGTGCCGGCCACCCAGCTCGCCTGCGCCGCCACCAGCGACGACGACAGCAGCCACGGATGGTCGTGACCCTGCACGATCCATAGCGTGTTGTCGTCGATGTCCTTGCGCGCGACGAACCACGGCTCGCTGGTGCCGTCGGCGTTGCGGTGCGCTTTCAGGCCGCCGATGCCGATGCCCTTGCGCTGGCCGAGCGTGTAGAACGACAAGCCGACGTGCTGGCCTACCGTCTTGCCGTCGTCGGTCTTCATCGGCCCCGGCGTGTACGACAGGTAGCGGTTCAGGAAGTCGCGGAACGGCCGCTCGCCGATGAAGCAGATGCCGGTCGAATCCTTCTTCGCGGCGTTCGGCAGCGCCAGCTTTTCGGCCAGCTTGCGCACCTCCGTCTTGGGGATCTCGCCCAGCGGGAACAGCGTCTTCGACAACTGCGCCTGGTTCAGCCGGTGCAGGAAGTAGCTCTGGTCCTTGGTCGCGTCGACCGCCTTGAGCAGCTCGAACTTGCCGCCGCCCGGCTGCTGGCGCACCCTGGCATAGTGGCCGGTGGCGATCAGGTCGGCGCCGAGCAGCATCGCGTGGTCGAGGAAGGCCTTGAACTTGATCTCGGCATTGCACAGCACATCCGGGTTCGGCGTGCGGCCGGCCTGGTACTCGCGCAGGAACTCGGCGAACACGCGGTCCTTGTATTCGGCGGCGAAGTTGACCGCCTCGATGTCGACCCCGACGACGTCGGCGACGCTGGCCGCGTCGATCCAGTCCTGCCGCGAGGAGCAGAATTCGGAGTCGTCGTCGTCTTCCCAGTTTTTCATGAACAGGCCGATCACCTCGTAGCCTTGTTCCTTCAGCATCCACGCCGCCACCGAGGAGTCGACGCCGCCCGACATCCCGATCACGACTTTTTTCTTGCTCATGTTGCGTCCGTCTTCATAGTGAGCCCGCCCTCGAATACCGAGAGGTGGGTGTGCATCAGGGCCAGCGGCGCGCGCATGCCGGCCAGGTAATCGTCGACGCAGCGCAGCACGATCGGGCTGCGGTGGCGCTCTTCGCAGGCGGCGATTTCGTCGCGCGTCATCCACAGCGTGCGGATGATGCCATGGTCGAGCGGCTGGTCGTGCTGCTTGCCGGCCGTGCCGCAGAAGGTAAACCGCAGGTAGGTGACGTCGGTGCCGCGCCGCTTCGAGCAGTAGCGCGACATGTACATGCCCACCAGCGCGCTCGGCGTGAAATCGTGCGCGGTTTCTTCGAGCACCTCGCGCACCACCGCCTGTTCGAGCGACTCGTGCGGGTCGAGATGGCCGGCCGGCTGGTTCAGCCGCACCCCTTCGCTGGTCTCTTCTTCAATCAGCAGGAAGTGGCCGTCGCGTTCGATGACGGCGGCGACGGTGACTGACGGTTTCCAGGTATTGGGCATGCGCGCCTTTCGAATAGAGCCGACATTCTACCTTGGCGCCGCCCGCCGCGCCGGCCGGCGATGGCGGCCGAAGCGCATTCGGATCAGGATTTCATTGACCTGAGACAGCTATTGAACGATTCGACGAAGTGCGCAACGCCAGGCCCCGGCGGCGTCGTTTATTCGGCAGAATGGAGGGTCGAGGTCCGGTTTGGTGCGTTTTCCGTGTAAGATCGTAGACAGTTTATCAATCCAATCCAGGAGGCATCCATGAGAATAGGCATACCGGCCGAAACGCGGCCGGGCGAAACCCGTGTCGCTGCAACGCCAGAGACAGTCAAGAAAATGGCCGCGAAACACCAGGTCATCGTGCAATCGGGCGCCGGCCTGATGGCATCCATCACCGACGAGGCCTACGCGGCCGCCGGCGCGACCGTCGGCAGCGCCGCCGACGCGTTCGGCGCCGAAGTGGTGCTCAAGGTGCGCGCACCGGACAGCGCCGAACGCGCGCTGATGAAGCCCGCCGCGGTCCTGATCGGCATGCTCAATCCCTTCGACGCCGACAACCTCGCCGCGATGGCCGCCGCCAACCTGCAGGCGTTCGCGCTCGAAGCGGTGCCGCGCATCACGCGCGCGCAGTCGATGGACGTGCTGTCGTCGCAGGCCAACATCGCCGGCTACAAGGCGGTGATGGTGGCGGCGAACACCTACCAGCGCTTCATGCCGATGCTGATGACCGCGGCCGGCACCGTCAAGGCGGCGCGCGTGCTGATCATGGGCGTCGGCGTGGCCGGCCTGCAGGCGATCGCCACCGCCAAGCGGCTCGGCGCCGTGATCGAGGCGTCCGACGTGCGCCCGCCCGTCAAGGAACAGGTCGAGTCGCTCGGCGCCAAGTTCATCGACGTGCCCTTCATCACCGATGAAGAGCGCGAAATCGCCAAGGGCGCCGGCGGCTACGCGCGCGCCATGCCGGCCGACTGGATGCGCCGCCAGGCCGAACTGGTGCACGAACGGGCCAAGCTGGCCGACATCATCATCACCACCGCGCTGATCCCGGGCCGCCCGGCGCCGGTGCTGATCTCGGAAGAGACGGTCAAGGCAATGAAACCGGGCTCGGTGATCGTCGACCTGGCCGTCTCGCAAGGCGGCAACTGCCCGCTCTCGGAGCTGAACAAGACGGTGCTCAAGCACGGCGTCTACATCGTCGGCGAGCCGGACCTGGCCACCCTGGTGGCCGCCGACGCCTCGGCGCTGTACGCGCGCAACGTGCTCGATTTCCTCAAGCTGATCATCGACAAGGACGACCAGCTGGTGATCGACCGCGAAGACGAGATCCTGAAGGCATCGCTGGTGTGCGCGGACGGCGCCGTGCTGCGCAAATAATTCGAAATAAGGAGGCAAAAATGGAAATCAGTCACACCATCATCAATCTCATCATCTTCGTGCTGGCCATTTACGTCGGCTACCACGTGGTATGGACCGTCACTCCCGCGCTGCATACGCCGCTGATGGCGGTCACCAACGCCATTTCGGCGATCATCATCGTCGGCGCCATGCTGGCGGCCGGCCTCACCGAAGGCGTGGTCGGCCAGGTCGCCGGCACCCTGGCGGTGGCGCTGGCGGCGGTCAACGTGTTCGGCGGCTTCCTGGTCACCCAGCGCATGCTCGAGATGTTCAAGAAGAAGGAACCGAAGGCCAAGCCGGTCGCGGTCGCAGCAGGGGAGCAGGCATGAACTTCATCAGCATGAACCTGGTCACCATGATGTACCTGATCGCCTCGGTGTGCTTCATCCAGGCGCTCAAGGGCCTGTCGTCGCCCTCCACGGCGCGCACCGGCAACGCGTTCGGCATGAGCGGCATGGCGATCGCCGCCGTCACCACCGTGGCGCTGATCTTCAAGCTCAAGTCGATGGCGCCGACCGGCGGCATGGGTTTCGGCCTGGTGATCCTCGGCGTGGTGGTGGGCGGCGCAATCGGCGCCTTCGCCGCCAAAAAGGTCGAAATGACCAAGATGCCGGAACTGGTCGCGGCGATGCACTCGCTGATCGGCCTGGCCGCCGTCTGCATCGCGGTCGCCGCGGTGTCCGAGCCGTGGGCCTTCAACATCGCCACGCGCGACATGCCGCTGCCGTTCGGTAACCGGCTCGAGCTGTTCATCGGTACCTTTGTCGGCGCGCTGACGTTCTCCGGTTCGGTGATCGCGTTCGGCAAGCTGTCGGGCAAATACAAGTTCCGCCTGTTCCAGGGCGCGCCGGTCAGCTTCGCCGGCCAGCACATGCTCAACCTGGTGGTGGCGATCGCCATCGTCGCGCTGGGACTGGTGTTCTGCTTCGCCGACGGCATTGTGCCGGCCTGGACGCCGTTCATCATCATGACCGCGCTGGCATTCGTGTTGGGTGTGCTGATCATCATCCCGATCGGCGGCGCCGACATGCCGGTGGTGGTGTCGATGCTGAACTCGTACTCCGGCTGGGCCGCGGCCGGCATCGGATTCTCGCTGAATAACTCGATGCTGATCATCGCCGGCTCGCTGGTCGGATCGTCCGGCGCGATCCTGTCGTACATCATGTGCAAGGCGATGAACCGCTCGTTCTTCAACGTCATCCTGGGCGGCTTCGGCGGCGCACCGGCCGAGGCGGTCGCCGGCGGGCAGGAACAGCGTCCGTACAAGGCCGGTTCGGCCGAAGACGCCGCCTTCATCATGAGCAATGCCGAAACCGTCATCATCGTCCCGGGCTACGGCCTGGCGGTGGCGCGCGCCCAGCATGCACTCAAAGAGCTGGTCGAGAAGCTGACCCACAAGGGCGTCATCGTCAAGTACGCGATCCACCCGGTGGCGGGGCGCATGCCCGGCCACATGAACGTGCTGCTGGCCGAAGCCGAGGTGCCGTACGACCAGGTGTTCGAGATGGAAGACATCAACGGCGAATTCGGCCAGACCGACGTGGTGCTGGTGCTGGGCGCGAACGACGTCGTCAACCCGGCGGCCAAGGATCCGAAGTCGGCGATTGCCGGCATGCCGATCCTCGAGGCGTACAAGGCCAAGAGCATCATCGTCAACAAGCGCTCGATGGCCTCCGGCTACGCGGGTCTCGACAATGACCTGTTCTACCAGGCCAATACGATGATGGTGTTCGGCGACGCCAAGAAGGTCATCGAGGCGATGGTCAAGGCAGTCGACTAGCCTGTCGACGCCGCTGCCGAAAACGCGCCGCTCGCTTCGACCGGCGCGTTTTTTCATGGCGCGGCACGCCGCTGTGCGTAGGCGGGACCGGCGCCGTCAGGCAGTTTCGACCCGGTTGCGGCCCAGGTGCTTGGCGTGATACAGGGCCGCATCGGCAAGTGCCAGCGCTTGCGCCGGCGCCGCATCGGGCGCCAGCGCGGCCAGGCCGATGCTGATCGTCACGCGGATGCAGTCGCCATCGGGCGTCTTCACGCTGGTCGCTTCGACCGCCCTGCGCATTCGCTCGGCGACCAGGCGGGCCATCTTGATCGGCGTATCGGGGAACAGCATGCTGAACTCCTCGCCGCCGGTGCGCGCGACGAAGTCGGCGCCGCGGCCGGCCCGCTCGATCGTTTTCGCCACCTCGCACAGCACCAGGTCGCCGACCGGATGGCCATAGCGGTCGTTGACCTGCTTGAACAGGTCGATGTCGGCGATGCCGATCGAAGTCGGCGCCCGGTGCCGGCGCCCGCGCGCCATCACGCGTTCCGCTTCGGCGTCGAACGCACGCCGGTTCGGCAGCGCGGTCAGCGAGTCGGTCATCGCCTGCTGTTCCAGCTGTTCCAGCAGCGCCGCCGTTTTCGCTTCCTGCGCTCGCCGCGCGCGCATGTCGACCATGAAGGCGCCAAAATAATGGACGCCATCGGCGACGCCGAGGTCGAGCGCCTTGAGCAGGATCGGGATGGTCTCGCCGGTGCGGTGGCGGATGGCGAATTCGCGCACGTGGCCGAGCACCTTCGAGGCCGCCCCGGTGTGGATGTAATGCTGCAGGAAGCCATGGTGTATCGCCGCCACGCTGGCCGGCAGCAGCCCGTCAAGCGGCTGGCCGAGCACCTCGTTCGGCGCGTAGCCGGTCAGCGGCTGCAGCGCCGCATTCATGTAGCAGATCTTGCCGTCGTCATCGATGATGAGCGCGGCGTCGGGCGATTCTTCGAGCACGCGCTCAAACAGCGCCGCTGGCAATTGCTTGGTCATGATCGCTTCCGGATATGTACAAGATGAAAATTGTATTGTCGCACCGACACCCCCGATTTACTATCCTACGTATTCTATCTATCTTCCGAATATCATGAAACTACCCCGCCGTTGGCGCATCGCCATCCTATTTGCGGCAGTTGGCGTCTATCTGCTGGCGGCGCGCACGCTCGAGTTGCGGCGCGTCGCGCTGCCGTTGCCGGCGGCGGCCGCGGCGATCGCCCCGGCAGTCGACGGCGCGCGCCTGCTCGACGACGTGCGCACGCTCGCCTCGGCCGATTTCGGCGGGCGCCGTACCGGCAGTGAAGGCAGCCGCAAGGCGCAAGCCTTCCTGCAGCAGCGCTTCGCCGCGCTCGGGCTCATACCGTTCGGCGCCGCCTACGCCGCGCCGTTCAGCTTCACGCACGCCAGCATCAAGGGATTGCTGGCGCACGGCAAGGCGTACAAGACGGCTTATCCGGCGGCGGCCAACTACATCGGCTATATCGCCGGCAGCGCCAGGCCGCAGCATTTCATCGTCGTCTCGGCGCACTACGACCACCTCGGCATCAAGGACGGGCGGCTGTATCCGGGCGCCGACGACAATGCCTCCGGCGTGGCGGCGATGCTGGCGATCGCCGCCTGGTTCAAGGACCACCCGCCGCGCCACACCATCGTGTTTGCCGCCTTCGACGGCGAGGAACTGGGCCTGCAGGGCGCGCGCGCGTTCCTGGCGGCGTTGCCGTTTCCGAAGGCGCAGCTGGCGCTGGACCTGAACCTCGACATGGTCAGCCACAACGACCGCAACGAGATCTACGTGGCCGGCACCCGCTACACGCCGGCGCTGGCGCCGCTGGTGGCGCAGGCGGCCGCGCGCAACAGCGTCAACGTACGGCTGGGGCACGACCGCCCGCAGCTGCTGACCGGCACGGTGGAGGACTGGACCGGCGCCTCGGACCACGGGCCGTTCCACGAGGCGGGCGTGGCGTTCCTGTATTTCGGCGTCGAGGACCATGCCGATTACCACGCGCCCAGCGACACCTTCGCCCATATCAACCCGGCGTTCTTCACCAGCGTGGCGAACTTGCTGGTCGATGTGGCAGCGACGCTCGATGCGCATCTAAAGTAAGGGAAGGTAGCTTGGGCCCAGATCGGCGTCAAAGCGCCCGACCGATACCATCTTCTTCAAAATGACCATGTCATTTTGACCTTGCGCGAGCCCTTTTGGTTCGGCGCCACGACCACTATTCGTGGACGGATTGATCCCAATCAGGGATGGGGATTTACGTCCGCGAGGCCTGTTGCAAAAAGGACCTACTGGGGCGATTTTCACGTCGTCCGCGCGCACGCGAAACGCTTGCGTGCGGAGGGTTTTCGGTCAGCGGCGCCCAAACATCATCAGCTCGGCGAGCAGCATGCGCGCCGGCCGCAGCGCGTCGAGCATGCCGAGCGACAGGCCGAGCAGCGCTTGCGCCGGGCCGGTGTCGGCGAACGCGCGCGCCATCGCGTCGGTCAGGCCGACGGTGGTCTTGCGGTCGGCCTGGCGCGCGGCGCCGAACGCGCGCAGCTGCGCCGGCGTGCTTGCTTGCGCCAGCAGGCGCGCCAGCACGGCGGCGTCGCGCAGGCCCAGGTTCAGGCCCTGGCCGGCGACCGGATGCAGGGTCTGCGCGGCGTTGCCGATCGCCACTGTGCGGGCGGTGGCGCGCGGTTCGGCGTTCAGGCCGAGCGGATAGGCGGCGCGCGCCGAGGTGTGCGTGAAGTGGCCGAGCCGGCCGCCGAAGACCGCGCCCAGCCGCGCCAGGAAGGCACCGTCATCGAGCACCAGCAGCGCCGCCGCCTGGTCCTGGCGCACGCACCACACCAGCGCGTACTGCAGGCCGTCGGCGCCGTCCTGCGGCAGCAGCGCCAGCGGGCCCTGGTCGGTGAAGCGTTCGTAGGCGCGATGCGCGACCGGCGCGCTGGCGGCCACCCGCGCGATCAGCGCCACCTGGCGGTAGTCGCGCTGCAGCGCGCGCGGCTCCTGCTGGCCGAACACGCCGCCTTCGGCCTGCACCGCCAGCGCGGCGCGCACGCTGCGCTCGTCGTCGAGCCGCAGTTCGACCCAATCGGCCTGTTCCCGCATGGCGCTCACGCGCGCCGGCCGGACCGCCTCGATGCCGGCGCGCCGGCAGGCGCCGTCCAGCGCCGCCACCAGTTCGCCGTAGCGGGTGACGTAGCCGAGCGCCGGCACATGGTGCTCGCCGCGCTCTATCATGCTGCGCCCGAAGTGGCCGGCGCGCGAGACGTGGATCTGGTGGATCGGCGTGGCCGGCAGCGGCCAGGCGCCGACTTCCTCGAGCAGCAGGCGGCTGCCGTACGACAGCGCGATCGAGCGCGGATCGGCGACGACCAGCGCCAGCGGCTTGGCGTCGATCAGCGCGATGCGCGCCGGCGCCGTGCCGCGCCGCACCAGCAGCGCGGCCAGCGCCATGCCGACCGGGCCGGCGCCGCAGATGGCGACGTCGACGATGGAATCGGGCGCGCCGCTCATCGCTGCCGCATCACCGCTTCGATGTCGGCGGCCAGCCGCGGCGCGCTGTCGGACAGGATGCTGTGGCCGTCGGCGGTGACGAGCACGTCGTCCTCGATGCGGATGCCGATGTGCCAGAACTGCTCCGGCACGCCGGCCGCGGGGCGCACATAGATGCCCGGTTCGACGGTGAGCACCATGCCGGGCGCCAGCGGGCGCGATGGCTTGGCGTCGGCCGCCATGTCGCGGTAGGCGCCGACGTCGTGCACGTCCAGGCCCAGCCAGTGGCCGGTGCCGTGCATGTAGAACTGCAGGTGGGCGCGCTCGGCGATGGCGTCGTCGGCGCTGCCGTAGACCGCCCGGTCGAGCAGGCCGACGTCGAGCATGCCCTGCGCCAGCACCTGGACGGCGCTGTCGTGGATGTCGCTGTAGCGCCGGCCCGGCTGCACCGCCGCCAGCGCGGCCGATTGGGCCGCCAGCACCAGCTCGTAGAGCAGCTTTTGCGGCGCCGAAAAGCGCCCGTTGACCGGATAGGTGCGGGTGATGTCGGACGCGTAGCTGTCGAACTCGCAGCCGGCGTCGATCAGCACCAGGTCGCCGTCGCGCGTCTGCGCGCGGTTGGCGTTGTAGTGCAGCACGCAGGCATTGGCGCCGGCGGCGACGATCGGCGTATAGGCCGGATACTGGGCGCCGCTGGCGCGAAATTCGTGCAGCAGTTCGGCTTCGATCTGGTACTCGAACATGCCGGGCCGCGAGGCGCGCATGGCGCGTGCGTGGGCGCGTCCGGAGATGGCGCCGGCGCGCCGCATCAGCGCCTGCTCGCCGTCGTCCTTGAACAGGCGCATCTCGTCGAGCAGCGCGAACAGATCGTGCGCCACGCCCGGCGCGCTGACGCCGGTGCGGGCCTGGCGGCGCACGTTCTGCAGCCAGGTCTTCATCTGCAGGTCGAGCGCGGCGCTGTGGCCGAGCGCGTAGTAGGCGGCCGGCGCGTTGGCCAGCAGGCGCGCCATCTCGCCATCCAGATCGTCGATCGGGTAGGCCGCGCCGAAGCCGAAGGCCGCCTTGGCGCCGTCCGGGCCGTAGCGAAAGCCGTCCCAGATTTCGCGCTCGGCGTTCTTCTGGCGGCAGAACAGGATCGACTGCGCCGCCTGGTCGCCATGCGCGGCGACCAGCACCGCCACGCTGTCCGGTTCCGTGAAACCGGTCAGGTAGTAGAAGTAGCTGTCGTGCCGGTACGGATAATCGCTGTCGCTGTTGCGCACCGCCTCGGGCGCGGTCGGCAGGATCGCCACCGCGCCCGGCAGCATCTGCGCGCACAGGCGCGCGCGCCGCGCGGCGTACGGCGCGTACGGCGTCATGCGCCGGCCCGGCGCGCCGGCGGCTGGTTCAGTTCGTCGAGCTGGGCGATGGTGCCGACGTTGACCCATTCGCCTTCGTAGATCTCGCCGCCGACCCGGCCGAGGTCGATGTACTTGCGCATCAGCGGCGAAAAGCGCGCGTGCTCGCCCGGTGCAATGCCGGCGAACATCTCGGGGCGGTACACGCCGATGCCGGCGAAGTTCCACTTCGGCGCGCCGCGGTTCGACAGGGTGTACATGTCGAGCGCGAAATCGCCGTCCGGGTTGTGCCACGGGTTCGGCGTCAGGTACAGCCAGCAGATGTCGCGTTTTTCCGGCGCATGCGGGATGCCCAAAATATCGTTATCCGGCAGCACGTCCTTGACCTGTTCGAAGTCGAAGTAGGGACAGTAGATGTCGCCCGACACCGCCACGAACGGCGCCTCGCCCAGCAGGTGCAGCGCGTTGGCGATGCCGCCGGCCGTTTCCAGCGCCACCGGCTCGTGCGAGTAGGCGATGCGCGCGCCGAACTTGCTGCCGTCGCCCAGTTCGGCTTCGATCATGTGGCCCAGGTGGGCGTGGTTGATGACGATCTCGGTGATGCCGGCGCGTACCAGGTTCAGCACCTGCCAGGTGATCAGGGGACGGCCGCGCACTTTCAGCAGCGGCTTCGGACAGGCGTCGGTGAGCGGCCGCATGCGCTCGCCGCGGCCGGCGGCAAAAATCATCGCTTTCATCGGTGGTCCCATCAGAAGGTGTAAGCCACTTGCGGCGCCTTGTCCTCGAAGGCGTCGAGCAGGCGCACCAGCGGTTTCAGCGCGGCGTAGCGGTTGGCCGTCTTGCGCACGTAGTCGAGCACGCGCGGCAGCTCGCCCATGTAGATGGCCTTGCCGTCGCGGTAGTGCAGCCGGCAGAAGATGCCGAGAATTTTCAGGTGGCGCTGCAGGGCCATGAATTCGAAGTCGCGGTAGAACGCGTCGATGTCGGGATTGACCGGCAGGCCGACCTGCTTGGCGCGCTGCCAGTAGCGCACCACCCAGTCGAGCACGACTTCCTCGTCCCACGCGATGTAGGCGTCGCGCAGCAGCGAGGCGAGGTCGTAGGTGACCGGGCCGAACACGGCGTCCTGGAAGTCGAGCACGCCGGGATTGTCGTGCTCCATGAACATCAGGTTGCGCGAATGGAAATCGCGGTGCATGTACACCTGCTGCTGCGCCAGCACGTTGGTGGTGATCGCCTCGAACACGCCGTCGAGCTGGGCCTGCTGGGCGGCGCTCATGCGCACGCCGAGGTGCTGGCCGACGAACCATTCGGGAAACAGCGCCATTTCGCGCAGCACGAAGGCGCGGTCGAACTCGGCCAGCACGCCGGCCGTGCTGGCGACCTGGAACTTGATCAGCGCGTCGAGCGCGTCGCCGTACAGGGCGCCGGCGTTGGCGGCGTCGAGCTTGGCCAGGTAGGTGGTGGTGCCGAGGTCGGACAGCAGCAGGAAGCCGTTCGGCACGTCTTCGGCGACGATCGCCGGCACGTTCACGCCGGCGCCCTGCAGCAGGCCGGCGACGTGCAGGAAGGCCGGCACGTTCTCGCGCTCGGGCGGCGCGTCCATGGCGATCAGGGTGGCGCCCAGCTTGTCTTGCAGGGCGGGCAGCACGTCGAGGCGGAAATAACGGCGGAAGCTGGCGTCCGACGAGGCCGGCCGGCGGCTGTCGGTGCACACCAGCGCGAGCGTGTCGAGCCAGGCGGTGAGTCGGGCCAGGCGGGCGTCGGGCGAGGTCGGTGGTGCGGGGGGAGAGGAAATGAAAGACATGAAGCGACCTGTGGAATCCGAAGGAATGTGAAGATTCCCATATAATAAGGGATTAGCCCCAAAAAATCGCCCTTCAATGGTGTTCACACTCGTTTCATGAGCTGGTTCTCAGCCCCCCTCACCTCGCAACGCTGGGTCTACGCCCTGGGTGCGCTCGTCACCGTCACCGCGGTGCCGCTGCATGCCCAGAACGCCGGCAAGCGCGCCGTCAAGACGGACGACCCGAACGCGCCGACGGTGGCGCGCGCCGAAGAAATCACCGGCCGCCCCGACCGCGAAGTGACCTTGACGCGCGACGCCGAACTGGTCAAGGGCAAGACGCGCATGACCGCCGACACCGTCTGCTACAACGCGGTCGAGGACCAGGTCGACGCCAAGGGCCACGTCAACATGTGGCGCTTCGGCGACCGTTACAAGGGCGACGCGCTGCAGCTGCAGCTCGATTCGGGCAAGGGCTGGGTGCTGCATCCCGAGTACCGCATGGAGCTCAACAACGCGCAGGGCAAGGCCAACCGCATCGACTTCATCGACGAGGACGTGGCGGTGGTGGCCGCCGGCACCTACAGCACCTGCGAGGGCCCCAACCCGGACTGGTACCTGAAGGCCGACACCCTGCGCCTCGACAGCGGGCGCGACGTCGGCACGGCCGGCAAGACGATCATCTATTTCAAGGGCGTGCCGATCATCGGCACGCCGGCGATGTCGTTTTCGCTGTCGGGCGCGCGCCGCTCCGGCTGGCTGCCGCCGGTGCCGGGCGTCAGTTCGAAGGGCGGTGCCGAACTGCTGCTGCCGTATTATTTCAACCTCGCGCCGAACCGCGACCTGACCCTGTTTCCGCGCCTGATCGCCACCCGCGGCCTGCAGATGGGCGCCACCGCGCGCTACATCGGCGAGACCGGCGCCGGCCCGTATTCGGGCGAGACGCACGCCGAAGTGCTGATGCACGACCGCGTCACCAACAGCGACCGCTGGCTGCTGCACTCGCTGCACTCGCAGGCGCTGGCGCCGGGCTGGTCGTACGGCTGGAATGTGCACGCCGCCTCCGACGACGAGTATCCGAGCGATTTTTCGAAATCGGTGGCCGGCAGCGCCGAGCGCCAGCTGCTGCGCGAACTGCGCAGCGACTACGGCACGCAGTACTGGAGCCTGGCGGCGCGCGTGCAGCGCTACCAGGTGCTGCAGGACCCGGCCGCGGCGCTCGACCCGAGCGTGGCGGTGGCGCGCCCGTACGACCGCCTGCCGCAGATCAATTTCCACGCCGGCCGCTACGACGTCGGCGGCTTCGACTGGGCCACCGATGCCGAGCTGACCCGCTTCTCGCATCCGACTTTCACGCGCGGCAACCGCGCGGTGTTCGCGCCGCAAGTGGCCTATCCGTTCGTGCGGCCCGGCTATTTCATCACGCCCAAGCTGATGCTCAACGCCAGCAAGTACGACCTCGACGGCACCGCCGCCAATCCCGGCGCGGCCACCACCTCGCTCACGCGCGTGCTGCCCACCTTCTCGCTCGACAGCGGCATGGTGTTCGAGCGCGACAGCAAGCTGTTCGGCCACGCCGTCACCCAGACGCTCGAGCCGCGCCTGTTCTACGTGCGCACGCCGTACAAGGACCAGAGCCAGTTCCCGAATTTCGACAGCGCCGAGGCCGGCTTCAGCTTCGCCCAGCTGTTTACGGAAAACCGCTTCATCGGCGCCGACCGCATCGCCGACGCCAATCAGGTCACCGCCGCGCTGGTGTCGCGCTACATCGAGAGCAACGGCGCCGAGCGCCTGCGCCTGGCGCTGGGCCAGCGCTTCTACTTCAGCCAGCAGCGCGTGCAGCTCGACCCGACCGTGCCGCTCAACCAGAGCCGCTCGGACGTGCTGCTGGCCGCCAGCGGCCGCGTGGCCGAGAACTGGAGCTTCGACAGCGCGATACAATACAATGCGAGTGCGCGCAGCGTGTTCAGTTCGAACTATGGCGTGCAATGGCTGGCCGGGGCGAAGAAAGTGCTCAACGCCGAATACCGCTACCAGCGCGACAGTTTCAAGAACATCGACGTGTCGAGCCAGTGGCCGCTGTCGGAGCGCTGGTTCGGCGTCGGCCGGGTCAGCTACTCGGCGCGCGACCGCAAGCTGCTCGAGAGCCTGGTCGGGCTCGAGTACAAGGCTGACTGCTGGGTGTTTCGCGCCGGCGCGCAGCGCTTCGTGACGGCCGCCCAGCGCACCTCGAGCAGCACCTTCGTCTCGCTCGAGCTGAACGGGCTGGCCACCAACATCGGCCCCGGCAACGCGCTCGAGACGCTGTCGAAAAGCATCCCGGGCTACTCGCGGGTTAATAAGTAAAGCGTCAAGAGTACCAGTACAGCAGCGCAGGTGATGCATCGACCCTGCGCCAGTAATGCGGCCGGCAGAAATGCCGATCACCGGACTTTGAATTTTTCATTCACCCTGCTATGAGTGCTTCCCCGATTATGCGTAATATCCGTATGCACCAACTGAACCGCGCGGCAGTCCTGCTGTGCACGCTGGCCGCCGGCCACGCCCTCGCGCAAGCGCCGGTCAAGCCGGTCGCCAAGCCGGCCGCGGTGGCCGCGCCGGCGCCAGCGGCCGCCAAGCCGGGCAGCGGCTTCCTGCCGCCGGCGTCGGCCTCGGCCCACGTGATCGATTCGATCGCGGTGGTGGTCAACGACGACGTCATCACCACCAATGAGATCGCCGCGCGCATGAAGGCGATCGAAGCGCGCATGAAGGCGAGCAATGCGCCTATGCCCGACGCGGCCGACCTGCGCCGCCAGGTGCTCGAGACGATGATCGTCGAGCGCGCCCAGCAGCAGCTGGCCAAGGAAATGGGCGTCAAGGTCAACGACCAGGAGCTCGACCGCGCGATCGGCCGCATCGCCGAGCAGCAGAAGCTGTCGCTGCAGGAGATGCGCAACCAGATGGAAAAGGAAGGCATGCCGTACGCCACCTTCCGCGAAGAGATCCGCAGCGAAATCGCCCTGCAGCGCCTGCGCGAGCACGAAGTCGACAACAAGATCCAGATCTCCGATGCCGAGGTCGACACGTACATGGCCGCCGAGCAGGCCGCCGCCGCCGACCAGGTCGAGCTCAACATCGCGCAGATCCTCGTGCGCATTCCCGAGAATGCCTCGCCCGAGCAGATCGCCGCCCGCAAGGCGCGCGCCGACGAAGTGGCGCGCCAGCTGCGCACCGGCGCCGATTTCGCCAAGATGGCCGCCACCTATTCGGACGCGCCGGACGCGCTCAAGGGCGGCGACATCGGCTGGCGCGACCCGAACCGGCTGCCGCCGCTGTTTTCCGAGGCGCTGCTCAAACTCGCCCCGGGCCAGGTCACCGCGGTGATCCGCAGCAACACCGGCTTTCACCTGATCAAGCTGGTCGCCAAGCGCAGCGCCGCGCCGGCCGACAAGGACAAGGGCGTGGCCCTGCAGCAGACCCACGTGCGCCACATCCTGCTCAAGGTCAGCCCGACCATGACGGCGGCCGACGCCAAGCGCAAGCTGACCGAACTGAAGGAGCGGCTCGACAACAAGGCCGCCAAGTTCGAGGAACTGGCGCGGCTGTTCTCGAACGACGGCTCGGCGGCCAAGGGTGGCGACCTCGGCTGGCTGTATCCGGGCGACTCGGTGCCGGAATTCGAAACCGCGATGGCGGCGCTGAAACCGGGCGAAGTGAGCGGCGTGGTGGAAACGCCGTACGGCTTCCACCTGATCGAAGTGCTCGAGCGCAAGAGCGACGACGCCTCGAAGGAGCGCCTGCGCACCGCGGCGCGCCAGGTGATCCGCGAGCGCAAGATGCAGGAAGCGACCGAAGACTGGGCGCGCCAGGTGCGCGACCGCGCTTACGTCGAGTTCCGCGAGGACAAGTAAGCCGATGGGCGCAAGCACATGAGTGCCGTGCCGACGGCGCCGCGGCCGGCGATCGCCGTCACCACCGGCGAGCCGGCCGGCATCGGTCCGGAAATCTCGCTGCGCGCCGCGTGGGCCATGCGCGCCGAGGTCAACTGCGTGCTGCTCGGCGACGCCGCCTTCCTGGCGCTGACCGCCAGCCTGCTCGACCCGGCCATCCAGGTCGCCGCGCTGTCGGTGATGGCGCTGCGCAACGGCGGCCTGCCGCGCTTCGGCCCTGACCGCATCGCCGTCGTCGACGTGCCGCTGGCCGCCCACGTCGTCCCCGGCACGCTCGACCCGGCCAACGGGCGCGCCGTGCTGGCCACGCTCGACCTCGCGCTCGAAGGCGTCAACGCCGGCTGGTTCGACGCGATGGTCACCGCGCCGCTGCAAAAGAGCACCATCAACGACGCCGGCGTGGCGTTTTCCGGCCACACCGAATACCTGGCCGAGCACACCGGCACCGCGCAGGTGGTGATGATGCTCGCCGGCCTGCCGGCCGGCGCCGCCGCGCCGCTGCGGGTGGCGCTGGCCACCACCCATCTGCCGCTGCGCGCGGTGGCCGACGCCATCACCGCCGACGGCCTGGCGCGTGTGCTCGACATCATCGACGCCGACCTGAAGGCGAAATTCGGCATCGCCGCGCCGCGCATCCTGGTGGCCGGCCTGAACCCGCACGCCGGCGAAAACGGCTACCTCGGGCGCGAGGAAATCGACACCATCATCCCGGCGCTGGCGGCGGCGCGCGCGCGCGGCATCGATGCGCGCGGCCCGTATCCGGCCGACACCTTGTTCCAGCCGAAATACCTCGACGGCGCCGACTGCGTGCTGGCGATGTACCACGACCAGGGCCTGCCGGTGCTCAAACACGCCACCTTCGGGCGCGGCGTAAACATCACGCTCGGCCTGCCGCTGATCCGCACTTCGGTCGACCACGGCACCGCGCTCGACCTGGCCGCCCAGGGCCTCGGCCTGGCCGACGGCGCCAGCATGGAGCAGGCGATCCGCAGCGCGCTCGAGATGGTCGCCGCGCAACGCCGCTCCACCTGATTTTTCCCATAAAGTAGAACACCATGAAACACGTCGCCCGCAAGCGCTTCGGCCAGAACTTTCTGACCGACAAATTCGTCCTCGACGACATCATCGACGCGATCGGCCCGCAGCCGGGCCAGGCGATGGTCGAGATCGGCCCCGGGTTGGCCGCCATGACGGCGCTGCTGCTCAAGCACCTGGGCCACATGCACGTCGTCGAGCTCGACCGCGACCTGGTGGCGCGGCTGGAAAAGTCGTTCTCGCGCGACAAGCTGACCATCCATTCGGGCGACGCGCTCAAGTTCGACTACGGCCAGATCCCGGTGCCGCCAGGGCAGAAGCTGCGCGTGGTCGGCAACCTGCCGTACAACATTTCGAGCCCCTTGCTGTTCCACCTGGCCGATTTCGCCCACCTGATCGAAGACCAGCACTTCATGCTGCAAAAGGAGGTCGTCGAGCGGATGGTGGCCGATCCGGGCAGCAAAGTGTACGGCCGCCTGTCGGTGATGCTGCAGTGGCGCTACGACATGAAACTGATGTTCATCGTGCCGCCCACCGCGTTCGAGCCGCCGCCGCAGGTCGAGTCGGCCATCGTGCGGATGGTACCGGTGGCGCAGCGCATGGCGTGCGATGGGCCGACCCTCGAGGCGGTGGTGCTGAAGGCGTTCTCGCAGCGCCGCAAGGTGATCCGCAACTGCCTGGCCGGCATGTTTACCGAGCCGCAGATCGTCGCCGCCGGCATCGACCCGTCGGTGCGGCCCGAGGCGATCGGGCTGGCGCAGTATGTCGCGCTGGCCAACCTGCTCAAGCCGGCGGCCTGACCGACTTTTCGTCGAGCATGGCCAGCGCGATCTTGTGCGCCTCGGCCTCGGCTTCGGCCTCGCTGGCGAACACCTGCTCGAGCGCCACCCGCTGCGCCGGCACGATGCTGTTGCGGTGCATCGGGTTCGGCGACGGCCCGTAGATCGTCACGTACGCGGCCCAGCCCTCGACATCGGTCATGCGCACCGCCGAATAGTCGATCTCGTATTCGCCCAGTTGTTCGGTCGGCACAGCGTCTCCCCATCGTTGATGTTGACGCATCATGCCAGCATTGGCACAAACGCGAAGCGCGCCTGCACCGGCCGCCAGGCCTGCGCCGGCGCGCCGCGCGGCGACCCGCTTCGGCGTTTGCGCAACACCGGCCGACATTCTTTTGTATTTACTGATTAATTTCTATACGGGAACTTTTTTTCAGGTTAATCTGTGTTCATTGAAGCAATACTTTATTCCACCCAGAGGGCAAACCCGTCGAAAGACGGCGACGCAAAGCCACCGGCCTACCGCGCACCCGCGCCACGGCAGCGGGGCCGCCAACGTAGGTGCCGGCGTGCTGCCGGGCGCCACAGCCGCTGTGCGGCGACGTTGTCGTGGCGACCCTCGCCCAGACGAGAGCGCATGCCATGAAACCTTCTTCCCCGATCCTGCCGGCCGCCACCCCGGTATTGCTCGCGCTGGCCTGCAGCGCCGCGCTGCTGTGCGCTTGCGGCGGCGTCGCCGACAGCGCGCCGTCAGCCGCGCCGGCGCCGCTCGCCGCGCCGGCGCCATCGAGCGCGGTGACCACGCTGGTGCTGGCCACGCCGGCGCTGCCGGACGCCGCCGCCGCCTTCGTCGCGCGGCCGATGTTCAACCTGGCGCCGACCTTGCTCGACGAGCCGGACCAACACGATGACGGCGCCGGCGACGCCCGCCGCGGCCCGCGCACCCAGCGCCTGACGGCCGGCGAGCAGGCCATGTCGACGCGCCGCCTGACGGTGCAGGCGATTCGCGAAGCACGCCGCCTGCGCGCAGCCGGCGCCGACACCCAGGGCGCCGGCAGCGGCGCCGCGCCGATGGCCAGCGGCGCCGTCGTCGCCACCTACACGCCGGCGCAGATCCGCGCCGCCTACCTGCTGGCGGCGCTGCCGGCCGCCGGCGCCACCCTGAGCGCGGAGCAGCGCGCGCAGCTGGGGGCCGGCCAGACCATCTACATCGTCGATGCGATGCACGACCCCAACGTGGCCGCCGAACTGGCCGTCTTCAACCAGAAATTCGGCCTGCCGGCCTGCACCGTCAAGCCGGTCGCCGTCACGCAGGCGCTGCCGCTGGCGGGCGCGTCGGCCAGCGCCTGCGAGCTGTCGGTGGTCTACAGCAGCGCCGCCGGCGCCATGACGGCCGCGGCGCCCGCCTTCGACGCCGGCTGGGCCACCGAAATCGCCCTCGACGTGCAGTGGGCGCATGCCACCGCGCCGCTGGCGCGCATCGTGCTGATCGAGGCGCCCGATGCTTCGCTCAACAGCCTGCTGGGCGCCGTTCGGCTGGCCAACGCGATGGGCCCGGGCGTGGTGTCGATGAGCTTCGGCGCGAGCGAAGGCAACTGGACCGCCTCGGTCGATGCCGCCTTCAGCGCCGCCAACATGAGCTACCTGGCGGCCACCGGCGACAACGGCGCCGCCGTCTCGTGGCCGGCCGTCTCGCCCAACGTGGTGGCGGTCGGCGGCACTTCGCTGGCCTACAGCGGCAGCGGCGCGCGCAGCGAAACGAGCTGGTCCGGCACGGGCGGCGGCACCAGCGCCTACACGCCGACCCCGGCTTGGCAGAACAGCACCGTCCCCGGCATCGGCAGCGTGGCGCGCCGCACCGTCGCCGACGTCGCTTTCAATGCCGATCCGTCGACCGGCCAGTATGTCGCCGTGATGGCCCCCGGCAGCAGCACCGCCAGCTGGGTCAGCGCCGGCGGCACCAGCCTGTCGACGCCGCAATGGGCCGGCCTGGTTGCCGCCGCCAACGCGCTGCGTGCACTCAATGCGAAGCCTGCGCTGGGCGCGCCGCACGCGGTGTTGTACGGCCAGATCGGCGCGGTGCCGGTCAACTACGCCAGCGTCTTCGCCGACGTCATCAAGGGCAGCAACGGCAGCTGCGCGACCTGCCTGGCCAAGGTCGGCTACGATCCGCTCGCCGGCCTCGGCACGCCGAACGGCGCCAGCTTGCTGCAGGTGCTGTCGGGCGCCGCCGTCAGCGTCGCCGCGCCGGTGGTGACGCCGGCCGCCATCAGCGGCAAGGTCGGTACCGCGCTCTCGTTCACGGTCGCCGCCAGCGCCGCCAACCCGCTTACCTACAGCTTGAGCGGCGCGCCGGCCGGCATGCTGATCAACAGCGCCGGCGTGGTGTCGTGGCCGACCCCGCTGGCGGGCAGCTACAGCGTCACCGCGCTGGCCAAGGACAGCAAGACCGGCTTGACCGGACAAGGCGTCTACAGCGTTACCATCGAGGCGCTGCAGGCACCGGTGGTGGCGCCCGGCGCCATCAGCGGCAAGGTCGGCACGGCGCTCACCTTCAGCGCCAGCGCCAGCGCCAGCAACCCGCTGACCTGGTCGCTGAGCGGCGCGCCCGGCGGGATGAGCATCGCCAGCAGCGGCGCCGTCAGCTGGCCGACCCCGGTCGCCGGCACCTACGCGGTGACCGCGATCGCCACCGACAGCAAGACCGGCCTGGTCGGCAAAGGCGTCTACACGGTCGCCATCGCCGCGCCGCTGGCGCCGGTGGTGAGCGCGGCGAGCATCACCGGCAAGCCGGGCACCGCGCTGGCGTTCGCCGTCGGCGTGGTGGCGCCCAATCCCGTGACCTATAGCCTGGCGGGGGCGCCGGCCGGCATGACCGTCAGCAGCGCCGGAGTGCTCGGCTGGGCCAGCCCGGTGCTGGGCAACTACAGCGTGACCGTCACCGCCAAGGACAGCAAGACCGGCTTGAGCGGCAGCGCCGTCATCGGCGTCAAGATCGCCAGCGCCGGTCCGACCATCACGGCGGCGTCGCTGACCGGCGTGGCGGGCAAGCCGTTCAGCGGCAGCATCGCGCTGACGGCGCCTGGCGCGACGTCGCTGTCGGTGTCGATTTCGGGCGCGCCGGTGGGCATGAGTTTCGCATTCAACGGCACCACCATCACGATGGCCTGGGCCAGCCCCGTCACCGGCAGCTACACGCTGGCGGTGGTGGCCACCGATTCGGCCGGGCTGACCGCCAAGGCCAGCGTGCCGATCACCATCAACGCGAAGTAGCCCACGCGCCGGGGTAGCGGCCGGCAGGTTGAACGACTTGGGGCGGACTCGCGAGAGTCGCCTTTTTTTTAGGCTATGTCACCGTAAAGTGAGGATATTGAACTATCGCCAATAGCTGAGGTCTGA
>JARXKM010000406.1 GCA_030272785.1 Pseudomonadota bacterium
CGGCGGCGGCGTGGTCCTGGGTCGAGTAGATGTTGCACGAGGCCCAGCGCACCTGGGCGCCGAGCGCTTCGAGCGTCTGGATCAGCACGGCGGTCTGGATCGTCATGTGCAGCGAACCGGTGATGCGCGCGCCCTTCAACGGCTGGCTGGCGGCGAATTCTTCGCGAATTGCCATCAGGCCCGGCATTTCGGTCTCGGCGATCTTGATTTCTTTGTTACCCCATGCGGCCAAGCTGATGTCGGCGATGTGGTAGTCGTTGATGTTTTTGAGTACGGCGTTCATCACGCCCTCCTTTCAGTTAGAAAAAAGTAACGTGAGCGCAGTGTGGTCCGAGCCTGGCGAAGTGGATTCGTCGCAGCGCTCCTCGGACCCTTATCTTAGCATTGGAAAGCAACTCTTGCCAGCCCCGCCCGCGTGACGTTGTTCCGTGTGATGGTTGTGGCAATGGCGCCGGCGCGCTGCCTGCAGGATCAGAGCGACAACAAGGTTTTCAATGCACTTGTCACTTGTTTCATATGGTTCGTTGACACAGTAGTCAGCGCCCCATCGCCCATGAACCGATCATTTGAAATTGCCTTGATCTGGTCAATCAACAAATCGGTATCCTTCGGCTGCTCTCCCGGCTTCCGAACCGGCCCTAAGAAAACTCGCAACGGATAGGCGTCTGGCTCGACATCCGTCGTGCCAGGAATTACCATCGTGGTCGGATGGCCCAGGTCGTTCAGCAGGTCGGTTTGGATGATCAACGAGGGCCTGGCGCGCTTGCCTGGCTCCGCCTTGAAGGTCTGAGGCTCAAAGTCGACCATCCATACTTCGCCGCGCTTCACGATTCCCTTAGGCAATTCCGTCTCCCAGAGCGCCTTCCATGGATTTATTTTCCGACCGGCTCTTTACCGAGAGACGCTCGGAGAGCATGCGTATGCGCCCGGCCAGTTCGCGCTCATTCTTTTCTCTCACTGCTTCCCGGATGTATTCGGATACCTGCTTGTTGGTCGCCTTGGCCAACACCTTGGTCTCCTCTGCGAACGCCTGAGGAACCTTAAAAGACATTGTCTTTGTTGCAATAATATCTAACATGAGCATCTCCTTGCAACGTGCTGCACCTACAAACTAGCACAGAAAAGTAATACGAAAAGGTAATACAGCGCAAGTTCGTCGCCGCGCTTCACACTCGTTGTGCAAAGATTGAGAAGTCTGCGCGGCCACCCTCACAGCAATGTCACGCAGCGGCCAAAAAAAACCCGCGACCGCGGGTTTTTTTCGATTAGCTGAGGCCCGCTTCGGCGCGCAGCAGCGCCACCTTGTCGGTGCGCTCCCAGGTGAATTCGGGCTCTTCGCGGCCGAAGTGGCCGTAGGCCGCGGTCTTCTGGTAGATCGGGCGCAGCAGGTCGAGCATGAGCACGATGCCTTTCGGGCGCAGGTCGAAATGCTCCATCACCAGCGCGGCGATTTTCTCGTCGGGGATGACCCCGGTGCCCTCGGTATAGACGGTGATGTTGATCGGCTTGGCCACCCCGATGGCGTAGCTGACCTGCACCTGGCACTGGCGCGCCAGGCCGGCGGCGACGACGTTCTTGGCGACGTAGCGCGCCGCGTAGGCGGCCGAGCGGTCGACCTTGGACGGGTCCTTGCCGGAGAAGGCGCCGCCGCCGTGCGGCGCGGCGCCGCCGTAGGTGTCGACGATGATCTTGCGGCCGGTCAGGCCGCAGTCGCCCTGCGGGCCGCCGATGACGAAGCGGCCGGTCGGGTTGACCAGGTAACGGGTGCCGACCAGCCACTCGCGCGGCAGGACCTGCTTGATGATCTCCTCGATCACCGCTTCCTCGATCTGGCTGTGGCTCATTTCCGGCGCGTGCTGGGTCGACAGCACGACGGTGTCGACCGCGACCGGACGGCCGTTGACGTAACGCAAGGTGACCTGCGACTTGGCGTCCGGGCGCAGCCACGGCAGGCGGCCGTCCTTGCGCAGCTGCGACTGGCGCTCGACCAGCCGGTGGGCGTAGTGGATGGCGGCGGGCATCAGCTCGGCCGTCTCGTCGCAGGCGTAGCCGAACATCAGGCCCTGGTCGCCGGCGCCCTGGTCGAGGTCGATGCCGGCGCCTTCGTCGACGCCCTGGGCAATGTCGGGCGACTGCTTGTCGTAGCAGACCATCACCGCGCAGCCGCGGTAGTCGATGCCGAAGTCGGTATTGTCGTAGCCGATGCGCTTGATAGTTTCGCGCGCGACCTGGATATAGTCGACGTTGGCGAAGGTGGTGATTTCGCCCGCCAGCACCACCAGGCCGGTGTTGCACAGGGTCTCGGCGGCGACGCGCGCGGCCGGGTCCTGCTCGAGGATGGCGTCGAGGATGGCGTCGGAGATCTGGTCGGCAACCTTGTCGGGGTGGCCTTCGGAGACGGATTCGGAGGTGAAGAGATATTCGTTGGACATGCAAACTCCCGTTACTGGTTCAAGATGTAGTCGCAGTAAGGGATCTTCCCTGCGACGCTTTAGCGACATTTATATACCGCTTCGCAAGTTGTCTATTAACTCGGCGGTTCCTGCACGTGGTATTTTACGCTCCTTACAAAATTTTGGCTGAGCTCCCGGCCTTTTTCTGAACGCGCTCAAACATCATGCTAGTGATCCTTTTCCGATTGTTGTCGACCCTGCCACTACCGCTGCTGCACCTGCTCGGCAGTGCGCTCGGCTGGCTGGTCTACCTGGCGGACCCGTCGTACCGGCGCCGCCTGCGCGCCAACCTGAGCGCGGCCGGCTATGGCGCCCTGCTGCCGCAGGCGGTGGCCGAGGCCGGCAAAGCGATCGTCGAACTGCCGTTCGTCTGGTGCGCCAAACCGGCGCGGGTGACGCGCCACGCCGTCGACCACAACTGGGAATGCGTGCAAGCGCAGCTCGACGCCGGCCGTGGGATTGTCTTTTTAACGCCACACTTGGGCTGTTTCGAGATGACGGCGCAGCAAATCGCCCTGCGCACCGCGCTCACCGTGATGTACCGGCCACCCAAACAGGCGGCGCTCAAGCCGCTCATCGAAGGGGCGCGCGCGCGCCACAACCTGCACCTGGCGCCGGCCAACCTGTCGGGCGTGCGGATCCTGGCCAAGACGCTCAAGAAGGGCGGGCCGATCGGCCTGCTGCCGGACCAGGTGCCGCAGGAGGGCGAAGGCGTGTGGGCGCCGTTTTTCGGCCGCAGCGCCTACACCATGACGTTGCCGGCCAAGCTGGCCAAGATGGGCGACGCGGCGGTGATCCTGGTGTACGCCGAGCGGCTCGCGCGCGGGCGCGGCTACGTGGTGCGCTTCGTGCCGTTCGAGGGCGAACTGGCCGGCAGCGCGGCCGAACAGGCCGGCCTCATCAACCGCGCGATGGAGCAGTTGATCGCGCGCTGCCCGGCGCAATATTTCTGGAGCTATAACCGCTACAAGCTGCCGGACGGCGTCGCCGCGCCGGATGCGGCCGACGGCCAGGCGACGCCATGAGGTTCCTGCTCGGCCTGATGTGGCTGCTGCACTGGCTGCCGCTGCCGCTGCTGGGACGTTTCGGCGAAGCGATCGGCAGCGTGCTGTTCCTGGTGCTCAAGGCTCGCCGTCACATCGCGCTGACCAATCTGCGCCTGTGCATGCCGGAGCTGTCCGAGGCCGAGCGGGTGCGCCTGGCGCGCCAGCACTTCCAGGCCTATTCGCGCAGCGTGTGGGAACGCGCGATCCTGTGGTGGGCGCCGCCGGCGCGGCTGCGCCGCCTGATCCGGGTCGAGCCGGGGGTGCCGCTGGCGGCGCTCGGCGCCGGCCCGGTGATCTTGCTGTGCCCGCACTTCGTCAGCCTCGACGTGGCCGGCGTGGCGGTGATGCTCGAGGCCAGCCTGTGCTCGATCTATGTGCAGCAGAAGAACCGCGCCTTCGACGAGGTGCTGCGGCGCGGCCGTTCGCGGTTCCGGCCGGTGCAGCTGTTTTCGCGCAAGGAGGGCATCAAGCCGATCCTGCGCGCGATGCGCGA
>JARXKM010000407.1 GCA_030272785.1 Pseudomonadota bacterium
AAGGTGCATCATACTTTGCGAAAACGACTGAATATGCGCGCTTTGTCACCGTGCCGGCACCATGCGGGCCGACCGGTGACGGATGGGGCCGTGTACGATTGCCGGCACTGACCCCTGGGTTGCACAAACAGCGCTCGCGCTCAAAGAACGCGAAGGGCGACTGCCGTGATCGGTCCCCATCATACTGTGCGAACACGGTTGAAAATGCGCGCTTTGTCACTCGCTGCGCCGTGCTCGGTGGCGCCCCCCTGTTGTCAGGCGCGCGGCTTGGGCGCCGGCATCCTGCGCGAAAATTCCCCGCTCAGGGGAGAGAAATAGGCGATCGCCATCAGCGCGCCCGACAAGACGGAGGCAGCTTGCGACAATGCACCCTCGACAGGGTTCAGCAGCATGGGACCGGCGAGCGGTGTGAGAACAAGCGCGGCAACCGTCACATACAGCGAGACGGTCCGGCCCCAGTTGGTGAATCGGTACAGCCCAACCATCCCCGCCAGCGCAGCGGCGATCAGCAGCGCCGCCCCCGCCAGTAGCGGCCATGGATGCCGGTCGATCAAGTCGTTTGGCTCTGCTGCATACGCGCTCGCCAGCGTCGTCGAATAGCCGGCCACGTTGAGCAAGCCTGCGAGCAATGTCGCGCTCGATATGCCTAGATAGAAAATCAACAGCGCGCGAAATCGTGTTTTCGTCATGGCGACACCCTTTCGACCGATCTACAGATGAGGCCGTGTACGATTGCCGGCACTGACCCCCGGGGTTATTTGGGTTCGGGATCGTAGGTCGGCGCTTGCATGTCGCCTTGCGGCACGTCGATCTTCAGTTCGAGCTGCTCTTTCATGTCGATCTTCTTGTCGATCGATACCAGCCGCGGGAAGCCGATGATCAGCGCCACCATCACCACCTGGATCAGCACGAACGGGATCGCGCCCCAGTAGATGTCGGTGGTCTTGACTTCCTTCGGCGCCACCGAGCGCAAATAGAACAGCGCGAAACCGAACGGCGGGTGCATGAAGGAGGTCTGCATGTTGACGCCGAGCAGCACGCCGAACCAGATCAGGTCAATGCCGAGCTTGTCGGCCACCGGGCCCACCAACGGCACCAGGATGAAGGCAAGCTCGAAAAAATCGAGGAAGAAGGCCAGCACGAAGAACAGGAGGTTGACTACCACCAGGAAGCCGGTGCTGCCGCCCGGCAGGCTGGTGAGCAGGTGCTCGACCCACAGGTCGCCGTTGACGCCGCGGAATACCAGCGAGAATACCGTCGAGCCGATCAGGATGAAGATGACGAAGCACGACAGCCGCGTCGTCGAGTGCATCGCCTGGCGCAGCAGCGACCACGACAGGCGGCGGTTGGCGATCGCCAGGATCAGCGCGCCGGCCGCGCCCATGCCGCCGCCTTCGGTAGGCGTGGCCAGGCCGATGAAGATGGTACCGAGCACCAGGAAGATCAGCGCCAGCGGCGGGATCAGCACGAACACCACTTTTTCGGCCATGCGCGACAGCAGCGCGATCTTGAAATAGCGGTTCGCCAGCGCGAACAGGAAGGCGCAGGCGACCGCCACCGCCGCCGAGAAGATGCCCAGTTCGTCGGCGGCCATCGCCGGGTGGCCGGCGCCATACCAGGCGGCGAAGCCGTAGCCGATCGCCACCGCGGCAACTACCAGCGCGAGCAGCGAACGCACGCCGCTGTCGCCGTTCGGCTGGCGCAGGTTGCGCGCTTCGGGCGGCAGCGCCGGCACCTGCAGCGGCTTGAAGATCGACAGCGCCAGCACGTAGCCGGCATACATCACCGTCAGCAGCAGGCCGGGCACGAAGGCGGCGCGGTACATGTCACCCACCGAGCGGCCGAGCTGGTCGGCCATCACGATCAGCACCAGCGACGGCGGGATGATCTGCGCCAGGGTGCCGGAGGCGGCGATGACGCCGGCGGCGAGCCGCTTGTCGTAGCCGTAGCGCAGCATCACCGGCAGCGAAATGAGGCCCATCGAGATCACCGACGCGGCCACCACGCCGGTGGTGGCGGCCAGCAGCGCGCCGACGAAAATGACGGCATAGGCGACGCCGCCGCGGATCGGCCCGAACAGCTGGCCGATGGTGTCGAGCAGGTCTTCGGCCATCCCGGAACGCTCCAGGATCAGGCCCATGAAGGTGAAGAAGGGGATCGCCAGCAAGGTGTCGTTGGCCATGATGCCGAAGATCCGGTTCGGCAGCGCGTTCAGCAGCTCGGGCTTGAGCAGCCCCAGTTCGATGCCGACGAAGCCGAAGAACAAGCCGTTGGCGGCCAGCGAGAACGCCACCGGAAAACCGGACAGCAGGAAGATGACCAGCGCGCCGAACATGATGGGCGCCAGGTTGGCGATGATGAAGTGTTCCATGGGTCCCCGTTACTGCTGTTTTGCTGTTTTTATTGTGGCCGGCGATCAGGTCAGATCGTTGGCGGTCTTGATCGCGTCGATCTCTTGTTCCGGGGTGCTGCCGTGTTTGGCGAATTCGTGGCCGTCGATGCGCCCGGCCAGGAAGGCGATGCGCTTGATGATTTCGGAGATGCCCTGCAAGATCAGCAGTGCGAAGCCGAGCGGGATCAGGAGCTTGGCCGGCCAGACGATCAGGCCGCCGGCGCTGCTCGACATTTCGCCGCTGCGCAGCGAGTAGCGGGCGAACGGGATGCCGTAGTACAGGATCAGCAGCGACACCGGCAGCAGGAACACCAGGTAGCCGAACAGGTCGATCCAGACCTGGGTGCGCTTGGAAAAATGGCTGGTGATGACGTCGATGCGCACGTGCTCGTCGCGCTTGAGGGTGTGCGCGCTGGCCAGCAGGAACACCGCGGCGAACAGGTACCACTGGATCTCGAGCCAGCTGTTCGAGCTCATCTTGAAGATGTAGCGCACCAGCGCGTTGCCGGTGCAGATGATGACGGCGATCAGCAGCGCCCAGCTGACGGCGCCGGCGATTTTTTCGTTGAAAGCATCGATCCAGCGCGTCAGCTGCATGAACATGGCCGCTCCCGCGTTACGACGCCAGCTGCGCACGCACGCGGGCAATCGCCTCGCGCACCTGGCGCGGCGCGGTGCCGCCCACATGGTCGCGCGCGGCCACCGAGCCTTCCAGCGTGAGCACGGCGTACACGTCGTCGCCGACCAGCGGCGAAAACGCGCGCAGCTGCTCGAGCGACATCTCGGCCAGGTCGCACTTGGCGTCGTCGCAGGCGCGCACCGCGCGCGCCACCGCTTCGTGGGCGTCGCGGAACGGCAGGCCCTTCTTGACCAGGTAGTCGGCCAGGTCGGTGGCGGTGGCATAGCCTTGCAGCGCGGCCGCGCGCATCGCTTCCGGCTTGACGGTGATGCCGCCGGCCATGTCGGCGAAGATGCGCAAGGTGTCGATGACGGTGTCGACGGTGTCGAACAGCGGCTCCTTGTCTTCCTGGTTGTCCTTGTTGTAGGCGAGCGGCTGGCCCTTCATCAGGGTCAGCAGGCCCATCAGGTCGCCGTAGACGCGGCCGGTCTTGCCGCGCGCCAGTTCCGGCACGTCGGGGTTTTTCTTTTGCGGCATGATCGACGAGCCGGTGCAGAAGCGGTCGGCGATGTCGATGAAGCCGACCCGCGGGCTCATCCAGATCACCAGTTCTTCCGACATGCGCGACACGTGCATCATCACCAGCGCGCCGGCGGCGCAAAATTCGATCGCGAAGTCGCGGTCGGAGACGGCGTCGAGCGAGTTGTGGCAGACGTCGTCGAAGCCGAGCGTGCGCGCCACGCGCAGGCGGTCGATCGGGAAGGTGGTGCCGGCCAGCGCGGCGGCGCCCAGCGGCAGGCGGTTGACGCGCTTGCGCGCATCGAGCATGCGCTCACAATCGCGACCGAACATTTCGACATACGCGAGCATGTGGTGGCCGAAGGTGATCGGCTGCGCCACCTGCATGTGGGTAAAGCCCGGCATGATGGTGCCGGCGTGCTGCTCGGCCAGGTCGAGCAGGGCGCCGCGCAGCG
>JARXKM010000408.1 GCA_030272785.1 Pseudomonadota bacterium
GGCGCGCCGTTGCGCCGCCGACCATTCCCACCGCGCGCAGGAAGCCGTCGAGGTCGTGCTCCCACAGCGGCAGGCCGCGCCGGTACAGCAAGTGGCCATTGAAGCCGCTCACCTGGTACAGCCTGAAATCGACCTTGCCGCCGGCGTCGCGATAGCTGCGCGCATAGTTGTCCATCGACGCGTCGGCATAGAAGCCGTCGCCGCGCCCGTACAGGAAGATGGCCGGCCCGCCGGCCCGTCGACCGGCGCCGTCGAACAGCGCGAGGTTGATATCCTGCTCGCCGCAGGTATCGTTCTTCCAGCCGCCGGAAAAATTGATGACGCCTTTAGCCACGCCCGGATGCTCGCCGGCGTACACCGCCGCCAACACGCCGCCGCGCGAATGCCCGGCGAGCACCAGCCGGTCCATGTCCGCCCACGGCTGCGCGCGCAGAAAGGCGAATGTCGCATCGACCGCTCCGGCGGCGTAGGCGATGCCCTGGCGGGCCGACGCGACGGTGCATGCCGACGGCTCCTCCTGGTTGACCCCTTCCGATTTCCCCCGGCCGCGCCGCATCGGCACAATCAGCGCGATGCCGCGTTCGTTGAGGAAGCCGGCGAGCGCGCGCGGGTTCTCCGTGTACGTCGGCGGGATTGGACCGCCGCTCGAGCCGTGGTTGAACAGCACCACCGGGAACCTGCCGGCGCCGGTCGGCTTGTACAAGGTCGCCTCCAGCCTGAGTGGCGCGGCCAGGCCCGCTTCCGGCATCGCAATCCACACCGTTTCCGGCGTCGGTTCGGCGTGTGCGGCAACCGCCAGCAAGGCGCAGGCCGCGGCGAGGGCGCGGGCGATCCTCATGGCGATGGCACCAGGCCGCTGCGTTTGTCCTTGAAAAAACGCCACGCCTCCTCGGCCGCTTCGACGTCGCCGTTCTGCGCGCCGAGCAGCTTCGAGACCATCCATCCGACGTGCTTGCGCACGCTCGGTTCGACGTGGCCGCCGTGCTCGATCTTCAGCAGTACCACCTGCAACTGGCGCGGGTCGGCGCCCCACACCGAACGCATCGCGCGGGTCGGATCGTCCTCGCTGCGATGCGCCAGCGCGCTGGTGACCGGAGTGGCCGGCAGCTTGTCGAGCGCGCGCCACAGCGCCACCGACTGTTCGATGCCGATCACCGCGCCGCGCTCGTCCCACGGCACGATATGGATCTGGCCGCCCGCGTAAGGCACGATGCGGTCGCCGGTGCCGGCGATGAACAGGGCCGACAGCGGCACCGACGGCGCCGGGCACACGCTGCTGGCGGCGACCGACATCGCGGTGGCGGCGAAGCCTGCCAGCCGTGGAGCGATGTCGCTGGCCAGCCGCAGCACCATGCCGGCGCCGTTCGACATGCCCATCACGTACACGCGCGCCGGATCGACGTTCTGTTCGGCGATCGCCTTGTCGATGATCGCGTTCACCAGGCCGCTGTCGTCGCTGCGCGGGCTCGACTTGGCGTCGGCGCGGCAGTCGTTCCAGCCGCTCTGGCCGTCGCTGCCTTTGAGGCCGTCCGGCGCGATCACCAGCAGCTGCTCGCGCTCGGCGATGTCGAGCCAGACCGACAGCGCCGACAGGTTCGACTGCGTGTCGAACAGGTGCGCGGCCGAGCCCATGTGGCCGTGGAACAGCAGCACCAGCGGCCGCTTGCCGGGCGCGCCGTGTTCGGGCGCGGCCATCAGGTAGTGGCGCGCCCCGCCGGGGCGGGCGATGTCGACCGCGGAAATGGCGGCGCCGCGCGCCGCGCCGCAGCCGGCGGCGATCAGGAGGAAGAGGAGGGCGGTGTTGCGGGCATGGCGGCGATACATTCGGTGTGACTCCGGTCCGGTGCATATTCGTTGACCACCCAGCGGAATTTGCCGGCGGCGGTGTTCGGCAGGTCGTCCTTGACGACGACCTTGACGGCTACGTGAGGGTCCACCAGGCGGTGAATATTGTCAACCAGATATTGCTGATCGGCGTAGCTGAAACCCGGCAGCGGCACCACCCGCACTTCCCAGCTGGCCGGTCCGACCTGCGCGACCTGCGACTTGCGGATGTTTTCCAGGCCCTTGAAGGCGAACGTGAGCACCGAAGCGCTGACCGGCGCGCCGCCGCTGCCGGTGATGGCATCCTCGAACTTGCCGCTCACGCTGCCGATCATCGGGAACGCGCGGCCGCACGCGCACTGGCCAGGCAGCCAGCGGGTGCGGTCGCTCAGGCGATAGCGCACCAGCGGCATCGCGTGATTGTGGAAGGTGGTGCCGACCACGTAGCCTTCGCCGTCGGTCGGACGGCCGTCGTCGTCGACGATTTCGACGAACGCGTAGTCCGGGTTGACATGCAGCTGGCCGTGTTCGCACTCGGTGGCGAAGGCGACCCGTTCGGCCATGCCGTACATGTCCATCACCTTCGCGCCGAGCCGGTCGGCGATCAGCGCGCGCTGGTGCGGATAGAGCGGCTCGGAGGCGGTAAACACCAGCGGTATGTGCAGGCGCCGGCCGCGCCGCGCCAGCAGGCCGGCCAGCGTGAACGCGGTCGACGGATACGCCTGCAGCATCGCCGGCCCGAGCTGTGCGAGGCGCTCGATGATGGCATCGGCATGCGCTTCCGTCAGGTGGCGCGACGACACCAGCAACTGGCGGTTGTAGCGATTCCAGAACCAGAACGGCGGCTTCGCCGCGCCGATGCCGACCACCAGGTCGCCGCGCAAGGTGGCGCGCACCATGCCGTCGCGGAAGCCGCCCCAGGCCCAGTGGCGTTTGACGAAAGCCTGCTCCATCAGCAGCGACTCGACGCTGCGGAAGATCGTCAGCGGCGTGCCGGTGGTGCCGCTGGTGCGGCCCAGCGTCTGCCACGGCTGCTTGTCGCCGCGGTTCGGATACAGGCTGTCGCGCCTGGCGTGCAGCGACTCCTTGCCGATGATCGGAAAGGCGCGCCGCAGCACGTCGGCCGCCGCCGCCGGCGCGAAGTCGCGCGCGATGTGCGCGTAGCAGGGCAGGCGCGCGATCGCCGTTTGCAGCGTCTTGTGCAGCAGGCGCGCCTGCAGCGCATCGATCTGATCGCGCGTGAGCGCCTCGTTGCGCTGCAAGGCGCGCAGGCGCCAGTGGCTCAAGGGATTGTCGCGCAGCAGCGCACGGGTGCCGAAGCGCAGTTCGTTCCTCAGTAGCGACGTCATGCCAGCTTGTCTTTTAGCAAAGTGGCGCATCTGCGCCCGAGGTATCACTGTACCGCCGAAGTGCGGCGTGGCAACCCATCAGACGCAAGGGGAGGCGATTCGCCGGCATCGGTGGTAGAATTTTTTATCGCCCCTGACCGGTCTGCCAACATGCTGCAAACAGACGAGTTCCCGATTCGCACCGCGTGTCCGCCCGGGGCATGCGTGTGCGAGCGCGCGCTGCTCGACGCGCCGGGCGCCGACAGGACCATCCTGAAGCTGACGCAGCAGGAAGAAAAAACGCTGGTGGCGCGGCTCGAAACGATATCGACCTACGCCGAACTGCTCGGCATGGAACGCAAGCTGCAGGAGCGGCTGGGCATCGCGCTGAGCATCATCGCCAGCGCCAACGAAGTGCGCACGATGCGCGGCTTCACCATCGAGCTGGCGGCCTTCCCGGGCCTGTGCCGCAAGACGCGCCAGTCGATCCCGGCGGCGGTGCGGCGCTGCCTGGAGCAGCACCCCGAGATCGCCTTTGCCATCCTGAATGCCAACGACCTGTTCGGCATGGCTTCCGACCAGCGCTGAGCCGACGACGGCCTCACATCGCCCTGACCGTGCCGCTACCCCGGGGGTCAGTGCCGGCATTCGCACACGAGCCCATCCGTATCCCCCGGGGTCAGTGCCGGCATTCGCACACGAGCCCATCCGTCATTCCCCGGGGGGGCAGTGCCGGCATTCGCACACGAGCCCATCCGTATCCCCCGGGGTCAGTGCCGGCA
>JARXKM010000409.1 GCA_030272785.1 Pseudomonadota bacterium
TCAGGTCTTGCCGAAAAACCGGGTCTGTCCCGGTTTTAGAGGTTTTGCCGGCCGCCCGATGTATCGCTGTGCCCCGCCCGGTAACATTCTGTAATTGTTTTGCATATTTGCAGTGTCCTGCATACACTGAATCTGGGAAACACCGAATGTCTTAAGGAGCCGCCATGAAACGCACCGTATTGACAGCCATCGCCGCGCTTGCGCTGCTCGGCGGCTGTGCCACCACCATCCGCAGCGATGTGACCACCTTTCACCAGTGGCCGGCGCAACTGGCGGACAAGACCTACGCTTTCGTGGCACCGCCGCCGCAGGACGACACGCTCGAACTGCGCAGCTACCAGAACCTGGTGCGCGCCCAGCTCGGCAAGCTCGGCTTCCAGGAAAACACTTCCGCGCCGGCGCTGAAGGTGTCGATGCGCTTTCGCACCACCGATGTGCCGGTGCAGTCGGTGCAGGCGGTCGATCCGTTCTTCTACCCGTCGCCGCGCTTCGCCACGATGGGCGCCTTCCACCGCCGCGCCTACTGGGGCGGCAGCTACTACAGCCCGTACTACGATCCGCTGTGGGGCGGCATGCCGCAATACCACGTGGTCCAGCGCCACGTCTTCCAGCGCGACCTGCAGGTGGCGATCCGTTCGGCGCGCGACAACCGCCCGCTGTTCGACGTCACCGTGCATAACAACAGCGCCGAACGCTCGACCCCGGCGTTGATGCCGGCGCTGGTGCAAAGCGCCTTCGAAGGCTTCCCCGGCCCGAACGGCGGCGCCCGCCGCGTCGAACTGAAGCAAAACAACGGCTGACACTCCAGCCGCCGCGGCGGTCACGAAAAATAGGCTTCCGAGCCGAACGTGATCGCCACGATCAGCAGCACCGCCAACACCAGCACGATCAGCAGCCGGCCGAATTTCGGGCTGGACGGATCGGCGCGCCCCGGCTGGCCGCTCATGGCAGCAGGATCGACGAACCGGTCGTCTTGCGCGCTTCCAGGTCGGTGTGCGCGCGCGCCGCGTCGGCTAATTGATAGCGCTGGTGGATGTCGATCTTGACCTTGCCGCTGGCGACCATCTGGAACAGGTCGGCGGCCATTGCCTCGAGGTCGGCGCGCTTGGCGGCGTACGAGAACAGCGACGGCCGGGTCACGAACAGCGAGCCGCGCGAAGCCAGTTCGGTGAGCGAAAACGGCGCCACCGGTCCGGAAGCGTTGCCGAAGCTGACCATCAGCCCGAGCGGCGCCAGGCAGTCGAGCGAGCCGATGAAGGTGTCCTTGCCGATCGAATCGTAGACGACCTTTACCTTCTCGCCCTTGGTGATCTCGCGCACGCGTTCGGTGAAATTTTCGGTGTTGTAGTTGATCACGTGGGCCGCACCGGCCGCCTTGGCCAGCGCCGCCTTTTCATCCGAGCCGACCGTGCCGATCAGGTTCGCGCCGATCGCCTTGGCCCACTGGCAGGCGATCAGCCCGACCCCGCCGGCGGCGGCGTGGAACAGGATGGTGTCGCCGGCCTTGACCTGGCAGGTGCGGTTGAGCAGGTACTGCACCGTCAGCCCTTGCAGCATCATCGCCGCGCCGGTCTCGAACGGGACCTCGTCGGGCAGGCGCAGCAGCACCGACGCGGGCATGATGCGCACGTCCGCGTAGGCGCCGGTCGGCCCGCCCGCGTACGCGACGCGGTCGCCAACCCGCACTTCGGTGACGCCTTCGCCGATCGCCTCGACCACGCCGGCGCCCTCCTTGCCCAGGCCGCCAGGCAAAGGCTGCGCGTACAGGCCGGTGCGGAAATACACGTCGATGAAATTGACGCCGATCGCCGCGTGGCGCACGCGCGCCTCGCCCGGGCCCGGCTCGCCCACCTCGACGTCGACATACTCCAGCACTTCAGGGCCGCCGCTGCGGTTCATGCGTATCGCTTTTGCCATGGTCATTCTCCGTTACGTTTGCGGGTAGCCAGTTTCAGTTGCGTCAGCACCAGGTGGGCCGTCGATAAATTGGTCGCGCAAGCCACATTGTGGACATCGCATGCGCGCACCAGCGCGTTGATGTCCGGCTCGTGCGGCTGCGGCGTCATCGGGTCGCGCAGGAAGATCACCGCGTCGATCTGGCCCTCGACCAGCATCGCGCCAATCTGCAAGTCGCCGCCGAACGGGCCGGAGTGCTTGCGCGCCACCGTCAGTCCAAGTTCGTTGGCCAGCCGCCCGCCGGTGGTGCCGGTGGCGGTCAGGATGCAGCCGCGCAGGAAGTCGATGTACTCGGCCCCGAGCGCGACCATCTCGTCCTTCTTCTGGTCGTGGGCGATCAGTGCAATGCGTGGTTTCATGATGGTCGCTCCCCGTTGAGTGTCATTTGAGTGTCATTTGAGTGTCATTTTTTCTTCGACAGCAGATAGATGCCGGCAAATACCAGCCCGGTGCCGCCCAGCTGCACGGCGGTGATCGGCTCGCCCAGCACCAGCGCGCCGAGGAACAGGGTCGACACCGGCCCGATCATGCCGGCCTGCGAGGCGGTGGTGGCGCCGATGCGCTGCACCGCCGCCATCGTCATGAACACCGGCAGGATGGTGCAGAATACGCCGTTCAGCAGCGACAGCGCGTACACCGCGCCAGGCTGCACCAGCAGCGCGGCCGGGCGCAGCACGAAAAACTGGCCGATGCAGGCGGCGCTCGAGACGCACATCGCATACGACACCAGCCGCAGCGAACCGATCCGGCGCACCAGTTCGCCCGAGCCGAGCAGATAGGTCGCGTAGCTGATGGCCGAGCCGAGCACGAACAGCGATCCGGTCACCGCGTCGCCGGCGCCGCCGCCCAGGTCGTGTACGAACACCAGCACGATGCCGCAGTACGACAGTCCCAGCGCCAGCCACTCGTAGCGGCTGATGCGGCGCTTGAGGAACAGGGCGGTAATGAGCAGCACGAAGGTCGGGGTCAGGAACAGGATCAGGCGCTCGAGCCCAACGCTAATATATTGCAGACCGAGGAAGTCGAGGAAGCTCGACACGTAATAGCCTATCAGTCCCAGGCCTATCAGGCGCCAGCGGTCGGCCATCGACAGCGGCGCCTCGGTGCGCATTTTCCACAGCGCGATGACGGCGAACACCGGCAGCGAGAACAGCATGCGAAAGGCGATCACGGTGACCGCATCGAGGTGATAACGGTACAACAGCTTGGCGACGATCGCCTTGGTCGAAAACAGCACCGCCCCGCCGATGGCGATGGCGAGGCCGCCGACCAGCGCCGGGCGGGCGAGGTGTGCGGGTGGACTGGCGGCGGGTGAGCTCATGGCACAATTGTAGAGCGAATCGCCGATCTCGGTTCGACGCCGCCGCCGCCGGGGTCAACTCTGTCGACTCTGTCATGCGGCCATTGAACGTCGGGGTAAGGTCTGTCATTCGGACATTTGGCTTCATAAATGTGCGAATGTCAGACCTGACCCCAGCATTTCGCCGACGCCGGGATGAGCTCTGTCATTCGGACAAAATGTTCGAATGGCAGAGCTCACCCCAGCATTTTGAACTGGCATCCGGGTCCGGTTTCGCCCCCTGCCCCTATGTTAAAATGTCGGCCACTCTCGCACACCCTCCAAGGAAGAATTGACATGGCTGGACACAGCAAATGGGCCAATATCAAGCACAAGAAGGCCGCCACCGATGCCAAGCGCGGCAAGGTCTGGACGCGCCTGATCAAGGAAATCACGGTCGGTGCGCGCATGGGTGGACCCGACATCGCGACCAACCCGCGCCTGCGCCTGGCGGTCGACAAGGCGGCCGACGCCAATATGCCGAAGGAAAACGTCACGCGCGCGATCCTGCGCGGCTCCGGCGGCCTCGAAGGCGTCAACTATGAAGAAGTGCGCTACGAAGGCTACGGCATCGGCGGCGCCGCCATCATCGTCGACTGCATGACCGACAACCGCGTGCGCAC
>JARXKM010000057.1:0-16510 GCA_030272785.1 Pseudomonadota bacterium
CCTGCGCATAACCCCGGGGGTCAGTGCCGGCATTCAGACACGGACTGGTCGCTAGGCCGCCGATCAGCATCTGCTGAAGCGCCGATTTGCCTTGCCGCCCTGCATGCGCCGCAAGACGGCGCCGTCGCATCGGCGCGAGCGATGAGCCCGCGTCTGAATGCCGGCACTGACCCCTGGGGTAAGGATGAGCCCGTGTGCGATTGCCGGCACTGACCCCAGGGCTGACCCCAGGGGTGGTGGATGATTTCGCCGGCAAGGTGCGCAGCAGCACAGACGCGGCGACTACGGTGCGGCAACATCGGCGTTTTCCCCTCACTGGAAGCTGCCATGAATCCTGTTACCCTTGACGCGATCGCGCCCGTCCCGTATCTGAGCGCGTACGAAATTGCCGAGGAGGATGAGGCGGAAACGAGCGCCGGCCTGCTGACGGCGCTGCAGGGCATTTCCACCACCACGTTCACCGATTCGGGCCACGCCACGCGCAGCGTACATGCCAAGAGCCATGGCCTGCTGCAGGGCGAACTGACGGTGCTGGGCGGCCTGCCGCCCGCGTATGCACAGGGTATCTTCGCCCACCCGGCCAGCTGGCCGGCGGTGATGCGGCTGTCGACGACGCCCGGTGATGTGCTCGACGATAAGGTGTCGACCCCGCGCGCGCTGGCGCTCAAGCTGATCGGCGTGGCCGGCGCGCGCGTCGACGGCAGCGAGGGCGACCTCACCCAGGACTTCGTGCTGGTGAACGGGCCGGCGTTCCTGGCGCCGACCGGCAAGCAATTCCTCGGCAGCCTGAAGCTGTTGGCCAGCACCACCGACAAGGTGCCGAACCTGAAGCGCGCGCTGTCGGCGGCCCTGCGCGGCGCCGAGAAGGTGATCGAGGCGGTCGGCGGCGAGAGCGCCACCATCAAGTCGCTCGGCGGCCATCCGGAAACCCATCCGCTCGGCGAGACGTATTTCAGCCAGGCGCCGATCCTGTACGGCCCGTACATGGCGAAGGTGTCGCTGGCGCCGGTGTCGGCCGAGCTGCTGGCGCTGAGCGATGCGCCGGTCGACCTGTCGGGCACGCCGGACGGCTTGCGCCGCGCCGTGATGGCGCATTTCGCCAGCCACGGCGGCGAGTGGGAATTGCGCGTGCAGCTGTGCACCGACCTGGAGAAGATGCCGATCGAGGATTCGTCGGTGCCGTGGCCGGAAGAACTCAGTCCGTACGTGGCGGTCGCACGCCTGCGCGCCGGGCCGCAGCCGGCATGGAGCGCAGCGCTCAGCGCGCTGGTCGACGATGGCATGAAGTTCAATCCCTGGCACGCGGTCGCGGCACATCGTCCGATCGGCTCGATCATGCGGCTGCGCAAGGCCGCGTACGCGATGTCGGCGCGCTTTCGGATGGAGCGCACCGGCGTGCCGATGGCCGAACCGACCGACTTGAGCGGCTTTACACCAGCGCCCACAGGGCGATAGCGCCAAGGTCGTTGCGCCCGGCCACCGCGCCCCCCCCCCGGGCGGCGTATATATACTTAAAATGTATAAATCATAAAGAAAAAACGTATTTGCCATACATATTGTCGTTGATGCATAGTTCGATGGCGGGTCGCCCTGCGCCAACTTGATGTCGCGCCAGGGCGACCCGCCTCCGCAGTGTGCCTCACCGGATAATGTGATGATTGAATGTAGCAGCAACGCGAATCGCCCGGCCGCCGCACTGGCCCACGCCGACTTCGCCGCCACCGACAGCGGACTCGCCGCCGCCGAGCAAGCCATGTTTGCCGGCTTGAGCGTCAACCTGACCTTGCTCTGCTCGCCACGCCAGCTGGGCGCCGCGCGCGCCGCGCACCGGCGGGCCCTGGCGCGCAGGCTCGCTGCGCATTTGCCCGTGCAGGCGATCGTCTGCACGGCCAGCATGCCGCTGGGGTGGATCGACCGTGCCGTCGATGCGCTGCTGCCGCCGAGCGCGACGGCGCTGCGCGGCCAGGCCGCCATCGCCGCCGCACGCATCGCCCGCGCCGACAGCGGCGACGACCAGGCGTTTGCCGTGTTCGCCGCGTTCGGCGCCGCGCCGCTGCAACTGCGCTGGAGCGATGCCAGCGCAGCCCATACCGGCGCACTGGCGCAGCCGGATGCCGCCGACCACGCCACCGACGCGCACGCGCTGCTGGTGCAATTGGCGCACCACGGCATCGACCTCGATACAATCGGTAACGACTTGTTGTGCGCGGCACTGACACAATGCGGACATGCCGATGCTCAATTGTTGGCTTTGCCCGCTTAGTTACGATTAAGCCACGCCGTCCCTCCCAACGCAGACGTTGCGCCGGGTACAATATCGCTATTCCAGGAGCCTTCATGAAATTAAAGCAACTTAGCATCACGATCGCGGCGTTGTGCGTCGCCGCCAGCGCCACGGCGGCCGACCCGAAACTGGGCATCGTGTACGATGCCGGCGGAAAATTCGACAAGTCGTTCAACCAGTCCGCGTTCGAAGGCGCCAGCCGCTTCAAGGCCGAGACGAAGATCGGCTACATCGAGGCGCAAGCGAGCAGCGATACGCAGGCCGAGCAAGTGCTGCGCGGCCTGGCGCGCAAGAAGCTCGACCTGATCGCGGCGATCGGCTTCTCGCAGACGCAGGCGGTGCAGAAGGTCGCGGCCGAGTTCCCGAACGTGAAGTTCGTCCTGATCGACAGCGTCGCCAAGGGCCCGAACATCAATTCGGTGCTGTTCAAGGAAGAAGAAGGCTCCTACCTGGTCGGCGTGGCAGCGTCGATGGCGTCGAAAACCAAGAAGCTCGGCTTCGTCGGCGGCATGGACATTCCGCTGATCCGCGCCTTCGCCTGCGGCTACAGCCAGGGCGCCAAGGCCAACAATCCGAAAGTGGAAGTGCTGCAGAATATGGTCGGCACCACCGGCGCGGCCTGGAACGATCCGGCCAAGGGCGGCGAACTGGCGCGCGCGCAGTTCGACCGCGGCGTCGACGTGGTGTTCGCGGTGGCCGGCGGCAGCGGCATGGGGACGCTGCAAACGGCCAAGGAAAAAGGCAAGCTGGCGATCGGGGTCGACTCGAACCAGAACTATCTGCATCCGGGCACCATGCTCACCTCGATGGTCAAGCGGGTCGACGGCGCCATCTACGACTCCTTCATGGCGGTCAAGAACGGCACCTGGAAAGCCGGCGTGACCTACCGCGGCCTGAAAGAAGGCGGCGTCGACTGGGCGCTCGACAAGGACAACCGCGCCGTCGTCTCGCCGGAGATCGAGAAGAAGGTCAACGAAGCGAAGGCCGCCATCATCAGCGGCAAGATCCGTGTGATCGATTACCGCGCTGGCAGCAGCTGCCCGGTCTGATTTTTTCGCGCCACCTCTGAGAGCGCGCCGCACCGGATCGACCGGTCCGGCGCGCTTTTGAATACACCCACCCTCACCTACTGATCCGCTATGCAGCCAGCCGTAGAATTTCGCAATATATGCAAGGCCTTCGGCCCGGTGCAGGCGAACGCCGACGTCAGCTTCGCCATCGCCAAGGGCTCGATCCACGGCGTGATCGGCGAGAACGGCGCCGGCAAGTCGACCTTGATGAGCATCCTGTACGGCTACTACAATGCCGACAGCGGCCAGCTGCTGCTCGACGGCGAAGCGCGCGCGATCCGCACCAGCCACGAGGCGATCGCGCTGGGCATCGGCATGGTGCACCAGCACTTCATGCTGGTCGAGAACATGACGGTGCTCGACAACGTCATGCTCGGCACCGAGGGCGGCTTCCGCCTGGCCGCCCATCGCGCCGCCACCGAGGCCAAGCTGCGCGAGATCTGCAGCCGCTACCGGCTCGACGTCGATCCGCTGGCGGTCATTGCGGACCTGTCGGTCGGCGCCCAGCAGCGCGTCGAGATCCTCAAGCAGATCTACCGCAGCGCCAACATCCTGATCCTCGACGAGCCGACCGCGGTGCTGACGGCGCAGGAGACGGCGTCGCTGTTCGAGATCCTGCGCCTGTTCAAGGAGCAGGGCAAGACCATCATCCTGATCACCCACAAGCTGGGCGAGATCATGGAGATCACCGACCAGGTGACGGTGATGCGGGCCGGCCGGGTGGTCGGCGCGGTGGCCACCGGCAGCACGTCGAAAGAAGAACTGGCGAACATGATGGTGGGCCGGCCAATCGTCAGCGAACTGCCGCGCGCGCCGTTCAAGCCGGGCGCGCCGGTGCTGACAGTGGAGAACCTGCAGCTGAACGACGCGGCCGGCGTGCGCCTGCTGGCGGACGTCAGCTTCACGCTGCGCGCCGGCGAGATCGTGGCGATCGCCGGCGTGTCGGGCAACGGCCAGAGCGAACTGATGGAAATCCTGGCCGGCATGCGCCTGCCCTCCTCCGGCAAGGCCGAACTGCTGGGCAAGACGCTGCCGTTCGCCGGCCGTTCCGATGCCGACGGCCTGCCGGCGACGTTTCGCCAGCTCGGCATCGGCCATGTGCCGGAAGACCGCCTGCGCGACGGCGTGATCAAGGATTTCTCGGTCATGCAGAACACCGTGTTCGGCTACCAGGACCGGGTCCGCAACCGCTGGGGCCTGTTCGATTTCGCCGCCATCGCCAAGCGCTGCGCGCACCTGCTCGCCGCGTTCGACGTGCGCCCGGCCAATCCGGACATCCGCATCGGCCTGCTCTCTGGCGGCAACCAGCAGAAGGTGGTGATAGCGCGCGAAGTGTCGGCCGCGCCAAAGCTGATGCTGGTCGGCCAGCCGACCCGCGGGGTCGACATCGGCACCATCGAGAGCATCCATACGCAGCTGCTGAAAATGCGCGACGACGGCGTCGCGATCCTGCTGGTGTCGGTCGAACTGGAGGAAGTGCGGGCGCTGGCCGACCGCATCATCGTCATGTCGGGCGGACGCATCACCGGCGAATTGAACATCGAAGAATTTGACACGACCCGCATCGGCCTGCTGATGGGCGGGATGCACACATCATGAAAACGACCGAACTCCCCCGCTGGGCCACCGCATTGGTGCTGCCCGTCCTGAACCTGATTTCCGCCCTGCTGGTGGCCGCGCTGGTGATCCACCTGCTCGGCGAAAGCCCGGTCGAATCGATGGGCATCCTGATCAACAGCGCGATCATCAATCCGGAAGGGCTGTCGTACACGCTGTTCTACGCCTCGACCTTCATCTTCACCGGCCTGTCGGTGTCGATCGCGATGAAGGCCGGCCTGTTCAACATCGGCAGCGAAGGCCAGATGTACTTCGGCGGCCTCGGCGTGACGCTGGCGATGCTGGCGTTCGACAGCACGCTGCCGGCCTGGCTCCTGATCCCCACGGCGATGGTCGGCGCGGCGCTGTTCGGCGCCTTGTGGGCCTTCATTCCCGGCTACCTGCAGGCCAAGCGCGGCAGCCACGTGGTGGTCACGACGATCATGTTCAACTTCATCGCCGCCAGCCTGATGAACTTCATCATCGTCAAGTACCTGATCCCGGCCGGCCAGCAGAATCCCGCCAGCCGGGTGTTCGCCGACGCCGGTTTCATGCCGCGCCTGAACCAGTGGCTGCCGATCCTGGGCGACACCCCGCTCAACGTCAGCTTCCTCTTGGCGATCGTCGCGCTGGCGATCTACGGCGTGATGGTGTGGCGCTCGTCGTGGGGCTACCAGCTGCGCGCGACCGGCCTCAATCAGCATGCCGCGCACTACGCCGGCGTGTCGATCAGCCGCATGATCATCGTCGCGATGCTCATTTCGGGCGCGCTGGCCGGCCTCGCGGCGGTCAATTCGATCATGGGCTCGACCCACTACCTGTCGCTCAATTTCCCGGCCGGCGCCGGTTTCGTCGGCATCGCCATCGCGCTGATGGGACGCCAGCACCCGGTCGGCATCTTCCTGTCGGCGGTGCTGTTCGGCGCGCTGATCCAGGGCGGCTTCGACCTGTCGCTGGAAAAACCGAACATCCCGCAAGAAACCTTCATTTTCATCCAGGGCCTGATCATCCTGTTCTGCGGCGCGATGGAGAATTTCTACGGCCCCGCCGTGCTCAAGCTGATCAACCTGCGCCGGAAAGGATAAGCCATGTTAGAAGACCTGCATATCGCCAGCATCGTGGTATCGACCATCCGCAATGCCCCCGTCCTGATGTTCGCCGCGATGGCTGGCCTGTTCGCCGAACGCAGCGGCGTGATCGACCTCGCCCTGGAGGGCAAGATCCTGGCCAGCGCGTTCGCTTCGGCGGCGGTGGCCTACACCACCCAGAATCCGTGGTACGGCGTGGCCGCCGGCGTGGCCGTGTCGGCCGTGCTGGCGCTGCTGCAGGGGTATGTCAGCATCACCCAAAAGGGCAACCAGCTGGTGGCCGGCATCGCCATCAACATCGCCATGAGCGGCCTGACGTTCGTGCTGGCGCAGTTCTTCTACCAGCAGGGCGGGCGCACGCCGGACCTCGGCCAGGCGCGCCTGTTCGACGTGGTCCTGCCGGGCACCGCCGCGCTGGAAAACGTGCCCTTCATCGGCTGGCTGTACGGCCACGTGATCGGCGGCCACTCGGTGCTGGTTTACCTGGCGTTCCTGCTGGTGCCGATCGTGCACTGGGTGGTGTACCACAGCCGCTTCGGCCTGCGCCTGCGCGCCTGCGGCGAGAATCCGCACGCCGCCGATGCCGCCGGCGTCAACGTCGAGGCGACCCGCTACATCGCGATGCTGATCGCCGGCGTGCTGTGCTCGTTTTCGGGCGCCTACCTGGCGATCGTGCAGAGCGGCTTCTTCCTGCGCGACATGTCGGCCGGCGCCGGCTACCTGGCCCTCACCGCGCTGGTGTTCGGCAACTGGCGGCCGGTCTACACGGCGCTCGGCTGCGTCATGTTCGGCTTCTTCTCGGCGGTGCAGATCCAGATGGAAGGGGTCGACCTGCCGGGCGTGGGCCGCATCCCCGGTTCGCTGATCCAGATGATCCCGTACGTCGTCACAGTGATCGTGCTGGCCGGCCTGATGGCCAAGTCGGTGGCGCCGAAAGCGATCGGCAAGCCGTTCGTCAAATCGCGCTGAGCGCTTTCACGCCGGCGGACCTGGGGTCCCGATGACGCAATACCGCTTTCGCGGCAAGTACAACCACCGGCACCGGCGCCTGAGCGAGATCGTGCTGGGAGCCTTGCTGGCCGGCGGCCACGCGGCGCGCCTGAGCACGCGGCTCGGCCTGCACGGGCGCCTCGGCGTCACCCGCCACGAGGTGATGCTGCCGGCCGGGCGCGCCCTCGCCCGCCCGCTGCGCATCGCCTTCGCCTCGGATTTCCACGCCGGCCCGACCACCGATCCCGCCCTGTTCGCGCGGCTGTTCGAGCAGATCGCGCTCGAGCAGCCCGACGTGCTGCTGCTGGGCGGCGATTTCGTCTCCGGCGAGGCGCGCAATGTCGCCGTACTGGCCGAGGGCCTGGCACGCTGCGATCCGCCGCTCGGCAAGTTCGCCGTGCTCGGCAATCACGACCTGTGGACCGACGAACGCGTGGTGCGCGACCTGCTTGAAGCGGCCGGCACGCAGGTGCTGGTGAACCGCAGCGTCACGCTGGCGGCGCCGTTCGCGTCGGTCTCGCTGTGCGGGATGGACGATCCGTGGACCGGCCAGCCGGATGGCGCGCTCACCTTCGACGGCGCGGCCGCCACCCGGATCCTGATGATCCATTCGCCCGACGGCCTGCTGCGCACCGAGGGCAACGCCTTCGACCTGGCGCTGGCCGGCCACACGCACGGCGGCCAGGTCGCGCTGCCGGGCGGGACCCCGATCATGGTGCCGGCCGGGCCGCTGTGCCGTCAGTTCAATTACGGCCGCTTTCAGATCGCCGACAACGGCGTGCTGGTGGTCAGCCGCGGGGTCGGCTGCAGCACCATCCCGGTGCGCATCAACGCGCATCCTGAACTGGTGATCTGCACGCTGGTGGCATGGGCCGCATGACCGGCGCGCTGCTGGTGCTGGCGCCGCTGCTGGCAATCGGCGCGGTGCTGGCCGCGGGCGAGATCCTCAGCGCCGCCGCGCCGGCCGCGATCGGCGATGCGCCGGCAGACTTGCACGCGACGACGGTGCGCATCGCCGTGCGCGATGGCTTCGTCGCCGGCTGGCTGGTGCGGGGCCGGCCGCGCCAGGGTGCGGTGCTGCTGATGCACGGCGTGCGTTCGAACCGGCTGCAGATGCTGCCGCGCGCACGGTTTCTGGCGGCGCAGGGATACACGGTGCTGTTGATCGACCTGCCCTCTCACGGGGAAAGCAGCGGCAGCCGCATCACCTTCGGCGCGCGCGAACAGGAAGGCGCGGGCGCCGCGCTGGCGTTCCTGGCGCAGCAGTGCCCGGACGAGCGGATCGGCGTGATCGGCGTGTCGCTCGGCGCGGCTGCGCTGGTGTTGGCGCAGCCGCAGCCGGCGCCGGCGGCGGTGGTGCTCGAATCGATGTATCCGACCATCGGCGAGGCGGTGGCGAACCGCCTGCAGATGCGGCTCGGCGCGGCCGGCCGCTGGCTGGCGCCGATTCTGGTGCTGCAGCTGCCGCTGCGCGCCGGCGTGTCGGCAGCGCAGCTGCGCCCGGTCGACGATGCCGCTGCGCTGCGCTGCCCCGTGCTGGTGATCTCCGGTGCGGCCGATGTGCAGACCACGGCAGCCGAAACGCGGCGCATCCACGCGGCACTGCCGGGGCCGAAACAGTTATGGCTGCTGGACGGCGCCGCGCATGTGGATTTGCATGCGTTTGCGCCGGCGGAATACGAGAAGCGCGTGGGGGCTTTTCTGGCGCAGTATCTGGGGCGATAGCGCCGCCGGAGTGGGCCGCTCAGGCCTTTACGGCACACGTCCTTTTTGCTTGCTGCAAACATTGGGGTCAGGTCTGACATTCGCACATTTGAAAATCCAAATGTACGAATGACAGACCTTACCCCCTACCTTACCCCTTGCCGCCGCTGGCTGAGCGGCCCAGTATCCAGGCGAAGCCGCGGCCGACCGAGGTGCCGCCGCCGCGCTTAACCAGGATAGGCCGGCGTCGAGACGGCGCCGCCAACCACGCCGGCTTCCCACAGGGGCAAAGCCGGTGCCTGCTGCGCGAGCGCAGGCAGCGTCAATGTGAGCGCCAGCGCGCCCGTGGCGAGGCGCCGCATGGCTTACGGCCAGATCGTTTGCAGCAGCGCGGCAAGGTGGTAGCCGCCCTTGATCAGCTGGGTCTTGGCGATCGCCGAACTGGGCACCGGGTAGTTGTTCGGCACTTCCAGGTTCCAGTTGTAGTAGATGTCGCCCTTCTTGCTGGTCTGCTGCATGCCGGGACCAGTGCTGACGTCGGCGTAGGCCAGCTTGGACACGGCCAGCGCATCGTCGGCCCACTGGTACGGCCAGGTGGCCGGGTCGCCGCTGTTCTTGTCCACGGCGGGATGACCGTCGATCACCGCCTGGGCGAATTTTTCGGGGGTGCGGGTGCTGATGCGGCGCATCGCGTAGTCGACCGCGGTGACGTCCCAGTACGAGTGGAACGGCTTGGTCAGCGCCTTCGGCACGCCTTCGCGCGGCGGCGGATTTTCGCCCGGGATCTGGGTGGCGCCCATGCTGGCGATCTTCTCGTCGTTGAGCAGGAAGTTGTTGCCGCCGCGCGAATCGAAGATGCTGATGGTGTCGATGTCAGTGTGCTTGTTCGGCACCACGAACTTGCCGTCCTTGCCGACGTAAGCGGCGCCGACGTGCAGCGGCTGGTGGATGTCGCCGGTCATGTGGGTGATCAGCAGCAGCGCCTGGCGCTTGCTGAAGCCGTGCGGGTTGAGCGCCGGATCGGCCTTGCCCTGCAGGACGGCGATGGCTTCCTTGAGCGTTTGCACGATGTCGTCCGGCGCGGTGCCGACGTCGCCGTCGTGGTAGTGCTCCTTCTGGAACGGCACGTCGGTGTAGTGGTACTCGCTGGCCTTCGGATTGGCGGCGACGTAGGCGAGCATCTCGGGCGTCTGCGGACCGCAGTAGCTGCCCTTGACGCAGTCGGCCCAGTTGGCGACCGACTCGAGGCTCTCGCCCGGCAGCAGCAGCGCACCGACCTGCTTCTCGGCGTTGCTGCCCTTGATCAGCTTATCGGCGATGGCGCCGACCGCGCGGTGGCCGTCGTTGCCCCACGCGAGCGCATCGGTCGACAGGAAGGCGGCGCTGAGCGCGAGTACACAAGCTAGTTTTTTCATTGGTGTGGTCCTTGGTGGAGTCGGTGTAGGCACGTTTACTTGACGCGCACGATGCGCGGCGCCGGTGCTGCCAGGCCGGCGGCGGCGCCGGCCCGTTCGTTCTTGACCAGCAGCGCGATGAAGGCGTCGAGGTCGACGATGTTGGTGTCGTGCTTGTTGACGGCCTTCGCGAACATCGGGAAACCGTCGGCGCCTTCGGCCAGGAAGTTGTTGGCCACCACGCGGTAGGTCTTCGCTTCGTCGAGCGGCACGCCGTCGATGCGGATGCTGCCGGCGACGACCTTTTGCCCTTTCGGCAGCGCGTCGCTCCAGCGGTAGGACAGGCCGCGCGAAACCTGCAGCATGGCGTGCCCTTCCACCTCGTCGGGACGCAGGAACTGCTGCTCGAGCAGTGCGTGCAGCTGGGCGCCGGTCATGTCCATCACCACCAGCGTGTTCGAAAACGGCAGCACCACCTGGGCCTGGCCGAAGGTGGCCACCAGGTCGTCGCCGACGTCGAAATCGGCGCGCATGCCGCCGACGTTCATGAAGCCGACCTGCACGCCCTGCGCGCGGGTGGCGTCGACGATGGCGTCGGCGATCATGTCGCCGAGCGGCGATTCGCCGGCGTCGTTTTTCTTGCGCAGCGTGCTGCGGGCGGAAACGCGCGCCACCGGACGCGACAGCGCCGCCTGGCTTTGGGTCTTGACCGAGGCCAGGTAGGCGGACACTTTCGGATCGGCCGGATATTCGCCGGCCAGCACCGGCACGTTGCGCACGACGATGTCGCGCACCGCGCCGCTGGCCGGGTCGATCGTCAGCTTGATGCGCGAGAGCACATGGCCGCCCATCTGCGCCTGGGTGATCACGCGGCCGTCGACCTTGCACTGGAAGCCCTTGTGGGTGTGGCCGCTGATGATCAGGCGAATCGCCGGATCGAGCTTGCGGGCGATGCCGACGATCGGCCCTTTGAGCTGGCTGCAATCGGGCTGGTCGAACGGCTCGGTGGTGCTGCCGCCCTCGTGGATCAGCACCACGAACGCGCGGGCGCCCTGCGCGCGCGCGGCCGTCACGGCGCCGTTGATGGCGTTGGCCTCGTCGGTGAACTGCAGGCCGGCGATGCCGGAGGCGGTCACCACCGAAGCGGTGTCCTGCAGCACGGCGCCGATGAAGGCGATGTTGACGCCCTTGACCTGCTGGATCGAATAGGCCGGCAGCAGCGGCTTGCCGGTGGCGCTGTCGATCACGTTGGCGGCCAGGTAGGTGTAGGGGGCGCCGCTGAAATCGGGCGTCAGCTTGCAGGCCTTGGCCGGCAGCGCCGAGACGCAGCCGCCGTTCTGCTTGCGCAGCAGCTCGCGCCGGCCCTGGTCGAATTCGTGGTTGCCGACCGAGCTCACGCGCAGGCCGAGCATGCCGAGGGCGACGATGCTCGGCTCGTCGGCCCACATCGAGGACATCGCCGGACTGGCGCCGACCAGGTCGCCGGCGCCGACCAGCAGCAGCTCAGGGTCCTGTTGGCGAAACGCCTGCAGGGCGGCGGCCAGGTTATCGATGCCGCCGGCGCTGACGGTCGCCTCGTGCGGCGCGCGCGCGCTGGTGTAGACGAACTTGCTCGCTTCGAGGTGGCCGTGGAAGTCGTTCAGCGCAACCAGGTTGATGTCGATCGGCGCCGGCGCCGGCGCGCGCGCGGCACAGCCGGCCAGCGCCAGTATGACAGCCGCAGCCGGTGCGACCTTTGAAATGGGGAAACGCAGCATCATAGTTGTAAGTACTTAAGTGAGCGGACGTAAAAACAGGCCCGAAGGCCTGTCCGATTATGCACCTCTTTCCCCATGGCGCCCGCTACAGCAGGCGCCACGCGGCAGGGAAAACCTTAGATGTCCACCGACAGGGTCATCGACACGAAACGTGGCGCGCCCAGGTAGTAACGCAGCGCGCTGGTCGACGTTACGGCACCTGGCACCGGATTGGTGTTGGTGACGGCGGTCGACGACGCATTGCGGAACTGCTTGTTGGTCAGATTGCTGGCGTTGAAGTTCAGCTTAGGACGCTTCAGGATGCCGTAGTTGGCAAACGTGTAGCCAGCATCGAAACCGAAGGTCGTGAAGCCAGGCGACTTTTCGTCATTCATCAGGGTCGACTGCTGTTCGCTGGTCGCCTTGGCCTTGACACGGGCCCAGAACGCTTGCTGCGAGTACTCGAGCGACAGGCCGGCGTTCAGACGCGGCGAGTTGGGCAGCTGTTTGCCGGCGATCGGCAAGATGCCGGTCAGGGTCGAAGTGGCCGCCAGCACGCGCAGGTCGTTCTGGATCTCGGTCTTCAGGTAACCGGCCGAAGCGTACACCGACCAGCCATTGATCGGCATGTTGTTCGCTTCGATTTCCAGACCCTTGGTCTTGACATCGCCGACGTTGGTGTAGATCGATGCCTGGGCAACCGGATCGAACGCCGTCGCCTGGCGGTTCTTGAAGCTCACGCCGAACGCGGTGACGGTGGCGATGAAGCGGTTGTCCTGGTGACGATAACCGACGTCGGTGTTCCACGACGTTTCTTCGCGCACGTCGCCGGCCAGTGTCGGGGTGCCATCGGCAGCGATCTTGACGTTGGTGCCGACGTTCGAGAACACGAAGTTCGGTGGCGCCTTCATGTTCTTGGCAACGCTGATGAAGACCTGGTCGTCGTTGGTCACGCGATAGCGGGCGCCGAACTGCGGCAGCACGGTCTTGTAGGTGCGCGCGATCTGGTACGTGGCGTTCTGGTTGCCTTCGCTGGCGTAGTTGGTGAAGTCACGCTTGATGTGCGGCGTGCGCGCACCAATGTTAATCAGCGCCTTGCTGTCGAGCAGGCTGATGGTGTCCTGCAGGAAGCCCTGGTAGGCCGTCGAGATCGTGCGGTTGTCGCGGCTCTCGAACGGGGTGCCGTCCGGACGCAGGATCTTGTCCTTCTGCAGCCAGACGTCGTAGGTACCGTCGGCATTGACCGCCACCATCGAGCCGGTCTGCTGGTGGGTGGCCTTCTCGTACCACACACCGCCCAGCACTTCATGGTTGCCAAAGGTGTGGGTGATCGACGCCGTCACGCCGGGACGCTGGGTGCGGGTGACCGATGCGTTGGCAACGAGCACGGTGTCGAGGGTGTCGCCGTCGCCGTTCAGGTCGACTGCAGCGGTGTTCTTGTTGGTCGTCTTGTTGAGGAAGGCGCCTTCCGACTGGGCGCGCTGCTGGATGCCGCCGTTGCCGAAACCATACCAGTAGTAAGGAATGATCTTGACATCGGTGTCTTCGCCAATGCGGAACTTGGCGGTGGTCGAGAAAATCGCATTCTTGAACGGATTGTTGGTCAGACCGTAGAACGGCGGGGTCTGGGTCGCTTCCTTCTGGACCGTGCCCTTGACCGGGGTCAGGTGACCGACGAACACCGGCGAGGTGTCGTACTTGTAACCGTTGGCATTGATTTCAGCGAGGGTCAGATTGTTGATGTTGTTGTTGGTCGCCTCGTTGTACAGCAAGGTGGCGGCGATGGTGTTGAAGCGGTCCCACTCGTAGCTCAGGCCAGCGTCCATGTGCTCGCGATGGGCTTTGCCGGTGCCTTTCCACTTGTCCGCTTCCGCGTTCGAGTACGAAATGAAAGCCTTGGTGCGCTTGTCGGCGAACAGGCCGGTGTCATAGCGCACAAAGGTCTTGTGCGCGGCGAGCTGACCGATGGTCTGCATCATGCGCACGCGCTGGACGTTTTCCGGTTTGCAGGTGACGATGCCGAAGTTGCCGCCCGAAGCGCCCACTTGCGGCGAGTCGACGTCGGTCGAACCCTGGGTGACGAATTGCGAGCAGGTGTTTTCCTGGTCGGCGTATTCTTGCGGGTAGACGGCGAAGTTGCCCGAGTCATTGACCGGCACGCCGTTGATGGTGGCACCGATCTGGTCGCTGTTGAAGCCGCGCAGCGACATGCCGCCGCCGAACAGGCCGGTGGCGTCGTAGTTGTAGCTGTTCACCGATGGCAACATTTCCAGGGCTTGATAGGCATTGCCCGTCGGCCGCTGTTTTTCGAGTTCTTCCGCCGTGATGGTCGAGCGCGCTTTTGGCGCATCTTCGGTCACCATCAGGCCCATACCGAGCTTTTTGCCGGTAATCACAACTTCAGTCTTCGGTGCCGCCGCGTCTGGCGCGGTTTGGGCGCTGGCCGACAGGCTGACGCACGCCAGCTGGCATGCCAGAGCGATCAGGCTCAGACGCAGCTTAGGTTGTTGATGAAAAGCGGATTGCATTGAGAACTCCCTAGAGTGTAATGTAAAAACGACATCTGCAAGCGTCACGCCTGCGGCAAAAAATTTGTCGAAACGATGGCCTATCTGTCAACAACGCGAGAGTATGGCGGCGGATTGTGTCCGCTCTGTGACGCGCGAGTGACATCGACATGACATCAACCTGACCTACGAACGCTACCGAAAAAGTTGCCAACCAAACACAATCAACAAGCTCTTGATCAACTATGCATTAAGGACACATTGTTGACAAATACCATTTCATTTCGATATTTATACGCCAAAGCTATAAATAATTCGCAAGAACATCGGATATTTGTGTTCCATTCGCCAACAAATGTTCATGGTTGCAAGGCGCGATTATAAAGGAGCCTTTCTCAGGCGAAATCCTTTCCGGGGGAATTCTGAGAAACCGAGGCAGGATGGGGGAATTGTGTAGCGATATGGCCACAAAGTTATCGATGTGGCCATTTTCTGGCGGCGGCGGCGCGGCGGCGGCGGCCGGTGTCGGTCGGCAACGGTGCCGGCCTGTGCCTGTCGCCAGCGACGCGGTGTCATTACATGCGCAGTCGCTCAGCGGTGCGCGGCCGGCGCGGCGCCGGCCTTTTGCTTGTCGAGGATGGCGATGTCGGCCTCGAAACGGGCGAAACGCTGGTCAAGTTGCGCCTTCAACCGTTGTTTTTGCGCATCAGGCAGGAAGGCATAGCGCACGCCGTTGTACGACAGCCGCTTCACTTCGGCGTAGTCGGGCTGGTAGCGGCTGGCGAACAGCACGTATTCGTGCGACAAGTCGTGCCGCGTGACGCCGGCGTCGTCGGTGGCGAGCACGAACGGCACGCCGTGCTTGCGGTACAGCGTGACCGGATGGTTTTCGCCGCGCACGCCGTTGATGAAATCGTTGCTGGTCAGGTTGATCTCGACCGGAATGTCGGCCGCGCGCATGTGCTGCAGGAGGGCGAACACGTTGGCCTCGTGCGCCAGGTCGATGCCGTGGCCAATGCGGTCGGCGCCGGCCAGGTTGACGGCCTGGTCGATGTGGAACTTCAGGCCTTCCGGCGGAACGTCGCCCAGCGCCAGCTCGCCGGCGTGCAACGCCACCTTCACTGTCGGATACTGGGTCTTGAGGAAGTGGAACATCTTCATGTGCAGCGTGTAGTCGCGCATCGAGACGGCCTGGCTTTCCTGGCCGACGATGTTGACGCCGACGATCAGCTCGCTCTTGCCGGCCGCCTTGAAGCCGGCCACCATCGAGGAAAACACCTGCGACGGCGCCAGCAGGCGCAGCACATAGGCCTGGTAGCGCATGGTGAAGCGGGCGTCGTCGATGCCGGCGGCGGCGCTGGCGATCTTGGCGACGTAGTCGTCGATGGCGCGGCCGAACCCGGCGTCCTGGTCGAGCTGGGCCAGTTCGGCGCGCATCAGGGCGGTGAAGGCGGCGTCGTCCGCGCCGGTCTGCCTGGCCTTGGCGTCGAAGGCGGCATCCGGAGCGACCGGCGCCATCTTGAACATGGTTTCGATGTAGCTGACGTTCTCGGCAATGGCGCGCGCCTTCAGGGTCTGCAGGCCGTCGTCGAAATTGGCGTTCGACACCGGCCCGAAGAAACCGAAGGTCTGGAAGAACTGGCGGTCGGGCGGCGGCTGAATTGCGCCGTGGTTGGCGAAGTCCTTGCTCGACCAGCGCTGCAGCAGTTCGCGGTAGCTGAAGTCGTCAGCCACCAGCTCGCCGGCCGACAGGCAGGTGCGCGCCGCCGGCGCCAGCGCGCGTTCGGCATCGATGACCGTCTTGTTGGTTTCGACGCGGTAGCTCAGCTTGTTGACGCAATAGCCCTGCTTGTCGAGGAACTCGACGTATTGCTCGGCGTACAGCGCGCCCGAATAATGGTGGTGCAGGTCGCCGCCTTTCGGCATCTGCGAGAAGAACATCGTCAGCTCGGCCAGCTGCGGCGCGCGCGCGCCGAGCAGGCCGGCGAAATAATGCGCGGTGGCCGCTTCGTTGCCGCGGGCCGCGGGCTGCTTGGCGGCGGCGGCGGCGGCGACGCCGGTCAGGGCGATGGCGATCATTGCGCCTCTCATTGCGCCACTCAGTGCGCCACTCAGTGTTTTCTGCATTCGATGTTCTCTCG
>JARXKM010000057.1:16610-20516 GCA_030272785.1 Pseudomonadota bacterium
CTCATTGCGCCACTCAGTGCGCCACTCAGTGTTTTCTGCATTCGATGTTCTCTCGTTAAATAGTGTGCGCGGTGCCGGCGCCTGCGCGTTACTTTATAGGCTACATGAAACGTTTGCAACATGCCACGCCGGCATCACTTGCATGTTGCTTTTGAGAATTTCTTGCAGGCCGCAGGTATAATATGTCGTGCCCGGGGCGGCGACCCGGGGCGGCGGGGTCTGACCCGTATTGCGGGTCGGACCGCGGTGGAACAGTATCTGCCGGCTGATAGGGTCTGACCCAGAAGACGGGTCAGACCCCGGTGGGTTTTACCCCGGCGGGCGCTTTGGTAGCGGGCGCGCAGCCGGCGCGGAATGTGGATTTTCCTTGACCGCAACCGGTTGACGACTGACAACGCATCCTATCTACTGTGGAGTGCGCAGCCGATGCCTGCAGTTTCCTTTTTCGAATGATCGGGGCTTTATCCATGTCGAACGCGAAGTTCCTCAGTGCGGAGCTGTTCAAGGCGGTCAAGCGCGATGTGTCCACGCACATCAAGAAAAAGCTGCGCGCCATGGAGATCGACGTCACCGACATGGAACTGCACAACTCGTCGCAGACGCGCACGCTGCGCGTCTATGTCACCCTCAGCCGCACCACCAACCTGAAGGCGCTGTACCTGGCCGAATCGATGATCTGCAAGGAACTGCAGGCCGAATTCGCCATGCAGCCGCACGCGTTTTACTGGCGCTACCTGCCCGAAGACAAAGCGGCGGCCGAGCCTCCCCCCGCCCCCTCACCCGCAACCTGAACGATTCCGTCATGGCCAGCCAGAAAATACTTGTAGTGGACGATTCGCTGTCGCAGCGGCTGGTGCTGGGCGCGCTGCTGGCGCAGCACGGGCACCGCGTGATCATGGCCAACGACGGCGTCGAAGCGGTGGCCAAGGCGAAAAGCGAACTGCCCGACCTGATCATCATGGATATCGTGATGCCGGGCCTTAACGGCTTCCAGGCCACGCGCGCCATCACCAGCGACGAGAGCACCTGGCACATCCCGGTGATCCTGCTCACCAGCAAAGACATGGACTCGGACCGCATCTGGGCGCTGCGCCAGGGCGCCACCGCCTTCCTCAACAAGCCGCTCGACCATGCCGCCTTGCTGACCCTGGTCGACACGCTGGCCTGAATCAGGCCGCCGCGCGCTGGTGCACCAGGCGCCCGCCCGCATAGGTGGCGCAAATCGCACGGTCGTCCCCCAGCAGCGCCAGCGCGAACAGCAGCTCCTCGAGGTTGTTGCACTCGGCGCTGCGGCGCGCCAGCAGCGGCGTCGCCTTCGGGTCGACGACGATGAAGTCGGCCTCCGTGCCGGCGGCGAAGTTGCCGATGGTGCCCTCAAGCCGCATGCTGCGCGCCGCCCCCAAGGTGGCCAGGTAGAACATGCGCGCCGCCTGCAGGTAGCTGCCCTTCATGCGCGCCACCTTGTACGCTTCGTTCATGGTGTGGAACATCGAGAACGAGGTGCCGGCGCCGACGTCGGAGGCGAGCGACAGCGCCACCTGCGCCGCGTCGGCGCGCTCGAAGTCGAACAGGCCGCTGCCGAGGAACAGGTTGGAGGTCGGGCACACCGCCGCCGCCGCGCCGCTGTCGGCCATGCGGGCGAAGTCGCGGTCGTCGAGCCAGATGCAGTGCCCGAACATGCTGCGCGGTCGCAGCAGGCCGTAGCGGTCGTACACGTCGAGGTAGCTGCGCGAGGCCGGGAACAGCGACTGCACCCACGCGCATTCGTCGCGGTTTTCCGACACGTGGGTCTGGATGAAGGTGTCGGGATAGGCGGCGGCCAGTTCGCCGGCCAGGCGCAGTTGCGCTTCGCTCGAGGTGGGCGCGAAGCGCGGCGTGATGGCGTACAGCGCGCGGCCGCGATTGTGCCACTTGCGGATCAGTTCTTCGCTGTCGCGCACGCCGCCTTCGGCCGTATCGGCGAGGAAGTCGGGGCAGTTGCGGTCCATCAGCACCTTGCCGGCCACCATGCGCAGGCCGCGCGCCTCGCTGGCGTCGAAAAACGCGTCGACCGATTCCTTGTGCACGGTGCAGTACACCATCGCGGTGGTGGTGCCGCAGCGCAGCAGCTCGTCGAGGAAGAACTCGGCCACCTCGCGCCCGTGGGCCGGGTCGGCGAACTGGCGCTCGGTCGGGAAGGTGTAGGTTTCCAGCCACGGCAGCAGGCCGGGAGCGGGCGAGGCGATCATGTCGGTCTGCGGGAAATGCAGGTGGGTGTCGATAAAGCCGGGCATGATCAGCATGCCGCGGTAGTCGGCCACGTCGGTGTCATCGGCGAGCTGCGGCGCCAGTTGCGCGTAGTCGCCGGCGGCATGGATCTGGTCGCCGTCGACCAGCAGCAGGCCGTCCTCATGCCACGAATAGGCGTGTTCGGCGAACGCCGGGTCGGCGTGAAAATGCAGCAAGCTGGCGCGGTAGGCCCGCAGGCGGACTGGTGGTGCAATGGACATCGGGTACTTTCTTGTTACGGCCGGCAGGAGACTACCAGCCTGATAGGCGGCGCGCCAGCTTCGGCTTCGGCTTTGGCGGCCGCTTCCCACATGAGCAGCAGTTGCGCGCACACCGAGGCGGCGATCACCGCCGGCTCCTTGCTGGTGATGCCGGCCAGGCCGATCGGGCAGGCCATCGCCGCGATGCGCGCCGGGTCCGCGCCGCGCGCGCGCAGCCGGTGTTCGAATTGCTTGCGCTTGGTGTGCGAGCCGATCAGGCCGAACCAGCCGACCTCGGGCCGCGCCAGGATCGCCCCGGCCAGCCGCTGGTCGAGCGCGTGACTGTGCGTCATGACGAGGTAACTGGCGCCGGGCGGTGCGGCGGCCACCAGGTCTTCGGGCGCATCGCTGACCTCGACCGTCACGTTGGCCGGGACCGCGGCGGGGAACATGTCATCGCGCTCGTCGACCCAGGTTACCGTGCATGGCAGGTTTGCCAGCGCGCGCACCAGCGCCGTGCCGACATGGCCGGCGCCGAACAGCACCACGTGGGCGCGCGGCGCGGCAACCTGCGCCACCAGCCAGCGGCGGCCGTCCTGCTCCTGCATCACGTGGGTGCCGCGGGTGCGCGCGAACACGGGGGCGGACGTGCCGGCGAGCCGCACGCCGGCGGCGTCGAACAGCGCGCTGTCGGGCGCACCGTCGAGCGCGGCCAGGCGCCAGGTGTCGTCGGCGCGGCGCGCGGCAAGCAGCTGCGCCTGGCACGGATCGGCCAATTCGAACGCCAGGTGCACCACGCCGCCGCAGCACTGGCCCAGGCTCGGTCCGAGCGCGAAGCGTTCGAAGTGGCGCGCGCGGCCGTCAAGCAGCATGGCGCGGCCAATCTCGATGGCGCGCAGTTCGAGGTGGCCGCCGCCGACCGTGCCGGCCAGTTCGGCGGCCGCCACCAGCATCCGCGCGCCGGGCTCGCGCGGGCCGGAGCCCTCGACGATGGCGACCGTCACCAGCACCGCCGGCTGGCGCGCAGCGAGCGTCCATTCGTCCATCAGGCAGCTCCCGCCGAGGCAGCGATGGCCGCTTCCACCGCGCCGATCGCCTTGAGGATCTCTTCGCTGGTGGCCGGCGAATTGAGCGGCGGGTTGACCTGGTGGTCGCCCACCGCCGACACCGCATCGCGGATGGCGAAGAACACCGAGAACGGCAGCAGCAGCGGCGGCTCGCCGACCGCCTTCGAGCGGTGGATGCTGTCGGTGACGTTGCTGTTGTTGAAGAGGGCGACACGGAAGTCTTCCGGGCAGTCCGACACGCCGGGAATCTTGTAGGTCGACGGGGCGTGCGTCATCAGCTTGCCGCCGGCGTTCCACCACAGTTCTTCGGTAGTCAGCCAGCCCATGCCCTGGATGAAGGCGCCTTCGACCTGGCCGATGTCGATCGCCGG
>JARXKM010000410.1 GCA_030272785.1 Pseudomonadota bacterium
GTGCTCAACAAGTCCGATTCGGACGGCGGCGAATGGGGCCGCGCGGCGACCCAGGACCTGATCCGCTCGCGCATCAAGATCAAGTCGCTCAACTTCATGCGCGGGCGCACGTTCGTCAACAAGTTCCTGATCATCGACGAGGCGCAGAATCTGACGCCGAAGCAGCTCAAGACGCTCGTCACGCGCGCCGGTCCCGGCACCAAGATCCTGTGCCTGGGCAATATCGCGCAGATCGACACGCCGTACCTGACCGAAGGTTCGAGCGGGCTGACCTACGTGGTCGATCGTTTCAAGGGCTGGTCGCACAGCGGCCACGTGACGTTGGCGCGCGGCGAGCGTTCGCGCCTGGCCGATCACGCCAGCGAGGTGCTGTAACAAGCGCTGCAACAAGCGCTGTGTCGGCATTATTTGCCGTACAACAAACCCTGCGCGCCGGAAGGCCGCGGGGTTTTTTTTCGGCTATTTTTCGCGCCGCGCGGCAGGCGTCATGCAGCCCGCATAATTCCGTCCCACGGCAACCCAAAACGGCTATCATTAATCCCGCTGGCAACACAATCCCGAATGCTTCAAGTCCGAGAGCAAAACCATGAAATTCCGCTTCTGGGGCGTGCGCGGATCGATTCCGTCGCCGGGCCCGCGTACCGCGCGCTACGGCGGCAACACCACCTGCATCGAGGTGCGCTCCGACGACGGCACCCTGATCATCCTCGACGCCGGCACCGGCATCTTCGCGCTGGCGCAGGACCTGCTTGCGCGCCTGCCGGTGAGCGCCAACATCTTCATCACCCACAGCCACTGGGACCATATCCACGGCCTGCCGTTCTTCACGCCGCTGTTCATCCGCGGCAACAGGGTGCGCCTGCATGGGGCACTCGATCCGGCCAGCGGCCGCGGCATCGAGCACGTGCTCGCCGTCCAGCTGCAGAACAGCTACTTTCCGGTCGGCGAAGCGCAGATGGACGCCAACATCGAGTACCACACGCTGACCGTCGGCCAGTCGGTCGGCGTCGGCGACGCGGTGGTCGACAACGTCGTCATGCACCATCCGGTCACCAATCTCGGCTACCGCGTCAGCTGCAACGGCAAGTCGCTGTTTTTCACCGGCGACCACGAGCCGTTCTACAACCTGTACGCGCCCGACGATGCGCGCCACGCGCCCTACCAGGCCCACATGCAGCTGCGCCAGCGCGAGATCGACGCCGCCATGCAGGACGTCGACGCGCTCATCGTCGACAGCTCCTACACGCGCGAGGAGTATCCGGCCAAGCAGGGCTGGGGCCACGGCACGCTCGACGCCGCGCTGGCGATGGCGATCCGGGTCGGCGCCAGGAGGCTGTACATCACCCACCATGAACCGACCCGCAGCGACGACGAGCTCGAGGCGGTATTTGCGGCCGCCATGGCGCGCCACCAGCCGCTGCCGGCCCGCCTGAAGGTGTTCCTTGCCTACGAAGGGCTGGAAGTCGAACTGGGGTGAGCGGCTGAGCGGCACCGTTCACGGAATGGCGGGCTGCGCGCCGCGCGCCAGCGCAGCGGCGTCGGCGCGCTGCAGCCAGTTCGCCGCCAGCGTCGGATCGACCGCCTGCCCCAGTTCGCCCGCTGTGCAGGCGGCAGCGAGGCGGCGCATCGCCGCTTCGTCGCCGCCTGCTGCCGCCCTGCTGAAATAACTGATGGCGGCGGCAGGATCGCGCTCGACCCCGCGGCCCGCTTCGTACAGCAAGCCGAGCCTGTGCAGCGCCGGCGGGTTGTTCTTCGCCGCCGCCGCGCGGTACCAAGTAAGCGCGGCCGGCAAGTCCGGCTCGACCCCGCGGCCGGTCTCGTAAAGCTCGCCGAGGGCTTCTTCGGCGGCGGCATTGCCGTGCGCCGCGGCCGCCCGGTACAGCACCAGGGCCTGGGCGTAGTCCTGCTGCACGCCGACTCCGGTCTCGTAGCTGTAGCCAAGGTTGTTCTGCCCTTGCGGGCTGCCCTGTGCGGCGGCCCTGCGGTACCACTGCACCGCGGCAGCGCCGTCGCGCGGCGCGCCGATGCCGTGGCCGAGCCGAAAGCCGAGCGAGATCTGAGCGCTGAGATAGCCTTGTTCGGCGGCCTTCCTGTACCACTCGTTTGCCTCGCCGTCGTTGCGGGTGAGGCCGCGCCCGCCGGCCAGCATGCCGGCGAGGCTATCCTGCGCCGTGGCGAAACCGTGCGTGGCGGCCCTGCGGTACCATTCGGCGGCCTTGGCGAAATCGACCGACACGCCAAGCCCTTTGTAATACAGGTTGCCGAGGTTGTTCTGGGCGGCCGGGTCGCCCTGGTCGGCCGCCCTGCGGTACCACAGCGCCGCTTCGGCGGGATCTTGCCGCATGCCGCTGCCGCGCTCGAGCATCGTGCCAAGATTGGTCTGGGCGAAGGCGCTACCCTGGTCGGCGGCCAGGCGCAACCAGCGGCCGGCCTCCTGCGCGTCTGCTGCCATGCCCTGCCCCGTCATCGCGCGCAGCGCCATCGTAATTTGCGCCTGCGGTACGCCCTTGACGATCGCCTCGCGCAGCGCAGCATCGCTGCCGCCTGGCGCCGTGCCCGCCGCTTGGGCCGGGTTGGCCGGCGCGCCGCCCTCCAGGATCCAGTCGTACTGCATCTTCATCCACGCTTCGTGCGGCGTCCCCGCGCGCATCGCCGGCTTGAAGACGCAGCGCGAGATACCTTTCAGCGCCGCCTCGTCGAGCAGTGCAAAGCCGCTCGATACGATCACGGTGGCATCCTTGACCGCGCCGTCGCTGCCGATCAAGAAGCCGAGCGTCACCTTGCCGCTTTGCCCCTTGCGCAGGGCCTCGAGGGGCCACTCCGGCTTGGTGCAACGGTTGAAATCGGCCATGGCTGGCGTGGATGCGGGCACGGGCGCGGCCGTCTCGGCCCCGGCGTGATGGCCGGTGAGCGCAATAACGGCGGCAGCCAGCAAGCTGCGGTAACTGCGAGGACGCTTGGTCATGTGACTTTCCATAACGGGGTTGGCAAAAACTTTAGCTTTCCTGATACGCAACTATTATGCGTGTTTCCATTAAGCAAATCAACAATCTGGACGGCAGTGGCCAGATACGCTCAAAGTAATGACGGCGGCCAGTCCGGCCAATCGGCGGCGCAGCGCGATTTGAGGTAGCATCTCGCAGCGGCATCCACCATCCAACAAAGGTCAGGCATTGAAAAAATACACGCAGGTTTTCTTCGCGCGGCTCGCGCTTGGCGCCTTGGCCTTGTCGGCCGCCGGCTTCGGCAGCGCGCAGGCCGCCATCCCGGTGTACGCCTTCATGGTCAAGCACGCCTATCCGCACGACACCCAGGCATTCACCCAGGGCCTGTACATCAAGGATGGCGTGCTGTACGAGAGCACCGGCCTGAAGGGTCAGTCGTCGATCCGCCGGGTGCAGCTTGAAACCGGCCGCGTGCTGCAGAAGAAGGACGTGCCGGCCGAGTATTTCGGCGAGGGCATCGCGCCGGCCGGCGCCGACATCGTCAGCCTGACCTGGACCAGCAAGGTCGGCTTCGTCTACGATGCCAAAACCTTCGCCATCAAGCGCAAGTTCGCCTACGAAGGCGAAGGCTGGGGCCTGACCAGCAACGGCAAGCAGCTGTTCATGAGCGACGGCACGCCGGCCATCCGCGTGCTCGATCCGGTCACCTTGGCCGAAGTGCGGCGCATCCAGGTGACCGCCGACGGCAAGCCGATCGTCAACCTGAACGAGCTCGAATGGGTCGACGGCCAGATCTTCGCCAACGTGTGGGGCTCGGACGTGATCGCGCGCATCGATCCGGCCAGCGGCAACGTGGTCGGCTGGATCGACCTGGCCGGCCTGGCCGACCCGGCCTGGAAAGGCATGGGCCCCGACGATGTCCTCAACGGCATCGCCTGGGACGCCGCCC
>JARXKM010000411.1 GCA_030272785.1 Pseudomonadota bacterium
AGGGTCTCAAGCAGATCCTGGCCGAATCGCGCGACATCATCGTCGCCGGCGAGGCGGAGAACGGGCTCGACGCCATCCGGCTGTTCCGCAAGTCGAAGTGCCACGTCATGCTGCTCGATATCTCGATGCCCGACCGCAGCGGCATCGAGGTGCTCAAGCAGGTCAAGAAGGAGTATCCCGACATGGCCGTGCTGATGCTGTCGATGCACCGCGAGGACCAGTACGCGATCCGCTCGCTCAAGGCCGGCGCGGCCGGTTACCTGACCAAGCAGAGCGCGCCGAAGGAACTGGTGGTGGCGATCCGCCAGGTCGCCGCCGGCCAGAAATACGTCAGCGCCGCGCTGGCCCAGGAGCTCGCCAGCCAGCTCGGCGACGACCACGAACTGGCCCCGCACGAGGCGCTGTCGGACCGCGAATACCAGACCCTGACGATGATCGCCTCCGGCAAGACGGTCACCGCGATCGCCCAGGAGCTGTCGCTGTCGGTCAAGACCATCAGCGAATACCGCGCGCGCCTGCTGGTGAAGATGAAGCTGAAGAACAGCGCCGAACTGACCCATTATGCGATCAAGAATCAGCTGATTGAATGACACGCATCGGCGCGGGCCGCCTGGCATCCGCCATGCCGCCCCCGTCAGAGGCTCTGCGCCGCTCTGGCGCCACTGCGGCGAAGCACGCGCACTTTCCGCCTTCTATTCAAACGATGCGCCGGCGCGTTTTCGCATATCATTACGGCATCAAAACCCTCCAGTGGTCCGCCTCGCCATGTCTCTTCCTCCCGCCAAACCACCCGCGCCGCCCGCAGCGGCCACCGGCGCCATGCCGCCCGGCCAGAATCCCGCCGATATCGCCCGCGAAGCATTTCGCCGCCTGGCCACGCGCCGCGTGGCGCCGACGCCGGACGCCTATCGCGACATCTACAACGAAATCGCCGGCGTGCGCAGCGAACCGGCGGCGCCCGAGGCGCCCGCCGGCGCCGAACTGCTGCTCGGCGAGTTCGCCACCCGGCTCACCGACACGCCGGGCGAACTGGCCGACTTCGGCCGCCGCTTCAACCGCGCCGTCAAGGCACGCGACTGGGACGGCTACGCGCGCGGCCTGTCGCAGCTGGTGGAGAAGCATTTTCGCAAATCGACCCCGATCGAGCTGGCGCCGCTGGCCGAGGGCGCCGAATCGAAACAGCTGCGCGACCTGCTCAGCCGCACGCTGACGTTTGCCGTCGCCTCGCTGCTGGGCGCCGCGCCGGCGCTCGGCAGCGAAGCGACCGCGCTCGGCGCCGCCGTCAAGCTGGCCCACTCCGATGAAGCGCTGGGCGAAATCGCCGTGCGCCTGAAGCAGTTGTGCTATCAGATCGAGATCAACAGCGGCGACGCCGCCGAGCAGCAGGAATTGCTGCTGCGCCTGTTCCGGCTGCTGCTCGAAAACGTCAGCGGCCTGCTCGACGACGACAGCTGGCTGCGCGGCCAGGTCGAGTCGGTGCAGGAGCTGATCGCCGCGCCGATGGACCAGCGCGCGCTCGAAGACGCCACCCGCAGCCTGAAGGACGTGATCTACAAGCAGAGCAAGCTCAAGCACAGCCTGACCGACGTCAAGATCACCGTCAAGAACATGATGATGACCTTCATCGACCGGCTCGGCTCGGTGGCGGCGAGCACCGGCGACTTCCATGAAAAAATCGGCGGCTTTTCCGAGAAGATCAGCCGCGCCGACAACATCGGCGACCTCAACGAAGTGCTCGGCGAGGTGCTGCGCGAGACGCGCCTGGTGCAGACCGAGGCGCTCAAGTCGCGCGACCGGATGATCGCGGCGCGCCAGGAAGTGCTGGAAGCCGAGCAGCGCATCGTCTCGCTGGAGGCGGAACTGCGCCACATGAGCGAACTGGTGCGCGAAGACCAGCTGACCGGCAGCCTGAACCGGCGCGGCCTGGACGACGTGTTCGAGCGCGAGACCGCCCGTTCCGACCGGCGCGGCACGCCGCTGTGCCTGGCCATGCTCGACCTGGACGACTTCAAGCGCCTCAACGACACCTACGGCCACCTGGCCGGCGACGGCGCCCTCAAGCACCTGGTCAGGGTCGTCAAGGACACCTTGCGTTCGATGGACGTGATCGCCCGCTTCGGCGGCGAGGAATTCCTGATCCTGCTGCCCGAGACCACCGTCGAAGCGGCCGCGCAGACCATGACGCGGCTGCAGCGCGAGCTGACCAAGCATTACTTCATGCACGAAAACGACAAGCTGCTGATCACCTTTTCGGCCGGTGTCGCCTTGCGCATTCCGAACGAGGAACAGGCGGCGCTGGTGGCGCGCGCCGACCAGGCCATGTACCGCGCCAAAAAGAGCGGCAAGAACCGCGTGGTGGTGGCCGACTAAAACTGCGAGCGTCAGGTCGACCATCTCGCGGTCCTGCTTCAGCACGATGGTGCTGCAGGCAGGCCCTGCCGCTACACCCGGCCGCGCTCGCACATGGTCGACGAGCAGGCGCCGCGGTCAAGGCGCAGCCTAGGGTCCTTCCCGCCGGTCTCGCCGCAGGCACTGACTGGCATAGCAGCACCGGCCGCGTCAGGAAACCGAGCGGACCGCGGCCAGCTTTTCAAAGTGCGCCGCCGAGCGTGTATCACCGAGACCGGCGTACAGTACCGCGAGGTTGTGCGCCGCCAGATGAGTGCCGCGCCCCTTGACCGAGCCGGCCAGCATCGGCTGGTCGCCCAGTTCGAGGCACTTGAGCCAGCTCGACTCGACGATCGGCAGCAGTTCCTGAAACGCCGTCGCCGGATTCAGGCTTGCCCAGTCCAGCAGCAAGTCGCCGAGAACAAAGAAAAAATCCGGCGAGTGTTGCCAGTTTTTCATCTCAGTTTCTGCCAAGGCGATCGCCGCTGCATGGCGCCCCGCCTTTTTCAGCGAAAAAATCGATCGCACGACAAGGTCATGGCGAAACGGCTGCGCTGCTGGGGTAAGTCGCAGCGCCTGTTCAAAATACTCCACCGCGCTGTTGTAGTCCTGATCGACTTCATATGTGCCGCCCAGTTTATACAACAAATAGGGATCGTTTGGCGCCTCCTCGAGCGCGCGCAGCAGCAAGCTTTCGTTACGGCCCTTTTTTTGCTCGAGGCTGGTGCTGCGGTAGCCGTCGTGAAAAACTGTCAAGGCAATGCGACGTGCGGCAAGTTCGCAAACCGGCTGTTCATGGATGCGCCCGCGGTAGCGCACACCGCGCGGCAGAAGGCGGGGGATCCACGTTGTGGTCATTTCGACCGAGCCGTGCAGGTCAAATTCGCTGGTAATCGGTAACAGTCCAAGAAACGGTTCGGTCCCGGCCAGCGCCGTATCGAGTACCGCCTTGCCGGCAGCCGCATCGACCCACTCGTCGGCGTCCAACACCAGGTTCCACTGCGCGGACGAATAATCGAGCGCCGCATTGCGCGCCGCGGAAAAATCATCGGTCCAGGCCACATGGTGCACTTGTGCGCCCAGTTGCTCGGCAATTCTCACCGTTTCATCGGTCGACCCGGTGTCGACCACGATCATCTGCTCGACCAACGGGCTCGCCGAGCGCAGACAGCGCGCAATGCACCGCGCTTCGTTGCGCACTATCATTATCAAAGCCAATCGGGTCATACGCGCTCCCTTCGTCCATGACCACCCCACGCCGAACGTGCTGCGCACATCATACCCCGCCGGCCGACGATGTTGTAGCGCTGACGGCGCCGCCTTAAATGTCAATGAAATAATTTCAGTAAGGGGCAGCACACCGATGAGCAGCTCTTGCGCCTGCAAAATAAAAATGATTTACCCCTAAAGACTGCGGGAATCATGCCGTCTAGCGGGGTGACTTCGGCAAATTGAAGGGCAAAAAAAGAAATCTATTAACCATTCCTGCCATCAACTTTTT
>JARXKM010000058.1 GCA_030272785.1 Pseudomonadota bacterium
CCGCGGCGGGCGCCGCGGTTGGCGCGATGGCGGTGGCGGTGGCGGCAGCCGGTGCCGGCGTGGTGGTGCTGACATCGGGCGTTTTGGTCGCCGCGCAACCTGCGCTCAGTAACAATGCAGAAACTGCGGCAGCCCATACAACGTTGACGTGTTTTTTAGTTGTCTTCATGCGTCGTTCTCCTGGTGGTGTTGTCTGCGGTAAGCAATCAATGAGCGCATTGCGCACAATCAGATATGTATATTACATCACTGTCGGGCAACCCCGCGCACGAACCCTTGGCCGCGTGCGCAGGCTGGGGTCAGGTCTGACAATCGAACATTTCTAAAAGACGAAATATCCGATTATCAGACCTGACCCCGGGCGGCGACAGCCTCATTTCCCGATTGTCAGACCTGGCGCCGGCTAGCGGTCGGCGCGGGCGCGCAACAGGGTCACCAGTTCGGCCGTGTTGACCGGCTTGACCAGGTGGTGGTCGAAGCCGGCGGCGTACGCTTTCTGCTTGTCTTCGGGCTGACCGTAGCCGGTGATGGCGATCAGCGTGGTGCGCGCCAGCGCCGGCGCGGCGCGGATCCGGCGCGCCAGTTCGTAGCCGTCCATTTCGGGCAGGCCGATGTCGAGCAGGCAGACGTCGGGCGGTGCGGCGAGCGCACGTTCGAGGCCGGCGCGCGAGTTGCCCTCGGTGCTGACGGCGTAGCCGGAGGCTTCGAGCAGCATCGCCAGCATCATCGCGGCGTCGTCGTTGTCGTCGACCACCAGCAGGCGCAGCGCGGGCGCCGGTGCGCTCTGCACCGGCGCGACCGCCTGGCCGGCGTCGGCCGGCGCGCCGCGCTGCAGCAGCGGCAGCGACATCGTGAACGTGCTGCCCATGCCAGTGCCGGCGCTGGCCGCGTCGACTTCGCCACCATGCAGTTCGACCAGGCTCTTGACCACCGCCAGCCCGACCCCCAGCCCGCCCTGGGCGCGGTCGGCGCTGCGCTCGCCCTGGGTGAACAGGTCGAACACGCGCGGCAGCAGCGCGGCGCCGATGCCGATGCCGTTGTCGCTCACGCGCAGGCGCACCAGCGCGCCGTCGACGTCGACCGCGAGCGCGATGCGGCCGCCGTCGGGGGTGTACCTGGCCGCGTTCGACAGCAGGTTGCTGAGCGCCTGCACCAGCCGCTTGCGGTCGCCCAGGATGAAGGCCGGCGGCGCCGGCAGCGCCAGCGCGAGGCGATGGCCGCGCGCCTCGATCAGCGGGCGTACCTGTTCGTGCGCCTGCTCGACGATGCTGGCGATGTCGCACGGCTGCTGGTCGGTGGCAATCAGGCCGCGGGTGACGCGCGAGACATCGATCAGGTCGTCGACCAGCGCGCTGATGTGCTCGACCTGGCGCACGATGATGTCGGCGGCGTGCTGCAGGCGCGTGTCGGCCGGCGCCAGGTGCGTCAGTTGCGTCAACAACTGGGCGGCCGAACTGATCGGCGCGAGCGGATTGCGCAATTCGTGCGCCAGCATGGCGAGAAATTCGTCCTTGCGGCGGTGGGCGTCGCGCAGGTCGTCTTCGGCCTTGATGCGCTCGGTGATATCGAGCGTCACGCCGCGCACCGACACCGGCGCGCCGTTGGCGTCGCAGCGCACCTTGCCGCGCACGTCGAGCCAGATGGTGCGGCCGTCGTCGGGGCGCACGAACGGCACGATCAGGGCGTAGCCGGTGCGGGTGGCGATGGCGTGCGCGCGCGCCGCTTCGGCGCGACGCGCGTCGGCCGGCGGGATCGCCGCGTGGATCACGTCGATGTTGCCGTCGGCGGTGCCCAGCACCAGCTCGGCGTTATTGGAAAAGACGACGCGGCGGCTGGCGAGGTCCCAGTCCCACACCACCATGCGGGCGGCCACCATGCCGTCGGACAGGCGTTCGGCGCTGTCACGCCTGGCCTGCTGGGCGGCATGCGCTTCGCTGACGTCATGGCCCTGCACGAAGATGCCGCTGACCACGCCGTCCTTGTCGAATATCGGCTGGTACAGCACGTCGATGTACACTTCGGTCACCGGCGCGCCGGCCACCCGCTGCAGCTGGGCCTTCACGTCGCGCCCGACGAACGGCTTGCCGCTGCGGCGCACCTCGGCGAGCAGCTCCTCGAAGCCCTGGCCGAACAGTTCCGGCAGCGCCGTCATCATCGGCTTGCCGATGATCTGGCGGTGGCCGACCAGCTGGTAGTAGGCTTCGTTGACGATCTCGAACACATTTTGCGCGCCGGTGACCACGGCGATGAAACCGGGCGCCTGGTTGAACAGCTCGCGCAGATGGCTGCGTTCGTCCGACAGGATGCGGCTCATCGCTTCATGCATCTGGGCGCGGCTGAAATCCTCGCCGCGCGAGCCGGGCTGGCCGGCCGGCCCTAGCGAAGCGATGCGCGATTGGCGGTCGAAGCTGTACAGGTCGGTGACGTCGATGGCGTTCTGCGCCACGAAGGCGACGGCGCCGTCGGCGCCGCGGATCGGCGTGTGCACGGTGCTCCAGAAGCGCTCGTCGAAGACGGTGCCGGTGGCGGTGCGGCGCGGCACCGAATAGCGCAGGAAGGCGGTGGTGTCGGGCGCGCCGCTGGCGATGGCGCGCAGCAGCGAGGCGCGCACCTCGGCCACGTTGGTCGAGTCCGGGTCGTCCGGATTTTCCGGGAAGGCCTCGAACACGTAGCGCCCCAGCAGCTCGGCCTCGACGCGGCCGGTCGAGGCCAGGTAGGCCTGGTTGGCGCCGATGATGTGCAACTGGCAATCCATCAGCAGGCAGGGAGAGGGCGAGGCACGAAACAGCGCCGCAAAATCGGGAAGTTGGTTCATGCGGCGATTGTCGCATGACGCGCAATGCCGCGGATCGCCCGCCGTTGCTAAATTGCACGCTCGGCGCCGGCCAGCACCAGCCGGCGGCCGCCGTCGCCGTATTTGTAGCCATAGCCGGACAGGCGCGGCTTGACGTCGTTGAACAGGATGCCGCACGGCGCCACCCCGGCCTGCTCGAGCCGCTTGAGCGATTCGGTGATCTCGCGCTCGGTGCTGACGCCGGCACGGGCGACCAGGAACACGGCGCCGGCATGGCGGCCGAGCACCAGCGCGTCGGCCAGCGCCAGGATCGGCGGCGAGTCCAGCAGCACCAGGTCGTAGTGCCCGCGCACCGAGGCGAGCAGCGCGCCGACGTCGCTGTGCATGAACAGGTCGGGCCGCTCGGGCGGCAGCGAACCGGTGGGAATGAAGTCGAGATTGTCGAGCACGCCGCGGCGGATCACCTGGCCAAGCGGCGCGGCGCCGGTCAGCGCCTCGCACAGGCCGTGCTGGTGCGAGGCGCCGAACAGCCGGTGCAAGCTGCCGTTGCGCAAGTCGGCGTCGACCAGCAGCACGCGTTGGCCGCCGGCCGCCACCACGGCGGCGAAGTTGGCGGTGACGAACGATTTGCCCAGGTGCGAGGTGGGACCGGCCAGCATGACGACGTTGTTGCCGCCGCGCGGCATGGAAAACTGCAGCGAGGCGCGAAAGGCGCGCAGCGCCTCGATCGCGCCGTCGACCGGCCAGGCCAGCGCCAGCAGCGCCTGGCGTTGTCCCGGCGGGGCGCCGCGCCGCCGGTCGAGCCGCGCCTGCGCGGCGCTGTGCGGGATGTTGGCGAACACCACGCGCGCGCCGAGCAGCCGTTCGATCTCGAGCGGGTCGTCGACGCCGCCGGCCAGCTTGCTGCGCGCGAACCCGGCGGCCAGCCCCAGCATCACGGCGCCGAGCGCGCCGACCGCCAGCAGCAGGACGCGGCGCGGGCGCACCGGCTCGTCGGCCAGCATCGGCGCATCGACCAGCCGCACGTTGCTGACCTTGCCGATCGACACCACCCGCAGCTGCTGGGCGGTATTCGCCAGCGCGGTGTAGAGGTCGGTATCGAGCTTGATCTCGCGCAGCAGGCGCAGCGACTGCTGCTCGAGCAGCGGCAGGGCGCGGATGTGGCGGGCGGCGGCGCCGATCTCGCCGTCGACCTGGCGCAGCTGGCCGCTGACCGCCGCCACCGTCGGGTGCGCCAGGGTGAAGCGGGCCAGCAGCTCGGTGCGCTTTTGCAGCAGCTCGCTGCGGCGCGCCTTGGCGGCCGCTTCCTGCTGCAGGCTCAGCTTCGCCTCCTCGGCGAAATCGATGGTGCCGTTGGCATTGCGAAACGCGTTGTACTCGGCCTCGGCCGCCTCGAGGCGCGCCTTCAGGGCCGGCAGCTGCAAGTCGAGGAAGGCCAGCGACTTTTCCGCTTCCTCGCTGCGGCGCGCCAGGTTCTGGGCGACGTACTGGCGGCCGATTTCCTGCAGCACCGCAGTGACCAGGGTGGCGTCGCCGCCCTCGAGGCGCACCGCGATCACGCCCGACAGGCGGCCCTGCTCGGCGACGATGAGCGCGCGCTGGAGCTGCAAGATGCTGGCCATCGCCGGATTGCGGGTGAGCAGGAAGCGCGCGCCCGGACGGCCGGCCAGCTGCGTCACCTGCAGCGCGAGCGGGCCGGCCGGGGTGTCGGCGCGCAGCAGCGGGCCGACCCGGCCGACCAGCACGAAGTCGCTGGCCGGATCGGACAGGCTGAAGCGCTGGTCGCCGAGCGCGGTGAGCACCAGCGTGCGGCGCAGCATGGCCGGCGGCACGTCCAGGCGCGGCACGACGATCCGTTCGGCACCCCACACCTGGCCGCCGACGCCGAACAGCCCCGGCGCGGACAGCCGGCCGGGGCGCAGGGTGCCGGCCAGCCGGCCGAGCAGCGGAAAATAGTCGGGCCGGGCATCGATGTACAGCTTGAGCCGTTCGACCGCCGGCGCGACGACGGTGCGCGAGTGCAGCAGTTCCATCTCGGCGGTGGCGGCCTTTTTGGTATCGAACATCGCGGCGACATCGTTGAGCGGATTGCCCGGCGCGGCCGGATTGGTTTCCTCGACGTGGATCAGCATGCTCGCCTCGTACACGGGCGGCGCCAGCAGCACGTAGGCGATCACCAGCAGCAGCACGGCGGCAGCGACGCCGGCGCACAGGCGCCACTGGTCGCGCAGCACCTGCAGGTTGGCCGCCAGCGGGGCGGCGCCTTCGTCGCGCGCCGGCGGCGGCACGGCGATCTGGCGCTGGCCGCCGGCGCGGCGGCGCGGCGTCCGCGGGCGGGTGGGATCGGGCAGGCTTTTCATGGTCGCGCTCGCTTTCGGCCGGGCGGCGTCACCGCGACGCCGGATTCCCCACGCTAAGCGAGCAGGCGCGCACGCGTTTGTGCTGCCTCAATCGGACGGGCCTGGCTGGCCCCGGCGCCGCGGCCGCCGCCGCAACCGCAGCCCGGGCCTACGCGGCCAGGTAGCGCAGGTCGGCCACCGGCACCTTGCCGAACTGCTCGCTGAGCACGAAGTCGACCAACTGGCGGGCGCACTGCGCCGGATCGGCCAGTTCGCCGCTGCGCTTGAGATCCTCGAAGCGCTGGCGCAGTGGAAACTGGTCGAGCGGCGTGGCGCGGATCTCGGCCTGCATGCCGGTGTCGATGACGCCCGGTGCCAGGCTGCACACGCGCAAATTGACGTTGTGGTCGAGCGCGGCGGCGCGCGCGTGCTGGTCGAGCGCGGCCTTGGTGGCGCAATACACGCTCCAGCCGGGATAGGCGCTGCGCCCGGCGCCGCTCGAGACGTGGACGATGCGGCAGTCGGTGCGCAGCGCGCGCGCCGCCGCCAGCGCGTTGGCCAGCATCATCGGCGCGGCAATGTTGAGCGCGACGGCGCGGGCGATGGCGACGCCGTCCTGGCGTGCCAGCGGGCCGACCGGCTGCACGGTGCCGGCGTTGTTGATCAACAGCACCGTGGCGCAGCCGGCAATGCCGCGTTGCAGCGTATCGCCGGCCAGCCAGGCGGCCAGCGCGGCGCTGTCGGCGAGGTCGATTTCGATTTGTTCGAGCGCCTGCGGAAAACGCGCGGCCAGCGCCGGTGCGGCGCCGCGCGCCAGCCCCATCACGCCGATGCCGCGCGCCAGCAGATCGGCCGCCAGCGCGGCGCCGAGGCCCTTGGTGTGCCCGGTGAGGATGGCTTTGATCATGGTCGAATCCCGGCGCGAAGAAGGAAAAATGCCAGTCTACTCCGCCCGCGCCGAAACGGCGATCCGGCCCGATGCGGCGCCGGGCCGGCCGCGCGCTACGGCGCGGCCGGCTTGTAGCGGTTGAACATGTCGCGGAAAATGCGCCATTCGCCGTCGACGCTGCGCCACGCCACGAAGTAGCGGCCGTCATCGACGCATTGCCGCTCGCCATTGGGCAGCGCGGCGAACAATTCGCAGCGTCCGGTTTCCAGCGCCTGCGTCGCGTCGCCGTCGACCTGCTCGGTGGTGAAGCGGGCGCTGACGATGCCGTGCGCGATGGCGCCGGCGAAAAAGTTGGCGATGGCGGCGCGGCCGTGCAGGCTGGGCAAGCCGTCGGGCATCAGGCAGGCATCGTCGGTGTAGTGCGCCGCGGCAAGTTCGGCGTCGCCGGCACAGAACGCCTCGGCCAAGGCGTATTGTGCGTGTTGGATCTGCTCTTTCAGGCTCATCGCATTTCCCCTCGTCTGGTCAGAAAAGTGATTCTCGCAAACAGCGTTGTCGATATTACACCGTTTTTATCGCGAGAAATATGGCACGCTTGTCACGTTGGCGCCCTGCTGCGCCGGGAAGGGCGTTCGCACTGCACGCCGATGCAAAACTGCAACTGTTACACTGGCAACCTCCCCATCTTCCCGGAACCAGCATGCTCAATTTACGCAAGATTCACCGCTACCTCGGCGTATTCTTCACACCGGCAATCCTGTTCTTCGCCTTCTCGGGGGCGCTGCAAACATTCGGACTGCACGAAAGCGAACAGCACGGCGCGCCGCCGCCGGTAGCGTGGATCGCCGCGATCGCCTCGGTGCACAAGGACCAGCACCTGCCGCAGGCGCGCCAGGCCCCGGCCGCCGAACCGGTCGCCAGCGCGCCTGACGCGGCGCCGGCCAAGCCCGCCGCCGCGGCCGAAACGTCGCCGAAGAAATCGACGCTGCCGCTCAAGTTGTTTGTGCTGGCGCTGGCGATCGGCCTGTGCGTGTCGTCGCTGGTCGGCCTGACGATCGCGTTTACCAATCCGCGCAGCCGCAAGGAGACCGCCATCATGCTCGTGCTCGGTACGCTGTTGCCGGCGCTGCTGTTGTTCATGTAGCCGATCCGCTTGCACGGTGATACGATCGGCAGACTTTTGCGGCCTTTGAACCTTCCTATGCGCGTATGCCGTTCCGCCACCACGATGTTCGCTTGCGTCTGGTGTGCACTCTCTTTTGCGAGCGGCCAGGCCGGCGCCGGCTGCGACAAAACCCTGTCGATCGCGTCCAGCGATTACCCGCCTTACGTCTACCAGAACAAGCAGGGCAAGTGGTCGGGTCTCGACGTCGCGCTGATGCAAGCCATTTTCAAGCAAGCCGGTTGCACCTACCGGTTCGCGCCGCTGGTGGCGCCCAAGCACATGGTCGCCACGGTCAGCAGCGGCAAGACCGACATCCTGCTGGCAGCGTCCGCGTCGCCCGAACGACGTCGGGCGAACCGCTTCGGCCTGGCCTATAGAAATGAATCGGTCTCGCTGGTCGGACTGGCCGGCAAGCTTGCCGCCTACCATACCATCGACAGCGTTGACGCCCTGCGCGCACGCGGCGTACGCGTGCTCGTTCCCAACGCCGGCTGGTACGGCGAGGCGTACGCGCGCGCCCTGCCCGTCTTGCAGAAAGCCGGACTGGCGATCGAGTTCAGCTATATCGACCAGGCCATCCGCATGCTCGCCGCCAACCGGGCCAGCCTGGTGATGAGCGACACCGGGGCGATGTTCGCCGCCGCCAAGCAAGAAGGCGTGGCGATCGAGGCCTTGCCGTTCACGGTCATCAGCACGCCCGTGCACATGATGTTCAGCAAGGCCAGCGTCAGCGAGCACGATGTCGCGCAGCTCGACCGGGCCACTGCCCGCCTCGAAAAGGACGGCGTACTGAAAGCCATCCGCGCTGGCTACGGCTTGCGCTAGTTTCGCCGCCTGATCAGGACGGCACCTCGATGACGAGATGTTCGCGGAACGCTGCCTGCTCGCCTTTGCTGGCGTAGCCGAGCGGATTGGCGACGACCCGGCATGCCCAGGGGCGCCCGGCGTTCTTGCCTTCTACGATGTAGTCGTTCATGCAGTGGAGGTGGCCATGCATCCACACCTGCGCCAGCGGCAACAGGTCGTCGAGCGCATTGCAGAATCCGGCAGTCCCGGCCGAGAGCCCGTAGCGCGGATCGGCACTGAGCAGGCTGGGGGCAAAGTGCGTCACCGCGACGGTCGTGCCGTCGAACGGCACGGATAGCGCGTCGCGTAGCCAGGCCTGGCAGTCGAGCGACATCGCACGCAGTTCTTCGGCCAGCACGGGCTCGCCAAGCTTGCGCGTGGTATTTTTGTTCAGGTAATAGTTGGCGGCGCGGTAGGCCTTGGTGCGCGCTTGCAGTTGCCTGGTCGCGTCGCGCTCGCTGACGGCAAGCGCATCGAAGTCGCTCCACAGCGTGGTGCCGACGAAGCGAACGCGGCCCAACGTCACGACTTCGCGTTCGAGCCAGCGGATGCCGAGGCGGTCGCAGAGCGCGCGCAGGCGGCCATAGGTGTCATCGAAATCGAGCGTATCGAATTCGTGATTGCCCGGTACGTAGAGCACGGTCGGACTGCGTGCGCCGCGCCGCAACGTGGAAAATCGTTCCAGCCCAAAGTCGTCGCATGTCAGGCGCGAGCCCGCCTGATACGAGCCGATGTCGCCGGCCAGCACGACGACGTCGACGTCGGCTGCGAGCAAGGGCTGAAAGTCCGGATCGCGTTCCAGATGAAGGTCTGAGAAAAGCTGTATGCGCATAGTGCGCGCAGTATATAAGATTTACGCTTCAGACTTACGCTCCAGATTTACGCTCCAGACCTACGCATTATTCCCATGCCTCGGCGGGTGCTGCGGCTCGGCGCGGCGCACGCGCCTTGACCACCTCGGTGCGCGGCGCCGGGCGCGCCCTGGCCGTTGCGGCGCGGCCGTCGCGCTCCTCGTCGCCGAGCACAAAGATGCTCATCGCTCCGATCAACGCCTGTGCCTGCTCCTGCAGGCTGGCCGAGGCGGCCGCGGTCTGCTCCACCAGCGCCGCATTTTGCTGGGTCATGTCGTCCATCTGGGTCACCGCGCCGTTGACCTGTTCGATACCGGCGCCCTGCTCGCGCGAGGCGAGCGCGATGTCGGCCATGATCTCGGTGATTTTTCTGACGCTGCCGACGATCTCGTCCATGGCCAGGCCGGCCTCGCCGGCCAGCCGGTTGCCGCTCTCGACCTTCGAGACGCTCATGTCGATCAGGCCCTTGATTTCCTTGGCCGCGCCGGCCGAACGCTGCGCCAGATTGCGCACCTCGCTGGCGACGACCGCGAAACCACGCCCCTGTTCGCCGGCGCGCGCCGCCTCGACGGCCGCGTTCAGCGCCAGGATGTTGGTCTGGAAGGCGATGCCGTCGATCACCGCGATGATGTCGACGATCTTGCGCGAACTGTCGTCGATTTCCCCCATCGTCCGCACGACTTGCGCGACCACCGCGCCGCCCTTGCTGGCCACGCCCGAAGCGCTGATTACCAGTTCGTTGGCATGGCGCGCGTTCTCGGTGTTCTGCCGCACCGTCGAGGTCAGTTCTTCCATCGACGATGCCGTCTCTTCCAGATTCGACGCCTGCGACTCCAGGCGCGCCGACACGTCGGCGTTGCCGCTGGCGATGTCGCGCGTGGCCGCGCCGATGTTGTCGATGCTGACCCGCACGTCGCCGACGATGCTGCGCAGGCTCTCGTTCATCTCCTTCAGTGCACGCAGCATCTGCCCCACTTCATTGGGCGGCCCGACATCGAAGGCATGTGCCAGATTGCCGCGCGCGACGTTGCGCGCGACATCGATCGCGTGGTTCAACGGCCGCGTCACCGAACGCTGGATCAACAGGGCGATATAGCCGGCCAGCGCGAACAGGCCCAGCATCACGGCGATCATCATCGTGCGCGTGGTGTAAAATTGTGCAATCTTGGCGGCCAAGATGCTGTCGAGTTCCTTGCTGGCGTCGCTGTTCAGCTTGAACTGCAGGTCGATCGCGGCGGTCGCCTGCGCCACGTAGTCCTCGGCGGAATAGCTCGGCGCCTCCGGCTTGACGATCTGTTCCTGCGCCAACTGCGCGATGTTGCTTGCCGCCGCAGCCGCAGCCTGCATGGCCGGCCCCAATGTCGACAGGAAGCGCGGGTTCGAGCCGGCCGCCTTGTTGAACGCGGTCTGGGTCTGGTCGAGCCGATCGGCGACCCGCGCCACCAGCGAGGACAAGACCTGGCGTTCCTCCGGCGTGGCCGCTTTCTTGACCAGCGCGCCGGCGCCCTTGGCGCGCGTCTTGCCCAGTTCCTCGGTCAGGTAGGGCAACTGGTAGAACATCGCCTGGATCAGCTGGTACGTGTCCTTGTCCGGATCGAGGCTCAAGCCGTAGTAGTCGCCGATCAGATCGTTCACCTTCAACAATTTCGGCACCAGCGCCGTATGCGCGGCGTAGCTTTGCGCGACGCTGATGGACTGGCTGGCCACATTCGCGGCGAGCGCTTGCCAGTCGCGCCGGGCCTGGGCCCAGGCGTCGTCGATCGCGCCGTCGTGCAAGCGCCTGACGACCGCGTCGAGGTCGGCATACGCGGCGTCGGCCTCCTTCTGCTTGGCGTCGCGCTTTTCCCGCGCCCCGTCGATACCGCCGAGCACGAGCGCGGCCAGGCCGCGATGCTGCTGGGTCAGCTGGATCGTTTTCAGCCCGCTCGCCACGGCCGGCACGCCCGCCTGTTCGGTGACATAGGCATCGAGACTCTTGCCTGTTTCGTTGAAATACATGACCGCCGGGATGGTCGCAAGGATCACCGCAATGATGCTCAGGATGAGGAACTTGTGCCACAGTTTGAGGGGGCCGAGCGTCGCGCGGATATCCATAGAGACTTTCGTTGGCAGCCGATGAAAATACCGGGCCGAGTGGCCGAGGTGTATCGCCGTAGTTCGATCATAGTCTTTGTCCGCGTGGACGATGGCTATTTTTCGGCGCCTGTAGTATCCGCACGACACCATTTGATGCCGGTATATCATCATTGTCCCACGCGGGGGCGCGCAACGGCGCCCGGCGGCACCGCACACAACGCAAAAAGCCCAGCCGGAGATGGCTGGGCCCGCGTGTGATTCGCCTGCGATCTCGACGCGCTGTCGCCTATAAGGCCGCGACCATCAGTTTGATCGCGTCATGCGCCGCCATCCATCCGGACGCGACGAGCGTAGTGCGACACTGTGCGCATTCGGTGAACGGATTGCAGTCGTGCTCCAGTTCGACGTAGTGCGCACCGACCGTCGGCTTGCCGACGTAGGAATCGACCTTCTCCTTGATTTCCCTGGCGGCGCCGGGCGCCGGGTCGCGACCGTCGCCTGGTGCCAGCCAGCGTTCAAAAGGCGACGCTGCCGTACCGTCCGGTACGTACCATGCCTTGCGCTGCGCGTTCCAGCGCGCGCCGAGCGCCTTCGCCTCGTCCTTTTCCGCGTACGGAACTTTTAATATCATCATTTTGCTTCAACCCCTTCGTCAATTTCAACGAGTCTAACGCATGCCGCGGTCGCGCAGGACGTCTTGACCTTTACCGGACCGCTTGATCCGGTCACCCGCAGGTGCGGCTACAGCGCCCCTTCCCGCTGCGCCTGGTGGACGGTCGCCAGCAGGCGCGTGAAGCCGAGCCGCCGGCGTGGTAGCCCAGGATCGTGCTCGCCATGATGAAGCGCGCATCGGGTGCATGGGCATCAAGGTCAGAAATGACAAAGGGCTACGTTCGCACGCAGCCCTTTGATTATTCTGGCTCCCCGACCTGGACTCGAACCAGGGACCTGCGGATTAACAGTCCGTCGCTCTACCAACTGAGCTATCAGGGAAAAGAGCGCGCATTATAGCTGGCGGCGCGCGCTTTATGCAACTGCGCGTGCGGCGGCGCGGCAGGCGCGCGTGAGCGCGGCGACAAACGCCGCCGGCTCATCGACATACAGCGCAACGAAGCGCTTGCTGATCTGCCGCGGCGAACCGAACACAGTGACGTCCAAGGTCGTCGCGCCAACCAACGCGATCAACACGTTCGCCGGCGCACCCGGTGCAAGCTGCCACACATCGGCGCCCGCCAGCGGCGCATGGGGCGCGTCGATCAGACTGCAGGCGGCAATGCGATCGAGCGCGATGACGCCGGCGCAGCGTATGCCCAGATCAACCAGCAATGCATCGCGCGTGATGCGATGGCCGGCCTCCTTCAGGCTGCGGCGTTCGCCGATGATCCAGACGGCCGCATACAGCAAGGCGTAGCCTAGGCCGGCGCACGCCAGCGCGCGCGGCCAGAACGCCGTCACCTCGTCCAGCAGGAACACGGCGCCCAGCGCAGCGCAGGCGCTCACCAGCAGCAGCGATCCGGCCGCCAGTTGCTTTCCGCCGGCGCCGTCGGCAACCGAAAACTCGCCGGCCGGCGTCAATGGGCGACGGGTGAGCGTGCGCCACGTTCCCCGGAAAGCGCGCTTTTCGATCTGATAGTAGCCGCGCGCCCACGGCTGCATCGATGCGGCAGTCAGCTTGTCGAGGTTGGCGATATTGATGCCCGTCCGGGTATGCGCCCGAAATGTCCCCACGCCTTTTTTGATGGCGAACACAAGTCGCAGCACCACCCAAGCGGTCAGCAGCCACCCGGCCGCCACCCATATTGGCGCATGCGTCTGCGCGACCTGGTGCCGCACGATGTAGCCGAGCGCGACCACGATGACCGCCTGCAGCACATGCTTGATGACGCGCGCCTTCCTGGCATCCATAGTTATCCCTTGATGAGTAAGACACCCATCTGGGGCAGGATGCAAATTTAGCAAGAGGTGCCGAGAACAAAAATCCGCGGCACGCCGGAAACTTGCGTGGACGCTTCGTCCACTATCGCCAGCGCGCTACGGCCGTGGCGGCGCCAGGTCGCCCTGCTGCTGGTTGGCGCCCGCTTCTGGCGCACCGAGGCCGGTCGCGGTCGATCCGGCTTGCCGGCTGTGGGTATCCTGCGGGCCACGGGTGGCGGCGGTGGCCGCGCTGCCGCTGCCTTCCGGCGCGACGTCCGCCTCGTCGGGCAAATTCGACGGCGCGTCGCCTTTCTGGTCGCCGGCCGGATCGCTGCCACCGCTGCCGCCGCTGCCTTGCTGCGTCTCGGCGCCGGGGTCGTTGCCTGCGCCCACACCGATCGACTCGCTGCCGCCCTGCCCTGCATTGTTTGCGCTCATGTTGCGTTCCTCTATCGTTGACGGTGAGCGCCGATCATGCGCGCTGGCAGCGCTGCGCACCATCGGCGCGCAGCGTGCCAATCTGTAGGAGGAACGCCGGCCCGGCGCGCTTGTTTACCCCGCGTACGTCAGCGTATCGACCGACGTCGCATAGCTCGAACTGGTCACCGAGCTGACGTAAACATACTCGCCCTTGGCCTGGCCCGGCGTGACCGTGATGAGCAGATAGCCGCGGCGCGAGGTGTCGATGTAGGCGATGTCGTCGACCAGCGCCTTGATCGTGCCCGCCAGGGTCGCAGGCGGGAAGGCGGCCGGGGGAAACACGCCCTCGAAGCCGGACGACGTCACCGACATGCCGGCAAACTCGGCGCCCACCTGCGTGCCGTCGCTCAAGGTGAGCTTGTTGAACCAGGCGTTATGGCTGTCGCCCGACAGCACGACAAACTTCTTGCCCGCGGTTTTCAGCTTCGCGGCCGCGGCGAACAGCTGGTCGCGCGCATCCGGATAGCCTTCCCAGCTGTCGAAGCTGTACGAGATCTTCGGGTTCCTGGCCGGATTGAGCAGGTCGTCCTGGGCCGGCGTGCGCTGCGCCGCCGGGGTACCCTTGGCGGTCAGGTAGGCGGTCACCGAGGCCGTGCTCAGGTTGGTAGTCAATACCGATGCCGGCAGCACGATGCGCGCCATCACCGTCTGATTGCCGAGGATCTGCCAGGTCGCCTTCGAGGCTGTCATCTGCGCATCGAGCCAGGCCTGCTGGGTGGCACCCATCAGCTGCCGCGATCTGTTGAACGCGTACGGCAGGAACGCCGGATCGGCCACGTCGCGGCCCTGCGCATCGACGGTGCGGTCGGGCTGATGCTCGCGGCCGATGATGCGGGTATCGAGCATGTGCAGCGACAGCAGGTTGCCGAAATCGAAGGAGCGGTAGATCTTCAGCAGGTTGGCCGGATCGGGCGAACGGATCGGCATCCACTCGTGGTACACGCGGCTGGCGATGGCCTTGCGGGCGGCCCAGGTGCCCTGGGTGGCGGGATCGTGGTTTTCGGCGCCGTCCATCCACGCGTTGTTGGCGAATTCATGGTCGTCCCAGATGGCGATCATCGGCATGCGCGCGTGCAGCGCCTTGGCGTACGGATCGGCCTTGTGCAGCGCGTGGCGGGCGCGGTAGTCGGCCAGGGTGACGATTTCGTTGGCGGGCGCCGAAATGCGGGCGGCCACCGCGCTCGCCGCCGGCGGATAGACGCCATCCTTGTATTCGTAGATGTAGTCACCCAGGTGCAGCGCGACCTGGGCGCCGGACGACGACGCCGCATCGTAGGCGTTGAAATAGCCGGCCGGATAGTCGCTGCACGAGAACACCGCCAGCTTGACTTCGGCTACGTTGCCGACCGGCAGGGTGCGGGTGCGGCCGACCGGCGACACGCTGTTGTTGGGCGCCAAGAAACGGTAGAAATACTCGGTGTTGGCGGCCAGCCCGGCGGCATCGACCTTGGCGGTGAAGCCGCTGTCGGCCGTCGCCGCGGTGGTCCCGCTGGCCACCAGCGCGGCGAAGCTCGTATCGGTGGCCACTTGCCACGTCATGCGCACCGGCTGGTCGGTCGACGTCCGGGCGTGGGTCCAGAGGATCACGCGGTCGGCCAGGGGATCGCCGCTGGCAACGCCGTAGTTGAACGCGGCCACCTCGCCGTTCAGTTCGACACCGGACGCACCGCAAGCGCTGAGCACGCCACTGGTGCTGATCACCGCCGCCACTGACGCCATCCGGATGACGAACTGGCGGCGCGTCGGCTCCGGCGCCGCAGGCTGCTCCACTACCGATTGCTTGATCCGCATGATGTTCCTTTCGAAAACACCATGGTAGGCAGATCATGTGTCAACCGTATGACGCCGCGCGCCGGGCCGCAGACCGGATGGAGCGCGGGTCAGATGCCAGTTTGCCCTTGCTGTCAGGCCAGGCCGAGACGGCTGCGCGCGGCCGCCAGCAAGGCGACATCGTAGGGATGCAGGTTTTCCAGGAACGCCATCTCGGCTTGTGCGGGATCGTCCAGGCACATCTCCAGCATCACCGGGCCGTCTTCCGCGACGCCGAGAAAATCCTTGCTCCAGCGATTCTTGCGGTGGGTGCGCATCACTTCGCAGCCCAGTTCCGCCAGCGGCATGGCAACGCCGGCAGCGACTGCCTCCAGCTTCCACTCATCCCAAAATTCCACTTTGTTCGCGATATCGTTCATGATTGTCCAAATAAGTAATACTTCAATTGCATAGAAAAAGGGCCGCATCTCGCAATGCGGCCCTTGAATTCTGGTTTCCCGGCCTGGCCCCTCGAATTACTGTGCAGCGCCGGCACTTGCCGCGCCTGCCATTCGACAGGCCAAGGGCGTATTGTACCCTGCCGATGGACATATCCTTCCTCCGGCTGAAGCTTGTCAGCCGGCGAGTTAAGGGAATGCTAATGATCCGGGTCTACAATCGGCGCCAGTTGACCGTTTTTTGGAGAGCGATATCCTGCCAGCCACCCTCTTGCAATTCCGCCTGCGCTGGTATGCCATCAGCACGGCGCGCGCCGTGCTGCGGCGCTGGCAGGCACTGGTGCTGGCGTGCGGCATTCTCGCTTCGGCCAATGCGTCGCTGTTTGCCAATGCCGATTCGCTCGCTACGCCGTTGCTGGCGCTGCTCTCGCCGGGGCATGGCACGGCGTGGCGCTTCGGCTATCTGCTCCTGTTGCAGGCCGTCGCCGTCATGTGGGCACAGATGCAGCGCGAGCAGATCGCAGGTGGCGACTTCATGCGCTATGTCGCATCGCTGCCGTTCACGCAGCGCTACCGGCGCCGCGTCGATACCATCGTGCTGGTGCTGGCGGACAGCCCGCTGCTGCTGGTTCTGGTGTGCGCACTGGTCGTCGTTGGCGTGGGCCACGCGCACGGGTCGCACTTTCTGCTCATGCTCGATGTGGGCCTGCTGGCGTTGGCAGCCCAACTGGGCGCGCTGGACCGGCGCCGCCTGGCCTGGCTCGGCGTGGCGGCGGGCGACCTGGCGCTGGCGGGGGCCGTCCACACCGGCTTTCAGACTGGCGCGTGCGTGCTCGTGGCCGCCGGCGCCTGCGCGCTGCTGGCGTTTCGCCTGCCGCGCGCAGGCGCGCGCTGGCAAGCGATGCTCGGCCGGGCTGGCGCACCGCTTGCCGCAATGCTGTCGCGGATGGCCGAGCGGCTCCATCCCGCCATCCTGATTTCGTTCAGCATCCTGTACCGCGAGCGGCGTTCCGAAGCCATCGGCAAGGCCCTCGGCGCCGTCTGCATTGCGGCGGCCGCGCTCGCGCTGATGAACGTGTTTGACTTCGACGCGCGTGCAGTCGGACTTGCCGTCATCGCCCAGGTGTTCATTGCGCTGTCGATCAGCGGCCTGTATCGCGGCCTGCAAATGGCGCATCGCGACGCCGCCCGATATTTCGCCGCACTGCCGCTGGCGCCGGCGTGGTGGCGCGCATCCGACATCGCCATCGTGGTGGCGTTTGCCTTGCCGCTCCTTGCCATTCCCGGCGGCGCGCTGCTGGTCCGTCACGCGGCGTCGCCGGCGAGCCTGATACTCAGCGGTGCATCGAGCGCCGCGCTGCTGTGCGTATTGCGCGCGCCGCAGTTGTGGAACGAGCGGCATGCCGTGGTGCTGAGTACCATGGTGGCGGCCGTGTGGTGCGGCCTGACGATCGCCTTGATCAACTAGGAGAAACCTGTGCTGCGATTCGAACAGCTGTGTAAATCGTATGGCGCCAAGCGCGTGCTGCGCAATGTCGGCGGCCATTATGCGCGCGGCGTATTTGCGCTGCGTGGGCCGAATGGTATCGGCAAGTCGACCCTGCTGGGGGTGCTGGCCGGCGCCGTGGAAGCCGACAGCGGCACGGTCTGGATAGGCGAGCAGTCGTTGCACCATGCGCCCGTTGCGGCCAAGGCGCGGCTGGCGTATGCGCCCGATGAATGTCCCGTCTATCCCTTCATGAGCGGACGCGAGATGCTCGCATTCGTCGCCTTCGCCAAGCGCTGCGCGCTGGCGCCCGAGGTGATGGAGATCGTATCGCGGTTCGGCCTCGACAGCCATCTGGACACACGATGCGGCGCGATGTCGCTGGGCACGCAGAAAAAACTGATGCTGGCGGCGGCGTGGATCGGCGAGCCGTGCGTGATGCTGTTCGACGAGCCGTCGAATGGACTCGATGCCGCCGCGCGCCTGATCCTGATCGACCTGCTGCGCGCACGCAGCACTGACAACGTGATTCTTGTGTCCACACACGATCATGAGTTCGCGCAGGCACTTGGCGCCATTACCATTGAATTTGAGTCGTTGAACGGCTCAACAAGCGGCTGATCCAATAGAAAAAGGGCCACATCTCGCGATGCGGCCCTTTGAATTCTGGCTCCCCGACCTGGACTCGAACCAGGGACCTGCGGATTAACAGTCCGTCGCTCTACCAACTGAGCTATCAGGGAAAAGAGGCAACATTATATATTTCCGAGCCTGCCCTGTCAACCTTCTGACTACTCCGCGACTACTGCAATATCGTCGTGCTGCCTTTCGAACCAACCATTCAGTTGATCCGAAGAAGCAAGATCTTAAAGGACTTTCGCAATCGCGTCAATGACGAGATCAATATTTTTCGAGTTCAGCGCGGCGACGCAAATGCGCCCGGTATCGACCGCGTAGATCGATTCGGCGCGCAGCTTTTCGACCTGCTCCTTGGTCAGGCCCGAGTACGAGAACATGCCGACCTGCTGGCGCACGAATTCGAAATCGCGTCCCGGCGCGCGCTCTTTCAGCTTGCGCACGAACTCGCCGCGCATCTGCTTGATGCGCACGCGCATGCCGGCAAGTTCGTCTTCCCACAGCTGGCGCAGCTCCGGCGTGCCGAGCACGGTGGCGACCACCTTGCCGCCATGCATAGGCGGGTTCGAGTAGTTGGTGCGCACCACGCGCTTGAGCTGCGACAGGATGCGCGCCGCTTCCTCGGCGCTGGCGCCGACCACGCTGAGCGCGCCGACCCGCTCGCCGTACAGCGAGAACGACTTCGAGAACGAGTTCGACACCAGCAGCGCACCGCCGGCGGCGGCGAAGCGGCGCACCACGGCGCCGTCTTCGCTGATGCCGGCGCCGAAGCCCTGGTAGGCCATGTCGAGGAACGGAATCAGGCCGCCGGCGGTGACCGCGGCGATTACCTGCTCCCACTGCGCGGCGCTGATGTCGGCGCCGGTCGGGTTGTGGCAGCACGCGTGCAGCACCACGATCGAGCCGGCCGGCATCGCCTTGAGCGAGGCCAGCATGCCGTCGAAATCGACGCCGTGGGTGGCGGCATCGTAGTAGGCGTAGTTCTCGACGGTGAAGCCGGCACCTTCGAACAGCGCACGGTGGTTTTCCCAGCTCGGATCGCTGATGTACACTTTCGCGCCGTCCGGGGCGAAGCGCTTGAGGAAGTCGGCGCCGATCTTGAGCGCGCCGGTGCCGCCGACCGCTTGCACGGTGACCGCGCGCTTGTCTTGAATAATCGGGCTGTCGGCACCAAATACGAGTTCCTGCACCGCCTTGTCGTACGCGGCCAGGCCTTCGATCGGCAGGTAGGTGCGCGGGGTGTGCTGTTCGATCATCAGCGCCTCGGCCTTGCGCACGCAAGCGAGCAGCGGCACCTTGCCGTTGTCGTCATAATAGACACCCACGCCGAGATTGATCTTGGCCGGGTTGGTGTCGGCGTTAAACGCCTCGGTGATACCCAGGATCGGGTCGCGCGGGGCCATCGCAATGGCGCTGAAGATACTGGCAGAGGCTGTGGAAGTCATCGTGGTAAACTTGATCTAATCGGCTGGTTCGCAGCAGGGTTGTATAGACAGCGCCCCATATACGGCAAGGGTCGCGCGCGGACCCCCATTCTAACAAAGGTCTGATTTTATGGCAGAACTAGTCTCAAAAGACGCTGAGCCAACCGTGGTCAGTTTTCCCGATTCACCGTTCAAACTGCACCAGCCGTTCGCCCCGGCGGGCGACCAGCCGGCCGCCATCGACGGCCTGATCGAGGGCATCAACGACGGCCTGTCGTTCCAGACGCTGCTCGGCGTGACCGGATCGGGCAAGACCTACACGATGGCCAACGTGATCGCGCGCGCCGGCCGGCCGGCCATCGTGTTCGCCCCCAACAAGACCCTGGCGGCGCAGCTGTACGCGGAGTTTCGCGAGTTCTTTCCGCAGAACGCGGTCGAGTATTTCGTCAGCTATTACGACTACTACCAGCCCGAAGCGTACGTACCGCAGCGCGACCTGTTCATCGAAAAGGACTCGTCGATCAACGAGCATATCGAGCAGATGCGCCTGTCGTGCACCAAGTCGCTGATGGAGCGGCGCGACGTCATCATCGTCGCCACCGTGTCGGCCATTTACGGTATCGGCAATCCAAAAGAATATCACCAGATGATCCTGACCTTGCGCGCCAAGGACAAGCTGGCGCAGCGCGACGTCATCGCCCGGCTGATCCAGATGCAGTACACGCGCAACGAGGTCGATTTCGGCCGCGGCACCTTCCGCGTGCGCGGCGACACTATCGACATCTTTCCGGCCGAGCATGCCGAACTGGCGATCCGGGTCGAAATGTTCGACGACGAAATCGAGTCGCTGCAGCTGTTCGATCCGCTCACCGGGCGGGTGCGCCAGAAGATCCCGCGGTTCACCGTCTACCCGGGTTCGCACTACGTCACGCCGCGCAGCACCGTGCTGCGGGCGATCGAGACGATCAAGCTCGAACTGCGCGACCGGCTCGAGTTCTTCCGCAAGGAGAACAAGCTGATCGAAGAGCAGCGGCTCGAGCAGCGCACCCGCTTCGACCTCGAGATGATGGCCGAAATCGGCTTCACCAAGGGCATCGAAAACTACTCGCGCCATTTGTCGGGCGCGATGCCGGGCGAGCCGCCGCCGACCCTGGTCGACTACCTGCCGAAAGACGCGCTGATGTTCCTCGACGAGTCGCACGTGCTGGTCGGCCAGCTCAACGCGATGTACAACGGCGACCGTTCGCGCAAGACCAACCTGGTCGACTACGGCTTCCGGCTGCCGTCGGCGCTCGACAACCG
>JARXKM010000412.1 GCA_030272785.1 Pseudomonadota bacterium
GTTTTTGCTCAATTTGTGACGCAAGTTGTAACACTTGGACGCTGGCGGGCGCTACTGCCAGTCGCCGCTCGGAAAATGCCCGCGCTTCGAGGTATCGCCCGGCGCGATATTCACTCTCCGCCATGGCGGCGAGAGCCACCGGGCTGGACGGGTCAAGCTCCAAAGCCCGGGTCAGATCACGCCCGGCGCGCGCCGCCTGTCCCGCCGTGAGTGCGCAGGAGCCAGCGTTAGCCAGTGCAGCAACCGGCGTCGCGTAGCCGCGATCGGCAAGGGCGCGGTCGAACATGGGCAGCGACGCGGCCGCCCGGCCATTCCCGCATAGCCACGCACCATAATTGTTGAGCGCTGCGCCGCGGGTCGGCGCGAGGGCGACGGCCTTCGCATAAAAGCCACCAGCCTGGGCCGCATGGCCGCGCTGCTCCTGGATCATGCCAAGCAGGGTGTAGCCGTCTGCAGACTTTGGATCGGCCTTCAGGGCCGCCCTGGTCTCGGTCTCCGCCTCATCCAGCTGGCCGGCCCCCAGGCGCTGTTCGGCCAGCGCGATGCGGTCGATTGCAGTCACGCGTAGTGCATCTTGCGGGTCATCGCGAACGTTGTATTCAGGGGCAGTCCGGTGGTAGTCGTTCTTGAACGGCTGTTTGATGAACGTCAGCCGTGAACAGCCAGCTCCCGCAACCAATGGAGCCAGCGCCGCGATTGCCATCACGTTACGCAGCCGCATCGGTCGCTCCCTGCGCTTGCAGCTTCTTGCGGAAATCCGCCTGGCGGCGGGTGCGATCCATGACCTGGCCTTTCAGCTGGCCGCAGGCCGCATCGATGTCGCCGCCGCGCGTTCGACGGACCATGGTCAGGATGCGCGCGTCGAGCAGCAGCTTCTGGAACGCGCGGATGTCTTCCTCCGTCGAACGTTCGAAGCGTGTGCCGGGAAATGGGTTGAATGGAATCAGGTTGACCTTGGCGGCATCTTTCATCTGCACCGCGTTGTCGAACTGGCGCATCAGCCGCGCGAGTTGGCGCGCATGCTGCGGCTGGTCGTTGACGCCCTTCATCATCGTGTACTCGAAGGTGATCGAAGAACGCGGCTTGCGTTGCACATAGCGCTGGCATGCCGCCATCAACTCTTCGATCGGATACTTCTTGTTGAGCGGCACCAGTTCGCTGCGCAACTCGTCGTTGGCCGCATGCAACGAGACGGCCAGCGAGACGTCACTTTCTTCGCCGAGGCGGTCGATCATCGGCACCATGCCAGCGGTCGACAGGGTGACGCGCTTGTTGGCGAGGCCATAGCCCAGGTCGTCACGCATGATGCTCATGGCGCGCACGACGTTGTCGAAATTCATCAGCGGCTCGCCCATGCCCATCATCACCACGTTGGTGAGCTTGCGGCGCTGGTGCGGGACGTTGCCGAGGTGGCGGGCGGCCACCCAGACCTGGCCGATGATCTCCGCGGTCGTCAGGTTGCGATTGAAACCCTGGGTTCCGGTCGAGCAGAACTGGCAGTTGAGCGCGCAACCGACCTGCGACGACACGCACAAGGTGCCGCGACCCTTGTCCGGGATGAAGACGGCTTCAATCGCGTTCTTCGGGTCCATGCCGAGCAACCATTTGTGGGTGCCGTCCGTGGATGCCTGGTCTAAAATGACGATCGGTGCCCGCACCTCGGCATGCAGCTCCAGCTTGGCGCGGAGCGTCTTTCCAAGGTCGGTCATTTCGCCGAAATCAGTGACGTAGCGGTGGTGGATCCACTTCATCACCTGGTGTGCGCGGTAACGCTTTTCGCCGAGGACCTGCTCGAAGAAGTCTTCCAGCCGGACGCGATCGAGGTCGAAGAGGTTTTTCTTCGACCCGATTGCGTTTGGCAACTTCGCATCCTGGTCCGACTCACGCGCAGCCACCGCCGTCGCCTCGTCGGCAAAGGCAATCTCGATGGTCTTGTCGCGCGTGTTCATGCGTGTCGGCTCAGTCTCAACGGGCGTAGACGTCAGTGGCCGGGAAGAAATAAGCCATTTCGATCGCTGCGTTCTCTGCGGAATCCGAACCGTGCACCGCATTCGCGTCGATGCTGTCGGCAAAGTCGGCGCGGATGGTACCGGCGGCGGCATCCTTCGGATTGGTCGCGCCCATCAGGTCGCGATGCTTCAGCACCGCTCCCTCGCCTTCGAGCACCTGGATCATCACCGGGCCGGAACTCATGAAGTTGACCAGCGCGCTGAAGAACGGGCGCTCGCGATGCACGGCATAGAAACCTTCAGCCTCCTGCCTGGACAGGTACTTCATCCGGGCCGCAACGACCTTGAGGCCGGCTTTTTCAAAACGCGAATAGATCTCGCCGATGACGTTCTTGGCGACGGCATCGGGCTTGATGATCGAGAGGGTGCGCTCCAGCGCCATGGGGAATTTCTCCGGGCAGGCGGGCCGCGGAACGTTACGTGGACGTGCTTCACGTTTACGTGCAGTTCGCGGCCCGAGGATAACAGAAAAACCCGCGTACAAACGCGGGTTTAGCCGACATGGCTACAGTAATTCTAACGGAACCGGCACCCTTCTTGCACGCTCGATGATGCGGTGTCGATTGACGAGGTTCAGGCGCAGGACTAAAGTTAAACAAGCGTTTGATTCAGGAGTCCGCATGGTGGCAATCACCGCCCCCTTTTCGACCAAGGATCGCATCCTCGGCGCGGCCGAAGAATTGTTTGCCCAATTCGGGTTCAGCGGCACGTCCCTGCGCCAGGTCACCAGCCGCGCCGACGTCAACATCGCCGCGGTCAACTACCATTTTGGCAGCAAGGAAAATCTCGTCAATGAGGTTTTCCGCCGACGCATGGACGAAATGAGCGCGCAGCGGCTGGCACGCCTGCATGCAGCGATCCAGCAGCACCCGCGGGAACTCGAGCCGGTATTGGCGGCGTTCGTCGAGCCGGCCCTGGCACTGGCGCAGGATCGACACGGTGGTGGCGCCTTCATCCGCGTCATCGCCCGCGCCTATGCTGAAAAGAACGACAGCCTGCGCAGCTTCCTTTCCCACCAGTACGGGCATGTGCTGCGTGAGTTCGCAAAGGCGATTGCCGGCTGCGTGCCGGCGTTGAGCAAGGAGGAGTTGTACTGGCGCCTCGACTTCCTGTCGGGCGCCCTGACCTATGCGATGGCGGACTTCGGGATGATCAAGCGGCCGTCCGGGGTTGCCGAGGCTGCACACCGCGAACGTGCGGCACGCGAGTTGATTCGTTTTGCCGCTGCCGGGCTGAAGGCCTGAAAACTCAGATAGAACCGAATTAATTCAAGGGCTTGATCGATATGTCTCAGAAACTACTTGTCCGACGTGCGGCGGTACTCGGTGCCGGCGTGATGGGCGCCCGGATCGCCGCGCAGCTCACCAATGCCGGTGTCGACACAGTGCTGTTCGATCTCCCCGCAAAGGAAGGAGACCCAAACGGCATCGCTCTCAAGGCCATCGCCAACCTCGGGAAACTCTCACCTGCGCCGCTGGCCACCAAGGCATTGGCAGAGGCAATCGTGCCCGCCAACTACGGCGACGGGCTGGAACTCCTGCGCGGCTGTGATCTCATCATCGAGGCCATCGCCGAGCGCATGGACTGGAAGCAGGAGCTGTACCGCAAGATCGCGCCCTTCGTCCCCGACCACGCCGTCCTCGCCAGCAATACCTCCGGCCTGGGCATCAACGCCCTGGCCGACGTGCTGCCCGAACAGCTGCGCGATCGCTTCTGCGGCGTGCATTTCTTCAATCCGCCGCGTTACATGCACCTTGCCGAGCTGATCCCGGCGCGGACGACCGACGCCACTGTGGTGGAAGGGCTCGAGACCTTCCTGACGACGACGCTCGGCAAAGGCGTGG
>JARXKM010000059.1:0-1791 GCA_030272785.1 Pseudomonadota bacterium
TGCGGCTGGTTCGACGCCGCGCTGCTGCGCCGTTCGGTGCAGATCAACGGCGTCACCGGCATGTGCCTGACCAAGCTCGACGTCCTCGACGGCATCGAGACGCTCAAGCTGTGCACCGGCTACACCATCGACGGCCGCGAAGTGGACATCTTCCCGATCGGCGCCGAAGAAGCGGCCAACTGCGTGCCGGTCTACGAAGTGATGCCGGGCTGGAAAGAAAACACCGTCGGCGCCAAGTCGCTGGCCGAGCTGCCGGCCGCCGCGCGCGCCTACATCAAGCGCATCGAAGAACTGGTCGGCGTGCCGATCGACATGGTATCGACCGGTCCTGACCGCGTCGAGACCATCGTCCTGCGCCACCCGTTCGAATAAACCCGACCTGAAAAGAGGAAACAGCATGAGCATGCCACCATCGACCGACAAAGACCTCTGGGTATCCTGGGACGAGTACCATCGCCTGATCGAGCGCCTGGCGCTCAAAGTGCACGAATCGGGCTGGAAGTTCGACCAGGTGCTGTGCCTGGCGCGCGGCGGCGTGCGTCCGGGCGACGTCTTCTCGCGCATCTTCGACGTGCCGCTGGCGATCCTGTCGACCAGTTCCTATCGTGAAGAAGCGGGCACCGTGCGCGGCGACCTCGACATTGCCAAGTACATGACCATGACCAAGGGCCCGTTGGCCGGCAAGATCCTGCTGGTCGACGACCTGGCCGATTCCGGCGTCACGCTCGACAAGGTCACGCGCCACCTGAGCGAGAACTTCCCCGGCGTGACGGAAGTGAAATCGGCCGTCATCTGGGTCAAGGGCACCTCGTCGATCATGCCCGACTACTTCCTCGAAGAGTTGCCGCACAACCCGTGGATACACCAGCCGTTCGAAGACTACGACGGCCTGCGTCCGCACCAGCTGGCGGCGTGGATCAAAAAAGGCAGCGCCAAGTAACAGTAACGCGCCAGGCGCCCACCGGAAGGCCAGAGAATACCAGCTCTGGCCTTTTTTTTATTCGACGAAAAGCCGACCATGACCCAAACCTTCCTGCAGACCTTCATCCTGCTGCTGCTCGTGACCGACCCGTTCGGCAACGTCCCGATCTTCGTCACTGCGCTGGCGCCGGTGGCGCGCGCGCGCCGGCCGCGCATCGTGCTGCGCGAATGCGCGATCGCCTTCGCCGTGCTGCTGGTGTTCATGTTCTTCGGCCGCCACTTCCTCACTGCGCTGCAGCTATCCGAAGTCTCGCTGCGCATTGGCGGCAGCGTGATCCTGCTGCTGATCGCCATCCGCATGGTATTTCCGCATCCGGACGGCGTGTTGGGCAAGACCGAAGGCGGAGAACCGTTCATTGTTCCGCTGGCGATCCCCGCGCTAGCCGGCCCGTCGGCGCTCGCCACGGTGCTGCTGTTCTCGCACGAGACGACCGGAGAAGTGATGATCCACGTCGCCGCGCTGGCGGCGGTGGCGGTAGTGTGGCTGGCCGTGTTCCTCGGCGCCGAACGGCTGCAAAAGGCGCTCGGACCGCAAGTGATGACCGCCTTCGAGCGGCTGATGGGGCTGATCCTGACTGCGATGTCGGTCGAAATGCTACTGGGCGGCATCCGCGCCTTCGTCAAAACGCTGTAACGGCCGCAGCAACTGAGCCAGCTTCCCCCTGGGGTCAGTGCCGGCATCCGGACACGGCCTGATCCGTTGTCGGGATCGACAGCTGACTTCGTGTCTGATTGCCGGCACTGACCCCTGGGGTCAACTGAGCCAGCTTCCCCCTGGGGTCAGTGCCGGCATCCGGACACGGCCTGATC
>JARXKM010000059.1:1891-20372 GCA_030272785.1 Pseudomonadota bacterium
CAACTGAGCCAGCTTCCCCCTGGGGTCAGTGCCGGCATCCGGACACGGCCTGATCCGTTGTCGGGATCGACAGCTGACTTCGTGTCTGATTGCCGGCACTGACCCCGGGGGATCAGGCTTTGGCCACCTTGCCATCCGCATCGCGCAAGGGCTCGACATGCCGACCCAATCGGCTGGCGAACGGGCGATGTAGCTTTCCGGCAGGCGAAAAAAAGCCGCGCCGCGGTTGCAAGGACCGGGGCGCGGCTTCAGGTGCACGGCCTTACTTCGCCGCTGGCTTCAGATTGTGATCGAGCCAGTCAATTACGGTGTGGTGCCACAGCACCGAGTTGGCAGGCTTCAGCACCCAGTGGTTCTCATCCGGAAACACCAGCAGCTTGCTCTCGATGCCCTGGCGCTGCAGCGCGGTAAAGGTCCCCAGCCCCTGGCTCAGTGGAATGCGGAAATCCTTCTCGCCGTGGATCACCAGCATCGGCGTCTTCCACTTGGTGACGAAATTGACCGGATTGAATTTCTCGTGCTTCTGCGGCGCCGAAAAATAGCTGCCGCCGTTTTCCCACTCGTTGAACCACAGCTCCTCGGTGGCAAAATACATCGAGCGATTGTCGAACACGCCGTCATGATTGACGATGCACTTGAAGCCGTTCGACCAGTTGCCCTCGATCCAGTTCATCATGTAGCCGCCGTACGACGCCCCCAACGCGCATGCGTTGCCGGTGTCGAGCCACGAGTACTTGGCCGCGGCCGCGGCCAGGCCTTTTTTCAAGTCTTCCAGCGGCGCGCCGCCCCAGTCGCCGCTGATGGCATCGGTAAACTTCTGCCCGTAGCCGGTCGAGCCGTGAAAATCGATGAACACCGTCGCGTAGCCCGCGCCCGCGTACACCTGCGGATTCCAGCGATAGCTCCAGCTGTTGCCGAAGCTGCCCTGCGGCCCGCCGTGCACCAGGAACGCCACCGGATACTTCGCTCCCGGCGCCGCGTTCCACGGCTTCATCACGTGGCCGTAGACCGTATCGCCCTTGGCGCCCTTGAACGAAAACTGCTCGAACTCGCCGAACTTCACGTCCGCCAGCGCTTGCGCGTTCACATGCGTCAGCTGCGTCAGCGCGCCGTCGGCCGCGACCGTGCTGCGCTTGAACAGCTGCGCATCCGAATTCAGGCTCGCCTGGCTGATCACGATGGTGTTGCCGGCGACATCGAACGCGCCGACATAGCCCTTGTCGGTCAGCGGCGTCACCTTGCCGCTTTGCGCGTCGATCGAAAACAAGCGATGCTGGCCGACGTCGTCGGCATTCGCCAGCAGCGACTTGCCGTCGGGCGACCAGCGGAAGTCTGCCGGCGAGCGGTCCCAGTCGGCCGCCAGGGGGCGCTTCTTGCCGGTGGCCACGTCGAGCAGCACGAAATGGAAGCGGTCCGCCTCGAAGCCGGGCCGCGTCATCGCCAGGTAAGCGAGGGTGCGCCCGTCCGGCGAGTAGGTCGGCTTGGTGTCCCAGGCCGGGTTCTCCGCGCTCAGGTTGCGCGGCGCGCCGCCCGCCGCCGGCACCGAATAGATGTCGAAATTGGTCGACCACGCCTCCGACTTGCCGGCGATGCGCGCGGCGAACACGACGGTCTTGCCGTCCGGGCTGAAGTGATATTCGTCGGCATCGCCGAACGGCTTCGACGGCACGTCGCCGTCGAGCGTGCCTGACAGGCTGACCGGCACCGCGCTGACCTTGCCGCTGGCGTCGAGCGGCGCCGAGTACAGCACGTTGTTGCGCAGGTCCGACCAGGTATCCCAGTGGCGCACGAACAGGCGGTCGTAGACGCGTCCGCTGGCCTTCTCTTTAGACTTGGCATCGACGCGCTTGACCGTGCACGCCAGGTCGGCGCAATCGCGGTACACCGCCATGCTGAACGCCAGGCGGTCGCCCTGCGGCGACAGGCGGAAGCTGTCGACGTCGAGCGGCAGGTCGGTGACCTTGGAGGCGACGCCGCCGGCCGCCGGCACGCGCCACACTTGCGAGTTCGACAGGTAATAGATGGCATCGCCGGCCGGCGACCATGCCGGATCGCTGCTGCTGGCGTCGGCCCTGGTCAGGCGCTGCGGCGCCGCTGTCGGCGCGCGCAGGTCGATCATCCACAGTTCGGTGTGGCCGCGGTTCTTCGCCATGTCGGTGCTGCGCACCGTGTAGACGACGTGCGCGGCGTCCGGCGACAGCACCGGGCTGCCGACCCGCTCCAGGTTGACCATGTCTTCCACGGTGAATCCGCGTGGCGCGGCGAGCGCTCCGCCTGCCACCATGGCAGCCCCCCAGGCAGCCCCCCAAACCAACAAACGTACTCTCATGCGGTGTCTCCGACGAAGTGTGAAAAAGGCCGGCTCGTGACCGGTCGTCGGACATGATACCAAGGTTGGCGGCGCGATGTGGACCGGTTGTTCGACCCGGAAACATTGGAGGTGGCGCTCCGACACGCCGCGCAATCGGCCTCCGCCTCTCAGCACTCACATGAAATTACGCGTATGCAGCGCCGATAACTGCTGCGCCGCATCCTTCTGAAAGCCGAGCTTTTCCAGCCGCGCCTGTCGCCCGTCGGCCATATCCACCATCAGTTCCTGCACCCGAACGTAGCCTGCGGCGATGGCTGCTGGCGTAAACTCGCCCGCCGCCAGCACGATCAGCGCATCGAACACCTCCTCGTTCAACCCGGACGTGCTCGACAGCGCATCATTGCGCGACTGCACCGCATTCGCCAATCGCGTGCGAAACGCCGGCTCCTGCTCAAGCCGCGCCGCCAGGTGCGTCATGCCGAACGCCACATGGCGCGCCTCGTCGCGCGCCGCCAGCCGCGCAATCTGTCGCGTCACCGGGTCCGGCGCATGCGCATGCAAAAAATGCAGCAAGCTGACAAACGTTCCCTCGCCCAGCACCGACAGCAAGAACTCGGCGACCGAGAAATCGGGCTCGTCGAGCAGCGTCTTCAGCGAGTTCTGCCCGCCCGCGGTCGACAGCGCCGGCTCCCGGCCCTTCAGGCGCAGCCGGCGCGTGAACACCTCGATGTGGCGCGCCTCGTCGGCCACCTGAATCGCCAGCACTGCCTGCACCTCGCGGAAATGCGGATGCAGCTGCCCGAGAAAACGCGCCGGCACAACCAGCGCCGCGACCTCGTTTTCTATCATGTACGTCAACACCTGCACCACCGCGTCTTCGACGATGTCGGGCAGCTCGAACGGCGCCGCCCAGTCGATTGCCGTTTCCGGATCCCACTGCGCCGCCGCCGCTTGCGCGTACAGGTCGGCGGCGCGGGTGGCCCACACTTCGCTCTTCTGATCGAGCCGGAAGTGCATCGCCGGTGAACCTGCCTCGACCGTCGCGCCGCGCGCGGCCAGGCCCCAGCGCGCCTGCGCCTGCTCGGCGACGGCGGCGTCCAGCGCCGGATCGGCGTGCCCGGTGTGCATCGCGCCGCGCCAGCGCCCGGCCTGCGCACCGCCGCGTGTCACGCGCGCAACGCTACGGCCATGCTCGTCCGTCAACTGGCAAGCATGTCCCTGGCTGCGGCACCAGGCGGACAGTTGCGACTCCCAGCCGGCGCCGGCGCCGACCACGCCGAGCGTGCCGCCCGCCGGCAGCGCCAGCAAGCCGTGCTTGACCAGCAGGTGCGCGCCGGCGTCGAAGCCGAGCGTGTCAATATCGATAATCGGCAACAAGGATGCGTCCTTCCTGGTCGTAGAAGCGTTCATCGTCGACCGCCCGGATCAGCGCATCGTAGCCGCTGGTGCGCCCCGGCAGCCACGCCTTCAAGCCTTCCAGTTCGAGCAGCGGGCGCACCTGCGGATCGTCCCAGCTCATCGCCAGCAACAGCGCGCCGAAGCGCGCCACGACCGCCTCTGGCGCACCCGGGCTGATGGTGAAGTTGCAGTGATCATAATTGGCGGTGCGCGCCACGATGCGGGTGGCGCCCGCCGGCAGCACGCCTTCACGCGAGAACGCCATGTGATTGCTGTCGATCATCCACGCCGCGTCGATCTCGCCGGCCATCAAGGCCAGCGCGGCATCGCGTTCGCCGCCGATATGGTCGCCGTGCTTGCCGCCCAGCACATCGAAGCGCCTGGACGTGAAGTCGCGCCCGGCGAGCATGCCGTTCTGGCGCAGATGATCGAGCGGAATCAGGTGCGCTTGCGGCGAATCGATGGCGCCGAAGCCGATCGTCTTGCCGGCCAGCGCGTGCAGCGTGCCGGCGCCGCCCGCCGCTTCGCTGCGCGTCACCAGCACTGACGCCAGGTCGCGGTCGCTGTCGCGCATAGCCAGCGCGTGCACCTGCTGCCCGCGCGCACGCGCCATCCGGTCGGCGCGTACCCATGCCAGCGGCGAATTCCACGCCAGCGCGATGCTGCCGTCAAATTGCGCTTCCACCTGGCGCTCGTAATTGGAATACAGAATATAGTCAAACTCGAAATCGTGGCGCCGGAAATATTCCTTGAAGCCTTCCCAGATCGTTACCACTTTCGGCGCGTAGGCGACCGCGCCCATCGTCAATGCTCGGTTCATCGCGCGCCCCTTATCCAAACACCGGCATGCCGCAGACGGCCTTGCCGATAAAGTCGAACAACACGTCCGAAGTCGGCGCCATCACCGAAGCGGCCCGCGCATCGCGGAAATAGCGCTCGACGCCGACGTCCTTGCGGAACGCCGCGCCGCCGCACACGCGCATCGCCGTGTCGCTCACTTCGAGCGCCGCTTCGGCCGCCGCCGCCTTCACCTGCATCACGCGCAGCATGGCGTCGGCGCGCCCGCTGGCCAGCGCGTTGAGGGTGTCGTCGCGCAAGGTGCGTACCATGTCGGCCTGGATGCGCGCGCGCGCAAGATAGGCGCGTATGGTGGGCAGCTCGGCCAGCGTGCTGCCCAGATGCTCGAGCTTGCTGCCGCTGACATGGGCGCACGCTGCCTCCAGCAGCGCCTCCATCAGGCCTATTGAGCACGAGGCGATCAGCGTAGAAAACACCGGCAACACGGTGCCGATCATGATGTCGAAGGCGCCGCCGTCCGCGCCCAGCATGGCAGTGGACGGCACGCGCACGCCCTTGGCCGTCAACGGCGAAGAGCGGTTGCCGCGCAAGCCGAGTCCGTCGAAAAATTTCACTTCGCTCAGGCCGGCTGCATCGCTGTCGACCAGCCACAGGGTGCTCATGCCCGTCGCGGCCATCGGCGCGGTCGACCACACATACGAATCGGCCTCGCCGGCGGACGTGACCATCGTTTTGCTGCCGTCGAGGACGACGCCATCGCCGTCCTCGCGGGCGCTGCCGACCGGCGCCCAGAAATGGCTGCGCGAACCGCTGTCGGACCAGGCCAGCGTGCTCAGATGGCGGCCGGCCGCGATGGCGCGCCGTACCGTGTCGCTGCCGGTTTTCTCGAGCACCGTGGCCGCGCAATAATGCATGCACACCACCATCGCCGTCGATGGACACGCCTTGGCGATACGTTCGATCACCTGCGCCGCTTCGGCCAAGCCCAGGCCCAGGCCGCCGACCTCGCTCGCGCTGACCAGGCCGAGCAGGCCGCTGGCGCCCAGCGCATCGATGGCCGCACGCGGGAAGGCGGCGTCGCGGTCGGTCGCTTGCGCGGCCGGCTGGACGATCTCGTTGACGATTGCATCGATTTTTTGCAGATAAGACATGGCATCCCTTTATGAAAACGATAGGACGCTGTCGGCGGGCATGAAAAACAGATAGTCGCGGCAAACAAGCGCTTGCGCGAACGCGGGCGATCGGCATCGATCGTGGGCGGCGCACCTCTATATGTTCTGCTTGACCTGCGTGCTGGCAGCGCTTGGAAACGGTACATGCCGTCATGTTCGTGCTTCGCACCAGCCACACGCAGGCAGTCAGACCCGAGTCGGCTTCCGTGGAAGCGACATCGGCGATACGGCGGGCCGGTTGGAAGAAAACATGACAGTACTGCCAGTCTAGCAGAGGCGCGGCGGCGCCCGCCAAACAAACTTCGTGCCAAATGGCAGTCGTCTCGCGTTGCGCCGGAAACGGCGGCCCGCCGCCAGTCTTGAGCACGATTTCTTCGCCCCGATATACGATCTAATCAATCCGACCCGTGCGCGGCCGTCGAACCAACGCCGGTGTACGCACTCCAACAGATACGATGCGTCATCCGCCGACTTCCTCGCCTGCAACTGGCGGTGCGCCGGGTGAGCGCGCTATGCCGCACGGTCAAACCTGCGCGGTCCGCTTGCCCTGCGGAGGTGCCCGATGATTGTTCGCTCCCTGCGATACCTGTTGCCGGCGTTGTTACCCACGTTGTTGCCCCCGCTGTTGCCCACGCTGTTGCCCCCGCTGTTGCCCACGCTGTTGCCCGCGCTACTGCCGGCGTTGCTGGCCGCGTTCGCGCTGCTCGCCACCGGCTGCGGCCCCACGCCATCGCATGCCCAGGCGCCCGGCGCCGGCGGCCCGCCGCCCGTCTCGGTGGCCCCGGTCACCCGCCGCATGGTCGAAGAATTCGACGAATTCAGCGCGCGCCTGGCCGCGGTCGAACAGGTCGACGTGCGCGCGCGCGTGGCCGGTACGCTCGAACGTGTCCACTTCCGCGATGGTCAATTGGTGCGCAAGGGCGCGCTCCTGTTTACGATCGACCCGCGCCCGTTCGCCGCCGAAGTGGACCGCAACGCCGCCAGCCTCGAATCGGCCCGCACCCAGGCCGGGCTGGCGCGCAGCGAGGCGGCGCGCGCCGACCAACTGCTGCCGACCCGCGCCATCTCCCAGCAAGAAGCCGATCAGCTGCGCGCCGCCTCGCAGAACGCCGTCAGCACCGTCAACGCCGCCCAGGCCACGCTCAAGACGGCGCGCCTGAACCTCGACTTCACCCGCATCACCGCGCCCATCAGCGGGCGCGTCTCGCGCACCGCGGTCACCGCCGGCAACCTGGTCGGCGTCAGCGAGCCGGTGCTCACCACCATCGTCGCGAGCGACCGCGTGTACGCCTACTTCGATACCAGCGAGGCCGCCTACCTCAAGTATGGACAGGCTGCCGCCAACCCGCAGGCGGCGCCCACCGTGCGCCTTGGCCTGTTCGACGAGCCGGGCTTCCCGCACGTCGGCAAGATCGATTTCGTCGACAACCGCCTCAACTCGGCCACCGGCAGCATGCAGCTGCGCGCCGTGTTCGCCAACCCGGACGGCCGCTTCACGCCCGGCTTGTCGGCGCGCGTAAAGCTGGGCGCCGGCAAGCCGTACGAAGCCACCCTGGTGCCGGATCGCGCCATCAGCACCGACCAGACCCGCAAGATCGTGCTGGTGGTCGGCCCCAAACAGCTGGTCGAAGCGCGCGAGGTCAAGCCCGGCGCGCTGATCGACGGCATGCGCGTGGTCAGCGGCGTCAACCCGGGCGAGCACATCATCGTCGACGGCCTGCAGCGCGCCTTCCCCGGCGCGCCGGTGTCGCCGCAGCTGGTCGCGGTCGACGCCAACGGCATGCCCTTGCCCACCGCGCCCGCACGCGCACCCGGCAAAGGCTAGCCGCGCATGGACATCGCCCGCAAGTTCATCGACCGGCCGCGCTTTGCGACCGTGCTGTCGATCTTCATCTTCCTGGTCGGCGCGATGTCGATCTTCCTGCTGCCGGTGTCGGAGTACCCCGACGTCGCGCCGCCGCAGGTGGTGGTGCGCGCGCAGTTCCCCGGCGCCAATCCGCGCGTGATCGCCGAAACCGTCGCCACCCCGCTCGAGGAGCAGATCAGCGGCATCGACAACCTGCTGTATTTCGAAAGCCAGTCGACCGCCGACGGCGCGATGAACCTGACCGTCACGTTCCGCATCGGCACCAATCCCGAGGTGGCCGAAACGGCCGTGCAGAACCGCATCAACCGCGCTCTGCCGCGCCTGCCCGAGATCGTGCGCCAGATCGGCGTGACCACCGAAAAACAGGCGGCCAACCTGACCATGGTGGTGCACCTGCTCAGCCCCGACAACAGCCGCGACGCGCTCTACCTGCGCAACTACGGCCAGCTGCAGGTGCGCGACGAACTGCTGCGCGTGCCCGGCATGGGCAGCGTGATCCTGTTCGGCGCCGGCGACTATGCGATGCGCATCTGGCTCGATCCGCAGCGCCTGGCGGCGCGCGCGATGACCGCCAACGAAGTCGTCGCCGCGGTGCGCGAACAGAACACCCAGGTCGCCGCCGGCGTGGTCGGCGCGCCGCCGGCGCCGGCCGGCAGCGACTTCCAGCTGCCGATCAATACCAAGGGCCGCCTGACGACGGTCGACGAATTCGCCGACATCATCGTGCGCGCCGATCCGGCCACCGGCGCGCTGGTGCGCATCAAGGACGTCGGCCGGGTCGAGATGAGCGCCAGCACCTACGCGCTGCGTAGCCTGCTCAACAACAAGGAGGCGGCGGCGATCGCCATCTTCCAGGCGCCCGGCAGCAACGCGCTGGCGCTGTCGCAGGACGTGCGCGCGGTGATGGCGCGCGTGAGCCGCAACTTCCCGCCGGGTGTCACCTACAGCATCGTCTACGACCCGACCCGCTTCGTCCAGACCTCGATCGAAAAAGTCGTGTTCACCCTGATCGAGGCGGTGCTGCTGGTGGTGCTGGTGGTGATCCTGTTCCTGCAGACCTGGCGCGCCTCGATCATCCCGCTGCTGGCGGTGCCGGTGTCGATCGTCGGCACCTTCGCCGTGCTGCTCGCGCTGGGCTTTTCGATCAACACGCTGACCCTGTTCGGGCTGGTGCTGGCGATCGGCATCGTCGTCGACGACGCCATCGTGGTGGTCGAAAACGTCGAGCGCAACATCGAGAACGGCCTCACCCCGCGCAACGCCACGGTGAAGGCGATGCAGGAGGTCAGCGGGCCGATCGTCGCCATCGCGCTGGTGCTGTGCGCGGTGTTCGTGCCGCTCGCCTTCGTGCCCGGGCTGTCGGGCCAGTTCTACCGCCAGTTCGCCGTCACCATCGCCATTTCCACCATCATTTCGGCGTTCAACTCGCTGACCCTGTCGCCGTCGTTGGCGGCGATCCTGCTGCGCCCGCACGACGCGCCCAAGGACCGCCTCACGCGCGCGCTCGACCGCGTGCTGGGGCGCGGCTTCGACCGCTTCAACCACTTCTTCCACCGCGCCAGCGACGCCTACCAGCGGCGCGTCACCGGCCTGCTCGGGCGCAAGGCGCCGGCGCTGCTGGTCTACCTGGTGCTGCTGGGTGTCACCGCGCTGCTGTTCGCCCGCGCGCCGGTCGGCTTCGTGCCGCTGCCCGACAAGCAGTACCTGGTCGGCATCGCCCAGCTGCCGGCCGGCGCCTCGCTCGAGCGTACCGACGCGGTGATCCGGCGCATGAGCGCGATCGCGCTGAAGGTGCCCGGCATCGTCGACGCGGTCGCCTTTCCCGGCCTGTCGATCGCCGGCTTCTCGGCCGCGCCGAACGAGGGCATCATCTTCTTCGGCCTGGCGCCGTTCGACCAGCGCACCAGTGCCGACCTGGGCAAGGACGCCATCCTCGGCCGCGTCAACGGCGCCATCCAGCAGATCCAGGGCGCCCGCATGTTCGTCGTGCCGCCGCCGGCGGTCGAGGGAGTCGGCACCGCCGGCGGCTTCAAGCTGCAGGTGCAGGACCGCGCCGGCCTCGGCGAGCAGGCGCTGTACGGCGCCGTCTGGGGCACGCTCGGCCAGATCTACGGCAACCCGCATTCGCCGATCGGCACGCCGTACTCGACCTACGACATCAACGTGCCGCAACTGCTCGCCGACGTCGACCGCACCCGCGCCAAGCAGATGGGCGTGGCACTGGGCGACATCTACGACGCGCTGCAGGTGAACCTCGGCTCGCTGTACGTGAACGACTTCACCCGCTTCGGCAAGACGTACCAGGTGATCGTGCAGGCCGACGCGCCGTTTCGCGCCGACGCCGCCGCCATCACCCAGATCAAGACGCGCAACGGCGCCGGCGAGATGGTGCCGCTGGGCGCGCTGATGAAGGTCGACACCACCTTCGGTCCGACCCGCGTAACGCGCTACAACGGCATCGCCTCGGCCGACCTGAACGGCGCGCCCAGCCCGGGCTACTCGAGCGGGCAGGCCGAGGCCGAAGTCGAACGGCTGCTGGCGGCGCTGCCGCGCGGCATGGGCTACGAGTGGACCGACCTGTCCTACCAGGACCGCCTCACGCGCGACGTCCACCTGCCCGGCACCGGCGCCACCGTGCCGACCTTGGCGGCGGTGCTGGCGCTCTCCCTGGTGCTGGTGGTGCTGGTGCTGGCGGCCCAGTACGAAAGCTGGACCTTGCCGCTGGCCATCGTCATGATCGTGCCGATGTGCATCTTGTCGGCGCTGTTCGGCGTGTGGGTGTCGAGCCTGTCGCCGTTCCGCCAGCCGGGCGACCTGAACATCTTCACCCAGGTGGCGCTGGTGGTGCTGGTCGGGCTGGCCTGCAAGAACGCCATCCTGATCGTCGAATTCGCCAAGGACCTCGAGGCGCAGGGCAAGGACACGCTGGCCGCGGCGATCGAGGCGGCGCGGCTGCGGCTGCGTCCGATCCTGATGACCTCGATCGCGTTTTGCGCCGGCGTCATCCCGCTCATCGCCAGCAGCGGGGCGGGCAGCGAGATGCGCCGCGCGATGGGCATCGCGGTGTTCTCCGGCATGCTCGGCGTGACCGCCTTCGGCATCTTCCTCACGCCGGTGTTTTACATGCTGCTGCGCGGCAGCACCGCGCGCCGGCGCGCCCACGCGGCCGCGCTGCGCGCCGAAATCGACGCCGCCGCCCATCCCTACCATCCCGGCGTCGATCCCGACACCGGCGCGGGGCAGCCGTGAGGCGCCCGGCCGCGCTGCGCGGCGTCGCCCTGGTTGGCGCAGCGCTGCTGGCCGGCTGCTCGACGGCGCCGGCGCCGCTGCCTTTGTTCCGGCCGGCATTGGCGGACCGCTTCGCCGAGGCGCCAGCCAGCACCCAGGAGCCGGTGGCGCAGTTCTGGCGCGGCTTCCACGACGCCGAACTGGACCGGCTGGTGGCGGCGGCACTGGTGGCGAACGCCGACCTGCGCATCGCCGCCGCCCGGCTCGACGAGGCGCGCGCGTTGGCGCGCGTGGCCGACTCCCAGGCCGCGCCCGACGTCGCCTTCGCGGCCAGCGCCGTGCGTGCGCGCGCGCGCGACCCGAACGGCGTGCCCGTCACCGCCAACGGTTTTTCCGCCGGCGTCGACACGCGCTGGGAAGCGGACCTGTTCGGCGCCATCCGCGGCGAACGGCGCGCCGCCGCGGCCGACGCCGAGGCCAGCTCGGCGCAGTTGCGCGCGGTGCAGGTGAGCGTGGCGGCCGAAGTGGCGCGCAATTATTTCGCCCTGCGGGGACTGCAGGAACAGCTGCGCGTGGCCGTCGCCGCGCTCGGCTCGCAGCGCGCCACGTTCGAGCTGGTCAATGAGCGCCTGTCGGCCGGGCGCGGCAGCGGTTTCGACGCCGACCGCGCCGAGGCGCTGATGCACAGCACCGCGGCGAGCATCCCGGCGCTCGAGGCGAGCCTGGCGCACACGCGCTACCGGCTGGCGGTGCTCAGCGGCCAGGCGCCGACCGCGCTCGACGCCCGCCTGGCCGCGCCGCAGCCGCTGCCGGGCATCGCGCCGACCGCGCTGGCGAGCATCGGCTCGCCGCAGGCGCTGCTGCGGCGCCGCCCCGACATCGCCGCCGCCGAGCAGCAGGTGGCCGCCGCCGCCGCCCGCATCGGCGTCGCGCGCAGCTAGCTGTTCCCGCAACTGACGCTCGACGGCAGTCTGGGCCTCAACGCCGGCAGCGTCGGCGCGCTCGACCGGCGCGAGGCACTCGCCTTCAGCCTGGGCGCCACCCTGGTCTGGTCGCTGGTCGATTTCGGCCGCCGCCGCGCGCAGATCGGGGCCGCCTCGGCGCGCGGCGCACAGGCCGTCGCCGCCTACGAAAAGACTGTCCTCGAGGCGCTCGAGGAAACCGAAGGCGCGCTGGCCGCCTACACGCGCGCGCAACGCCGCGCCGCCAGCCTGTACGAGGCGGCGCGCGCGGCCGGCAGCGCCGCCGCGCTGGCGCGCGTGCGCTTCAACGCCGGCAGCAGCGACCTCTTGGCCGTACTCGACGCCGAACGCGAAGCGCTGGCTGCGCGCGACCAGCTGGCGCAGGCGACGGCCGCCGCGGCGACGTCGCTGGTGGCCGTCTACAAGGCGCTCGCCGGCGGCTGGTAGGGTGGGGCGCGCAACGCCCCCGGCACGCGCGCCGCTGGCCGCCGCTGGCCGCCGCTTGCCGCTGATTGCGGGCGCGCGCCGCTGGCCGTTGCCTGTCGGCGCTGGCCGTGGCCTGTCAGCGCTGGCCACCGTTGCCTGCGGATCGAGGCGCTGGCGCTGCCCGCCGGCAAGCTTACCGATCGCTGCCGCGTCGGCGCGCCGCGCTGATCTATCGCACGGTCCGGACTGGTTTTTACGCCATGATTGCAATTATGCTATTCACCAGGACTCTCCCATGACCACCAGAAACCTTCTCCGCAGCCTGTTCCTGTTGCCCTTGCTCGCCGGTCCGCTGGCCGCGCTGGCCGATCCGGTGTACGCGATCCACTTGCTGCCGCAGGACTTCGCCGCGTCGGCCATCAACAACGCCGGCCACGTGGTCGGCACCGGTAGCGGCGGCGCGGCGATCTGGAACGGTTCGACGCTCTCTTACCTGAGCGGCCTGGCGCCTGGCAGCGAAGGGCTCGGCATCAACAACCACGACGACGTCGTCGGCCAGGTCGGCGCGCGCGGCTTCGTCGTCGCCGCCGGCGTCGTCCAGACCATCGACTCGGAGCCGTTTCGCAGCTGGGCCAGCGGCATCAACGACGCCGGCAGGGTGGTCGGTACCGTGCGCCAGAACGACCAGAATGCCCTGTCGCTGGGCTTCGTGTGGGTCGGCGGCAGCCTGAGCACCATCCTCACCTTCGGCGGCTATACCGACTTCGCCAACGCGATCAACAGTGCCGGGCAGGTGGCCGGCACGGCCAGCCGGCCGACCACCGATTTCGGCGACCCGCAGCGCAACGCCTTCCTCGCCGACCTGCTCGGCAACGTCAGCAACCTCGGTTCGCTCGGCGGGCCGGTAAGCGAGGCGAATGACCTCAACGACGCTGCCCAAGTGGTCGGCTGGTCGCAAACCGCGCTCGCCGGCGAGGAGCGTCCCTTCCTGTACGCTTCGGCGGCGGCCGGCATGATCGACCTCGGCTCGCTCGGCGGGCGCGCCGGGCGCGCCAACGGCATCAACAACGCCGGCATGGTGGTCGGCATGTCGGACATCGGCGACGCCGCCGCGCTCGACTATCACGCCTTCCTGTACCGCGACGGCCAGATGGTCGACCTCAACACGCTGATCGATCCAGCCACCGGCTGGCGCCTGGTGTCGGCCGCCGACATCAACGACCAGCAGCAGATCCTCGCCACCGCCTGCCAGGGCAGCTCCTCGACCTGCCGCTCGGTGCTGCTCGACCTGATCCCGGCGGTGCCCGAACCGGGCACCTGGCTGATGCTGCTGGCCGGTCTGGCCCTGCTGGCCGGGCGGGCTTGCCGCGCGCACTGGCGCAAGTGGGGCAAGTGGCGCAAGTGGCTGTGGCTGCCGCTGCTGGGCGCGCCGCTGGCCGCGCTGGCCGAGCCGACCTATTCGGTGACGTTCCTGCCGGCCGACTTCTTCGCCTCGACCCACATGAACAACGCCGGGCAGATCGCCGGCAGCAATCTCAGCGGCGCGGCCATCTGGTCGTCGGCGGGGGTGAGCGACATCGGCGCGACCGCGCCTGGCAGCAGCGGTTACGCGATCAACAACCGCGGCGATCTGGCCGGCGCCAACGGCGCCGACCCGTTCAGTTATACGCAGGGCGTGTACCGCAACCTGGGCCGGCTGGGCATCTGGGACAGCGGCCAGGCGAGCGCCATCAACGACGCCGGCCAAGTGGCGGGCAACGCCTATTATGTCATCGGCGAGCGGGCGCGCGGCTGGGTCTACGCCAACGGCGTGATGCGCAACATCCCCACCATGGGCGGCGACTGGAGCTGGGCCAGCGCGATCAACAACGCCGGCCAGGTGGCCGGCATCGCCACCATCGACTCGACCGACTTCATCGATCCGACGCGCCACGCGATCGTGTTCCAGGACGGCGTGACGCGCGACCTGGGCACGCTCGGTGGCCTCATCAGCGAGGCCAACGACATCAACGACGCGGGGCAGGTGGTCGGTATGTCGGAGACCACGCCGAACGAGAAATCGGGTCAGCCGCATCCGTTCATCTACCAGGACGGCGTGATGACGGATCTCGGCTTTCTCGGCAACGGCCTGCGCGGCACGGCCTACGGCATCAATGGCGCCGGGGCGGTGGTGGGCGCGTCGGAATGGAGCGACGCCGAAAACGACTTCCACGCCTTCCTGTACGCGAACCACGCGATGGTCGACCTGAACAGCCTGATCGACCCGGTCAGCGACTGGCGGCTGGTGTCGGCGCGCGACATCAACGACGCCCGGCAGATCCTGGCCATCGCCTGCCGTCCGGGCGAATGCGCGACGGTGCGGCTGGACCTGATTTCGGCGGTGCCGGAGCCGCGCGCATGGGCGATGCTGCTGGTCGGCCTGTTAGTGGTGGGCAGCCTGCGGCGCAGCGCGCAAGGATCGGCGGCCTTCAGCTGACGGCCGGCCGCGCGCCCGCCACCGCGCTGTGGCGGGCGCGCAACCGGCGCCAAGGTCAGGCGTGCGCCGTTGCCGACACCGGCGCCGCGGCGGCGGGGCACATGGCATGCCAGCGGAAGGTGGCGCGGCCGGCGCGCTTGGCCTGGTACAGCGCCGTGTCGGCCGCCTTGTACAGGTCGTCCACCCCGCCGCCATTGCAGGCAAAGGTGGCCGCGCCAATGCTCGCGCTCACCCGCATGCTCGAGCCCTGGTACTCGATCGCCTCGCCGATCCCGGCCACGATGCGCTGGCAGATCGCGCTGACCGTCTCGCGGTCGGCGGTGTTGGCCAGCAGCACCGCGAATTCATCGCCGCCCAGGCGCGAGAGCCGGTCCGCCTCGCGCACCACCTGTTTCAGCCTGGCCGCCGCTTCCACCAGCAAGGCATCGCCGGCATCGTGTCCCAGCGTGTCGTTGATCTGCTTGAAGTAGTCGAGGTCGATCAGCAGCAGCGTAAACTGTTCGCCATCGCGCATCGCGCGCGCCGCCATCTGGCGCATGTCGTCGGTAAACAGGCGCCGGTTCGGCAGCCCTGTGAGCGGATCGGCGTAGGCCAGCTTTTCCAGCTGCGACTGGGTCGCCCGCAGTTCGGCGGTACGCGCATTGACCATCTCCTGCAGCTCTTGCTGGCGGCGCCGCAGATAGCCGGTGCGCAGCTGGACCAGCGCGACGAGCACGCCGAGCGCACCGAGCGCGGCGGCGACCCGCACCCAGGCAATCTGGTGCCACACCGGCAGCACCCGCACCGGCAGCGCGAGCGGGGCGCTCCATGCCTGGCCGCGGCTGGACGCGCGCAGCTGCAGGCTGTAGTCGCCCGGCGGCAGGTTGGTGTAGCTGATGCGGCGCGATACGGCGTCGGCGCCGATCCAGTCGCGGTCGAAGCCGTTCAGACGGTAGGAATACACGCTGCGATCGGCGGCCGCATAATCGAGCGCGGCAAATTCGACCGAGAAGCCGCGTTCGCGGCCGGCCGGCGCCACTTCGATCGGCCGCGCCAGCGCCGGCGCGGCCTGGTTGTACGGACCGACCGGCAGCGCGCGGTCATTGAGGCGAATCTCGGTGATGGCCAGCGGCGCCTTGAACGCCGCCGGCGCCAGCTTCGACGGCGTCACCACCGTGATGCCGGCCGAGCCGCCGAAAATGAGCTCGCCGGCGGCGTTGGCGGTGCCGGAGTTGGTCCAATGGCCCAGCATGTTGACCCCTTCCGCGCCGCGCAGCATGCGGGTGGCGAAACTGGCGCTGTCGATGCGCGCCAGGCCGTCATCGGTGCTGGCCCAGATCGCCCCCGCGCCATCCATCAGCAGCTTGTTGACGCCGTTGTGTTGCAGCCCTTCGGCGCCGCCGATGTGACGAAACCAGCGCCGCCCGGCGCCGTCGGTGCGCTCGAGCACCGCGATGCCGGCGCCAAACGAGGACGCCCACAGCCGCCCTTGACGGTCGAACAGCAGCGATGACACATAGCCGATCGGCATGCGGCTGGCGTCGGTGCCGCTGCCGGGCACCTGCTCGAGCGCGCCGCCGATCGACGCCAGCCGCGCCAGGCCGACCTTGGTGCCGATCCACAGCGCGCCGCGGCCGTCGGGCAGCAGCGCGGTCACCCGCATGTCGCCCAGCGTGTCGGCCTCGTGGCGCAGCAGGCGATGCGCGTGCCCGGGCGTGGCGTCGAGTGCCCACAGGCCGTCGAGCCCGCCCACCCACAGCATGCCGTCCTCGTAGGCCAGCGCCCACACGGCGGCGCTGACGCCGCGTTGGGCGATCTCGATGCGGCGCACGTCGCGCCGCGCGGCGTCCACCAGGTACAGCCCTTGCTGGGTGCCGAGGTAGACCGCGCCATCGCGGCCATTGGTCATCGCCAGCACCCGTCCTTTGGGCAGCGCGGCGCCCGCATCGCCGGCGCCGGGCGCCAGCCGGCCGACCGCGCCATGGCGCGGGTCGATGATATCGACCCCGCCGGTGGCCAGGCCGAGCCAGAGCGTGCCGTCCGGATGGGTCAGCATGCTCGGCACGCTCAGTTTGGCGCCGGCCCCGAGGCCGGACTGGCGGATCGTCAGAAACGCCGCCGGCTGCGGATTGTGCTGGCTGAGCGCGAGGATAGCGCCGACGAACACCACGCCGCTGCGCTCGCGGAACAGGGCCGTGACGTCGTCATCGAACAAGCTGTCGGGCACGTCGGGCTGGTGGCGGATGCGGCGCGAGCTGGCGTGCAGCGGATCGATCTCGACGATGCCGCCGCCCTCGGTGGCGATCCAGATCGCATCGGCGCCGGACTCGGTGATCGCGCGCACCCGGTCGGTCAGCTGGACCGGGCGGTCGGGCCCGGCCGGAAATTCAAACACCGGCTGCGCGCTGGCCTCGCCCGCCTCGATCCGGTAGGCGCCCGCGCCAGGGGTGCCGATCCAGATGCGGCCCGCGCTGTCCTCGAACAGGACGCTGACGTTGGGCGCCTTATCGCTCATGCCGAACGGGATCCGGCGCGGCGCGGCGCCATCGCCGGCGCGCATGAACAGGCCGTGCTGGCTGCCGATCCACAGGCGACCGGCGCGGTCGAGCAGCAGCGCGTCGACCCTGCCTGCGGGCAGCTGGCCGGCGCCGGCCGCCCGCGCACGGTCGGCGGCGCGCTCGACGACGCCGTCCGCGCCGAGGTGGTCGAGCCCGGCGCCGGTGCCGATCCAGATGCCGCCGCGGCCGTCGTCGGCGAGCGCGGCGACGCCGGCCGCGCTGATGCCGCCGGGCCCGGCCGGATAGCGGACGAAGTTGCCATGCCCGGCGTCGTAACCGGCCAGGCCGCCGGCGCTGGTGCCGACCCACAGCCGGCCGCCGTGGTCGACCAGCAGGCTCAGGATGTAGCTGTCGGCCAGCGTGTCGGTGCGCCCGGGGTCGGCCACATAACGGCGACCGCGCACACCGTCCCAGCGTACCAGGCCGGCCTGGCTGCCGATCCACACAAAGCCGGTCGCATCCTGGGCGAAAGCGGTGGCGCTGCTGGTCGCGTCGCCCAGCACGTGCTTGAAGGTGCTGTGCAGCGTCGACGCCCAGCGCGCGGGGGCGGCCGCCGCCGGCAGCGCCAGGGTGGCGCACAGCGCCAGGGCCAGCCAGCGCGCGCGTGGCAGCCGATGCCGCCAGGGCATCAGCAATGTCACAATAAAAATAAAGTTGCTGCATGGCATATCGTCGAATATACACCACGTCACACCCGCACTTCAGGCATATTTCCGGGCAATTTCACTATGGAAATATTGCTTCCGGCTTAGCCCGGGCAAGCCGCCCCGGTCGGCGCCGTCGGCGCCGCCGAGTGTCGGCTGCGCGCCACAATGACCTACGCTTGCTTGCCGAGCAGGGACGCCAGGTTGTCGGTGCCCGGCGCGCCGAACGCCTGCTGCTTGAGCACGTGCAGCTGGTCGCGCACCTGCGCCGCCTTCTCGAATTCGAGGTTGCGCGCATGGTCGAGCATGAGTTTTTCGAGCCGCTTGATCTCCTTGCTGATCTGCTTCTCGTTCATCGACTCGAACTTGGCCGTTTCCTGCGCGATCTCGAGCGATTCGCGCGCCTGCTGCGGGCTGTACACGCCGTCGATCATGTCGCGGATGGTCTTCTTGATGCCGACCGGCGTGATGCCGTTCGCCAGATTGAAGGCGATCTGCTTGTTGCGCCGGCGCTCGGTTTCGTCGATCGCCTTGCGCATCGAATCGGTGATCCGGTCGCCGTACAGGATCGCCACGCCGTTCAGGTTGCGCGCGGCGCGCCCGATGGTCTGGATCAGGCTGCGCTCGGAGCGCAGGAAGCCTTCCTTGTCGGCGTCGAGGAT
>JARXKM010000413.1 GCA_030272785.1 Pseudomonadota bacterium
AGTAGGGCTTCGGAAGTAGTGTGAGCGTTCTGTGCCTTGTGGCACGCGGATCGGGACAGGAGCTCGCATGGCAGCCAAACTGATATTTGACGGGCAGGCTCATCAGATAACGCTTATAGGAAGCAACGGTAATGCCCAGGGCACATGGCCCGCCTACAATAACGTGGACAGGCATGCGACACTATCCCACTTGCCGAACCGGATTTACACGGTGGGTGATAGGACTGCGCCACACCGACACGTTGCCAGCGCCAACGGGCCATACGGGCTGCATGGAATTATCCGTTTCAACGTGCCAGGACATCCCGGGATCGGCGTGCATTCTGGTCGGGCGAATGCGCGTCTTTTGCCGGGGCCGGCACATCCCACCATGGGATGCATACGCACAACGGATGAGGCAATGAGGGCTATCGCAGCTTCCATGGGGACATCGCCCGTGACGACGATCGAAGTTACCAACAACAATGCGCCGATGGCGCGCGCTGCCAGCAGCAGAAACCGGCATCGGCGCCTGCATGGACACCATCATGCATAGCAACCAAATGCCGCGCACGCTGATGCGATCGCTGTGCTTCATTCTGGCGCTCGGCGTGGGCAGCGCCTGCCAAGCGCGTGCCAAGGTGTGTTCGCCCAAGGACGCCGAGGCGGCCGACGCCGCGGTGGACGGTCTCGACAGTTGGACGAAGGTTGAGCGCGCCTACAAGAGGTATGGACACTGCGATGACGGCAGCATCGCAGAAGGCAATTCCGAGGCAGTCGCCCGCCTCCTGGTAGACCACTGGAGCACGCTGCCCCTGCTCGCCCAGCTTATGAAGCGTGATCCGGCGCTGAAGCGATTTGTATTGCGTCACATCGACACGACGCTCGACACCGGTGATCTCGAAAAAATCGGCAGATTTGCCGCCACTAATTGTCCGCCGGGCAGCGCGCCGCTGTGCCGCGAACTGCGCCAAACCGCCGCCCGCGCCGCCAACTAGCAGATCCTGCCTGCCGGCGCTTCCAGCGCCTAATCGGGATACTCGGAATACTTGCGGGCATCGCCGCGCACCTTGTCGGCCGGGTACTTGGCGCGGTTGAGCACCATCTTCTCCAGCACCGCCGCGTGCAGGTCGACGTCGAGCTTGTCGGCCAGGCGGATCAAATACACCAGCACGTCGGCCATCTCGTGGCGCACCTGCTCGCGCTTGCCGGCGCCCAGCTCGGCCGCGTCGCCCCGTTCGAGCCACTGGAAATGCTCGAGCAGTTCGGCCGCTTCGACCGACAGCGCGGCCGACAGATTCTTCGGCGTGTGGAACTTGTCCCAGTCGCGCTCGTCGACGAACTGACGCACCACGTCGCGCAGGCTGGCCAGTTCGCCGGCGGCCATGTCAGTCCTGGTAGGCGGCCAGGCGCGCCTTGAGCTTGGGTGCCAGGTCCTCGACCTTCGACACGCTCATGCCGAGGTCGCGCAGCAGGCCGTCCTGCAAGCCGTAGCACCAGCCATGCACGCTCAGCTGCTGGCCGCGCTCCCAGGCGTCGCGCACCACCGTCGTGTGCGCCACGTTGACGACCTGCTCGGTCACGTTCAGTTCGCACAGGCGGTCGGCGCGCTGCTTGGTCGGCAGCACCTCGCCGAGGTATCTCTCGTGCTTTTGCTGCACGTCCTGCACGTGGCGCAGCCAGTTGTCGGCCAGGCCGACGCGCTGGTTGGTCAGCGCCGCATGCACGCCCGAACAACCGTAGTGGCCGCAGATGATGATGTGCTTGACCTTGAGCACGTCGATGGCGAACTGCAGCACCGTCAGGCAGTTCAGGTCGGAGTGCACCACCACGTTGGCGATATTGCGGTGGACGAACAATTCGCCCGGCGCCAGGCCAAGCAGCTCGTTGGCCGGCACCCGGCTGTCCGAGCAGCCGATCCACAGGTATTCGGGCGACTGCTGCGCCGCCAGCGTCTTGAAGAACATCGGGTCTTCGGCCACCATCGAGGCGGCCCACGCGCGGTTGCGCGCGAACAGATCGTCAGTGGAGAGGCCACTGCCTTTTGCTTGTGTCATATTTTTCCTATTCGCGAAAAAAAACCGCTGAGTGGCAGGGCCCTGCTCAGCGGTTCAGCGGGATGCTATTCGAAAAAATCCTTGACCTTGTCCATCCAGCCCTTGCTCTGCGGGCTGTGCTTGGCGCCGCCCTCGACCGTCAGCCGCTCGAATTCCTTGAGCAGGTCCTTCTGCTTGTCGGTCAGCTTGACCGGCGTCTCGACCGCCACGTGGCAGAACAGGTCGCCCGCGTAACCGGAGCGCACGCCCTTGATGCCCTTGGCCTTGAGGCGGAACGTCTTGCCCGACTGGGTGCCCTCGGGAATCGTGAACGACACCTTGCCCGACAACGTAGGCACTTCGATCTCGCCGCCCAGGGTTGCCTTGACGAACGAGATCGGCATTTCGCAATGCAGGTCGTCGCCTTCGCGCTGGAACACCGCGTGCGGCTTGATGTGGATCTCCACATACAGGTCGCCGGCGGGGCCGCCGTTGGTGCCCGGCTCGCCGTTGCCCGACGAGCGGATGCGCATGCCGTTGTCGATGCCGACCGGGATCTTCACTTCCAGCGTCTTGTTGCGCTTGATGCGCCCGGCGCCGCCGCACGGTGCGCACGGGTCGGTGATGACCTTGCCGCTGCCATGGCACTTCGGGCACGTCTGCTGGATGCTGAAAAAACCCTGCTGCATGCGCACCTGGCCGTGGCCGGCACAGGTGGTGCAGGTGGTCGGCGCGGTGCCCGGCTTGGCGCCGCTGCCGTGGCAGGTGTCGCACTTGTCCCAGCTCGGCACCCGGATGGTGGTGTCGAAGCCGTGCGCGGCCTGCTCGAGGGTGATCTCGAGGTTGTAGCGCAGGTCGGCGCCGCGGTAGACCTGCGGGCCGGCACCGCGCCCGCGCCCGCCGCCGCCGAAGATGTCGCCGAAGATGTCGCCGAAGCTGTCGGCGAAGCCGCCCGCGCCGCCGCCGAAACCGCCGCCGCCCATGTTCGGATCGACGCCGGCGTGACCATGACGGTCGTACGCCTCGCGCTTTTCCGGATTGGTCAGCATCTCGTACGCTTCCTTGACTTCCTTGAACTTCTCTTCCGATTCCTTACTGTCCGGATTGCGGTCCGGATGGTATTTCATCGCAAGCTTGCGGTACGACTTCTTGATTTCTTCTTCCGAAGCATTCTTGGCGACCCCGAGGATCTCGTAAAAATCACGCTTTGCCATTTGTCGGCACCTTGCTGTCAGTCTGACTACTTGATCTCATATGCAAAAAAACCGAGCCGAATAACCGGCTCGGCTTTTACAACCCTGCGGCGCGATTACTTCGCGTCTTTGACTTCCTTGAAGTCGGCATCGACGACGTCGTCCTGCTTGGCGCCCGCTTCGGCGCCGCCGCCCTGCTGGCCGCCTTCGGCGCCGCCGGCCGCAGCCTGCTGCGCCTGCTGGTCGGCGTACATCTTCTCGCCCAGCTTCTGCGACGCGGTCGACAGTGCCGCCACCTTGGCGTCGATCTCGGCCTTGTCAGCCGACTTGAGCGACGTTTCCAGTGCCGTGATGGCGCTCTGGATGGCTTCCTTCTCGCCCGCTTCGAGCTTGTCGCCGTATTCGGTGAGCGACTTCTTGGTCGAGTGCACCAGTGCGTCGGCCTGGTTGCGCGACTCGGCCAGCTCGCGCAGCTTGTGGTCTTCTTCGGCGTTGAGCTCGGCGTCTTTCACCATCTTCTGGATCTCCGCTTCGGTCAGGCCGGAGTTCGCCTTGATGGTGATCTTGTTCTCTTTGCCGGTGGCCTTGTCCTTGGCGCCGACGTGCAGGATGCCGTTGGCGTCGATGTCGAAGGT
>JARXKM010000060.1 GCA_030272785.1 Pseudomonadota bacterium
ACGATTTTCCCAACGCGGTCAAGCCGGAGAACATGGGCATCGAACGCAAGGGCAACAAGGTGCATGTGCGCCTGATGTCGCAGGCGCCGGCCTACAGCATGCCGATCATCAAGGTCAAGAAGGGCGACGAAGTGACCATCACCCTGACCAACCACGACAAGGTGGAGGACTTGACCCACGGTTGCGCGATTCCGACCTACAACATCAACTTCATCGTCAATCCGCAGGAGACGCGTTCGGTCACCTTCAAGGCCGACCGCGCCGGCGCGTACTGGATGTACTGCACCCACTTCTGCCACGCGCTGCACCTCGAGATGCGCAGCCGCTTCCTGGTCGAAGCGTAAGCACGCAAGCAGCACCGCCGCGGGCCGCTGCTGCCCGCGGCTTTTTTTCCCAACACGGTTCACGCCCGCGCGCTGCGGGCAGGGCGCCACCACTACATCGGGCCCAGCATGATGAATGACTTTCACGCACGGCAGCGGGCCTGGCCCCGCCTGCTGATGCTGTTCTGCCTGTGCCTGGCCGCGCTGCTGCCGGCGCGCGCCACCACCTACGACGCCGAATTGCCGGAACAGCTGCTGCACGGCGCCGACCTGTGCGCGCTGGCGCCGTGCCGCGCGGTGATGCCGCTGGCGCAAAAATTCTCGCTGCGCAAAGGCTCGCCCAGCTACGTCGAGGCGATCGGCGTCGGCGCCGACCAGCGCGAGCAGGTGATCGGCTACGTCTTCCTGTCGACCGACGTCGTCGACATTCCCGCCTATTCGGGCAAGCCGGTGGTGACCCTGATCGGCATGGACAAGCAGGGCCTGATCACCGGCCTGCGCGTGCTCAAGCATTCCGAGCCGATCCTGCTGGCCGGGATCCCCGAATCGGCGCTGCTGAAATTCATCGCCCAGTATGTCGGCAAGGCTGGCGACGCCAAGCTCGAGATCGGTCACAGCAATAGCACAAGCGGCACCAGCGGTGCCAGCGGCGCCACCGGCCTCGACGCCATCAGCGGCGCCACCGTCACCGCCATCGCCGAGAACCAGGTGATCTCGCGCAGCGCCTACGAAATCGGCCGCCAGGTCGGCATCTTCAAGAGCGAGGCGCGGCCGAAGGCGCGTTTCCGCGCGCTCAGCGAGCCGCCGCTGACCTGGGCTCAACTGCTGGCCGAGGGCAGCGTCGCGCATTTGCTGGTGCCGGCCGAGAAAATGGCCAGGGACGCCGCCGACGGCCCCTACATGGACCTGTACTTCGGCAACCTCGACGTGCCCGGCGTAGGCATCAGCCTGCTCGGCGAGCCCGGCTACCGGCGCCTGATGGCCGACCTCAAGCCGGACGAGCACGCCATCTTCATCATCGCCAACGGCCAGGAGTCGTTCAAGGGCTCCGGCTTCGTGCGCGGCGGCATTTACGACCGCATCCAGTTGCGCCAGGACCCGGTCACCTTCACCTTCCGCGACACCGACTACCAGAACCTTTACCACTTGCAGCCGCAGGACGCGCCCGCGTTCAAGGAGTCGGCGGTGTTCATCGTGCGCTCGGCCAGTTTCAATCCGGCCTGGCCGTGGCAGCTGGCGTTCCTGGCCAACCGGATCGACGCGAAAAGCGGCGTGAAAACGTTCGAACACTTCGGCGCCGACTACTGGCTAGCCGGCCGCTATCTGGAAGGCGGCCGCCCGGTCGTCGTCAAGCCGGAAGCGGCCTGGAAGCCGCTGTGGCGCGGCAAGGAAATCGAGATCGGCCTGTTCGCCCTCGTGCTCGGCTTTGCCGCGCTGATGTATTCGCAGCGCGACAAGCTGGTGCGCGCCTCCACCCGCAAGCACAAGCCGTGGATCAAGCGCCCGCGCACCGTGCTGTGGTTCGTCTGCGTCGCCTTCCTCGGCTTCTACCTGAAGGCGCAGCCGAGCATCACCCAGGTGATGACGTGGTGCCATTCGCTGCTGCACCTGTGGCAGTGGGAACTGTTCCTGTCGGATCCCTTCATCTTCCTGTTCTGGTGGTTCATCATCGCCACCGTGCTGATCTGGGGCCGCGGCCTGTTCTGCGGCTGGGTGTGCCCGTTCGGCTCGCTGCAGGAACTGGCCTACGCGCTCGGCAAGCTGATCGGCCTGCAGCGTTTCCAGCGCCTGCTGCCCAAGCCGCTGCACGACAAGCTGCGCTGGCTCAAGTACGTGATCTTCTTCGTGCTGCTGGCGGTGTCGCTGTACTCGATGGAGACGGCCGAGAAGCTGGCCGAGATCGAGCCGTTCAAGACCACCTTCATCGTCGGCGTGTGGAACCGCAGCTGGCCGTTCTGGATTTTCATCGGCGCCATCCTCGGCCTGTCCATCCTCAGCGAGCGGCCCTACTGCAAATACCTGTGCCCGCTGGGCGCGGGGCTGGCGCTGCCGGGCAAGTTCCGCCTGTTCGGCCTCAAGCGCAAGGCCGAATGCCAGACCTGCCACGCCTGCGCCGCCGGTTGCGGCTCGCACGCGATCGACAGCGAAGGCAAGATCGACCAGATGGAATGCATGCTGTGCCTCGACTGCATGGTCCTCTACTACGACGACCACGCCTGCCCGCCGCTGGTCAAGGAGCGCAAGTTCCGCGAAAAAGCGGGCCTGGCGCTCACGCCGATCAATGCCGGCGGCTATTTCATCGCACTCGACAGCGTGCGCCGCGAGCTGGCCGACAAGGCCGCCACGCTGGCGGCGAAGGCGCCGTAGTGGCGCCCAGGATGCCGCGCCTTGGGCTGCTGGCGGTGCTGGTGGTGCTGCTGGCGGCCGGCGCCGGCGCCGGGGCCGAGGGCGCCGTGCTGCAGGTGCGCAGCGGCGACTCGCTCGCCGCCGCGGTGCTGCGTGCGCAGCCGGGCGACACGCTGCAGGTCGCGCGCGGCGACTACGCCGGCCACCTGGTGATCGACAAGCCGCTCACCCTGATCGGCAGCGGCAAGCCGGTGATCGGCGCCGGCAACAGCGGCGACGGCATCCGGGTGCGCGCCAGCGGCGTCACCATCGACGGCTTCGTGGTGCGCGACAGCGGCGCCGACCTCGATGCGCAAAACGCCGGCATCTACATCGCGCCGGGCGCCGACCGGGCGACGGTGACGCACTGCGAGCTGGTCAACAACCTGTTCGGCATCTGGCTGGAGAAATCGCGCGATTCTCGCCTGATCGGCAACGTCATCACCGGCAAGCAGGAGCTGCAGTCGGCCGCGCGCGGCAACGGTATCCAGGTGTTCAACACCAGCGGCGTCGAAGTGATCGGCAACACCGTCAGCTACACGCGCGACGGCATCTACGTCGACGTGTCGACCCGCGCGCTGTTTCGCGGCAACAAGATCCACCACGTGCGCTACGGCACCCACTACATGAACACCAACAACAGCACGTGGGAAAACAACGAGTCCTACCTCAACAAGGGCGGCCTGGCGCTGATGGAAGTGCGCGACCTGATCGTGCGCAACAACGTCGCCTGGGGCAACGAGGACCACGGCATCATGCTGCGCACCATCCAGGATTCGCTGATCGAACACAATGTTGTCGCCGGCAACGGGCGCGGCTTCTTCATCTACGACGCCGAGTACAACGTGGTGCGCAACAACGTCGTCATCAACAACCGCATCGGCGTGCACCTGACGGCCGGCTCGAGCAACAACAAGGTCGACGGCAACGACTTCATCGACAACCAGGAACAGGTCAAGTTCGTCGCCGCGCGCGACGTCGAGTGGGGTCGCAGCCAGGGCAATTACTGGAGCAACTACAGCGGCTGGGACCAGGACGGCGACGGCGTCGGCGATGTCGCCTACGAGGCCAACGACGTCGTCGACCGGCTCAACTGGCAGTACCCGCTGGTCAAGCTGCTGCTGTCGAGCCCGTCGATCCAGACCCTGCGTTTCGCGGCGCGCCAGTTTCCCATCCTGCGCGCCCCCAGCGTGGTGGACAAGCACCCGCGCACGCACCCCTTGAACCCGGAATGGAGACGCTGGCGTGACAAACACCCCGATTGAAATGCGCAAGCTGAGCAAGTCGTTCGGCGCCGTGCAGGCCCTCACCGACATCAGCCTGACGGTCAACGCCGGCGAGATGTTCGGCCTGATCGGCCCGAACGGCGCCGGCAAGAGCACCTTGTTCAAGCTGATGCTCGGCCTGATCGCGCCCACCGCCGGCGCGATCCTGGTGCACGGCACGCCGAGCGGCGGGCGCGACTTCCGCCAGGTGCGCCGCCGCATCGGCTACCTGCCGGAAAGCTTCGTCACCTACGACAACCTGAGCGGGATCGAAGTGCTGCGCCTGTTCGCCGACCTCAAGCAGGTGCCGCGCGCCGCCTGCGCCGAGGTGCTGGCGCAGGTCGGCCTGACGGCGGCGGCTGGCCGGCGCGTGCAGACGTACTCGAAAGGCATGCGCCAGCGGCTCGGCTTCGCCCAGGTGCTGCTCGGCAGCCCGGACCTGATCTTCCTCGACGAGCCGACCAACGGCCTCGACCCGGAAGGCATCCACGATTTCTACGCCATCCTGCGCGACGTGCGCGCGCGCGGCGCCACCATCGTCATCACCTCGCACATCCTCGCCGAGATCGAGGACCGGGTCGACCGGCTGGTGATCCTGCAGGGCGGCCGCATCGCCGCGCAGGGCAGCCTGGCCGAGCTGCGCGGCCAGAACGTGCTGCCGTCGGTGATCGCGGCGCGGCTGCGGCCCGGGCAGGGCGAGCGGGTCGCGCTCGCGCTGGGCCACCTGGCCGGGCTGGAGGTCGGCGTGGCCGGCGATTGCGTGCGCATTGCCTGCCCGGCCGGCCAGAAGGTCGCCGTGCTGGCGGCGCTCACTGCGCTGCCTGACGCGCTGCTCGACATCACCGTGCGCGAGCCGTCGCTGGAACAACTTTTCATGGGAGGCTTGCATGTCCGAGCGGATTGAATGGGGGCAGGTGCGCGTCATCGCCGCCAAGGAATTTCGCGACCGCATCCGCAACCGCTGGCTGCTGGCGGTGGCGCTGATCTTCGCGCTGTTCGCGCTGGCGATCGCCTGGTTCGGTTCGGCCCAGCAGGGCGAGGTCGGCTTTCGCGGCATCGACGTCACCGTCGCCAGCCTGGTCAGCCTGGTGATCTACCTGCTGCCGCTGATCGCGCTGATCCTCGGCTACGACGCCATCGTCGGCGAGCGCGAGCGCGGCTCGCTCGAACTGATGCTGTCGATGCCGATCACCCGCTTCGAGATCCTGCTCGGCAAATACCTCGGCCTGGCCGCCGCGCTGGCCACCTCGACCGCCATCGGCTTCGGCGCCGGCCTGCTGCCGATGTCGGCCGAGCTGACCGTCAGCGACGGCTACCACTACGCCGGCTTCGTCGCCAGCGCCGTCCTGCTGGGGCTGGCGTTCCTGAGCATCTCGATGCTGGTGTCGGTGATCGCGCTCGACCGCGTGCGCGCCAGCGGCGTGGCGATCGCGCTGTGGTTCTTCTTCGTGCTGATCTTCGACCTGCTGCTGATGGGCGCGCTGGTGCTCAGCCAGGGCACCCTCGGCAGCAGCGTGTTCGCCGCGCTGCTGATGCTCAACCCGGCCGACGTGTTCCGCCTGCTCAATATCTTCAGCTCCGAGCAGGTGCAGCACATGTACGGCCTGGCGACGGTGATGCCGGCCGGGCTGACCAGCCCGTCGGTCCTGCTGGCCATCATGCTCGCCTGGATCGTCGTCCCCTTTACGCTCGCCACCTGGAGATTCAAATGACACTGCCACGACCACACGCCCATGCACATGCCCACGCGGCGCGCCGCCTGGCCTGCCTGGCGGCCTTGCTGGCGCTGGGCGCCTGCAGCCAGGCGGCGAAGAACCCGCCGGCGCAGGAAATCGCCGCCGATACCGCCTGCGCGCTCGACGGCATGATGCTGCAGGACTTCCCCGGTCCGAAAGGGCAGATCCAGTACGTCGAAGGCAAGCCCGATTTCTATTGCGACCTGACCGAGCTGTTCGCCGTGTTGCTGGCGCCCGAGCAGAAGCGCCAGGTCGGCGGCCTGTTCGTGCAGGACATGGGCAAGGCCGACTGGGATCATCCGCGCGGCAACTGGATCGCTGCCAAAACGGCGCTGTTCGTGGTCGGCTCGCGCAAGAGCGGCTCGATGGGGCCGACCTTCGGCGCGTTTTCCACCCAGGCCGCGGCCGACGCCTTCGTCCACCAGCAGGGCGGCCAGGTGGTGCGCTTCGAGCAGGTGACGGCGGCGATGGTCAACGCGCGCCGCGCCGGAGCCATGCATGGCGCCTGATGCCGACGACGGCTTCGACGCCGCCACCTTGCAGTACCTGTTCGCCAAGACGCTGTACGCGCTGCGCGAATCGCGCAAGGCGCTGCTCGCGCCCTACGCGGTCGATGCCGAAGCGGTCTTGCTGGCGCGGATCGCCGCCGGCACCGTGGCGCCGCACCCGGCCTACGAGCATTACCTGGGCGCGCTGATCATCGAACAGACCCGCAACCACCTGCGCGCGCAGGTCGCCGAGCAGCTAGGCGGCGCCGTGGCCGCATCCGCTGACGCCGGCGGCGCCGACAGCCTGCATCCGCTGCTCAAGGAGCGCATCGAGCGCGAGTACGCGGACCGCCTCGGCGCGCCCGTGCAGCAGGCCCAGGATGCGCTGGTGGTCAGCTTCGACACCGGCCTGATGGTCGAACTGCGCTATTTCAGCGCCGACGAATACTCGATCGGCTGGGCCTGGGGCGACGCCGAACTGCGCATCGACACCGCGCCCGCCCATCCCTCCTGCGCCAGCGCGCCGCACCACCTGCATGACGACGCGGCGCAGCTGCATGCCGACCCGCTCAGCGTGCCCGGCACGCCATGCTGGACCAATTTGAAGCACTTGATCGACGTCCTGCTGGTCGATCCCTTGCTCGAACACGCGCGCAGCGACACGGGCGCCAGTCCGTGCGCGGGCGCGGCAAGTACCAGGCAAGTCCCCCCACCAACCTCGAAAGTGAATCATGAAAACTAGCAAATTCCTCCCTCTGCTGATCGTTGTCGCGCTGGCGGCATGCAGCCCGAAGCCGCCTGCCACCGATGCCGCCCCGGCACCGGCTGCCGTGGTCGTGGCCGCACCGGTCATCGTGGCGCCCGTTGTCGCCGCGCCGGCGCCGGCCGCCGGACCGATCGAGGTGGCCAGCGCCGCCGACCTGATCAAAGGCGAGAAGATCTACACCGCCACCTGCCTGGCTTGCCACGGTGCCGGCGTGCTGGGCGCGCCGAAATTCGCCGACAAGGCCGCCTGGCAGCCGCGCATCGCCAAAGGCAGCGCGGTGCTGCACACCAACGCGCTGAACGGCTTCAACATGATGCCGGCCAAGGGCGGCAACGCCGCGCTGAAGGACGACGACGTCAAGGCGGCCGTCGATTTCATGCTCAGCAAAGCCATCTAAGGGCAGGCGTGCCCGGCGGCTCGCCCGGCACGCCTTTGCGCGAACCATCCGAATTTTGTATGAGAATCATGATGCGACCGATGAAAACGACGTCCTGGCGGGCGCTCCTGCTGGCGCTGTGCCTGCTGGTGGGATGCACCGGCAGCACCGGCGGCAAGCGCACCTGGCGCACCGAGGGCAAGGTATTCGGCACCGTCGTCGAAGTGAGCATTTACGGCGGATCGCAGCAGCGCGCCGACGCGCTCGCCGCCGACGTGCTGGCCGAATTCGACCGTCTGCACCACAAGTTCCACGCCTGGGAGCCGGGCATGCTCACCGCGCTGAACGACGCCATCGCCCGCGGCGAGCCGTTCCAGGCCGATGCCGAAATGGTCGACCTGCTGCAGTCGGCTACCCGGCTGGCCGAGCGCTCCGACAACCTGTTCAATCCGGCGATCGGCCACCTGATCCGCCTGTGGGGATTCCAGAGCAGCGACATCACGCCGCACGCGCCCGACCCGGCGCAGATCGCGCGCTGGGTGCGCGCCAACCCGCGCCTGGCCGACCTGCGCTACAACGGCACCACCATCAGCAGCGTCAACCCGGCCGTCATGATCGACCTGGGCGGCTACGCCAAAGGCTACGCGCTCGACCGCGCCGCGCTGATCCTGCGCGCCGCCCATGTCGAGGCGGCGCTGATCAATGTCGGCGGCAACATCCTGGCGATCGGCCAGCCCGGCGCGCGCCCGTGGACGGTGGGCATCCGCGACCCGCGCACGGACGGCAGCATGGCGGCGCTGGCGCTGCACGACAACGAAGCGATCGGCACCAGCGGCGACTACGTGCGCTATTTCATGAAGGATGGCAAGCGCCATCCCCACATCATCGACCCGCGCAGCGGCGACACCATCGACCTGGTCGCCTCGGTGACCATCATCACCGCCGGCGGCAGCGATGCCGGCCTGCGCTCGGACGGCAACTCGAAGCCGCTGTTCATCAGCGGGCCGGCGCACTGGCGCGCCATGGCCGAGCGGCTCGGCCTGCGCGAAGTGATGCTGATCGGCGCCGACAAACAGATCGACATGACGCCGGCGATGCGCCTGCGGATGGCGGCACCGGCGCGGCCATGACGAAGCGCCGTACCAAACTGACACAATGACATAATGACACAATTGCCAAACCGTTCTCAGCCGCCCGATTTGTTAGAATACCGAGACTCGATGACGCCAGCGTGCGTGTCCGCGGGGCCTCGCTGCCGGCAGCGCGGCCGATCCGCTCCCTAACCCCAAGAAACTACCGCCACTATGAACACACAGCGTTTTCTCTCCCTCGTAGTGGCACCGATCGGGTTCGTGCTGGCGTCTTGCGGCGGTGGCAGCGGCGTCAAGCTGGGCGACTTCCCGGCGCTGGCGAAGACCGAAGGCGATGCGCCGTTTGCGCTGGTGGCGCCGGCGTCGGCCAGTCCGGCGGTGTTTACCTACAGCAGCAGCGACCCGAAAGTGGCGACCATCGCCGGCAGCACGGTGACGGTGCTGCTGGCCGGCACCACCACCATCACCGCGGCGCAGCCGTCGCTGGGCAGCTACAACCCGACCAGCACCAGTGCCGTGCTGACCGTGGCCACGCGCGTCTGCGCCGCGCCGACGGTGCGCGACAACGGCCAGTGCGTGCAGCCGTGCACCGCGCCTGCGGTCCGCGAGAACGGCGTCTGCGTGGCGCCCGTCGTGGCGGCGGCGAGCTACGTCGCCAAAAGCGGGCTGAGCTGGATGCCGGTCTCGTTCGCGCTCAGCTGGGACAACGCCAGCGCATTTTGCAAGAGCACCACCATCAACGGCCTGACGGGTTGGCGCCAGCCGAGCGAGTTCGACCTCAGCGACCTGGCCGCCTCCGGCCTCATGAACGGCAAGGGCTGGAGCCTGGGGCGCAGCTGGTCCTCGACCGGCGGCGCCGGCGTGGTGGCCTCGCACCTGGTGGTCAACCTTGGCAGCGGCGTCACCAGCGAGCAATCGAACGACAACAGCGCCTTCGTCGCCTGCGTCCGCTAACTGCTTCGCCCCTGGGGTCAGTGCCGGCAATCGTACACGGCCCCATCCGTAGCGGCCCGCACCGCCGCCATCCACCCCTGGGGTCAGTGCCGGCAATCGTACACGGCCCCATCCGTTGCAAGATCCCGGCTTACCCCGCCACCACTTCCAGCACGATCTTGCCCACATGCGCGCTCGATTCCATCAGCGCATGCGCCTGCGCCGCCTCGGCCAGCGGGAACGTCTTGTAGATGACCGGCTTGATGGTGCCGGCCTCGAGCAGCGGCCAGACCTGCGCGCGCAGCTGGGCGGCGATCTTGGCCTTGAACGCCAGCGGCCGCGGCCGCAAGGTCGAGCCCGTCACGGTGAGCCGGCGGATCAGGATCTGCCCGAGCGGCACGGTGGCCTTGCCGCCGCCCAGCAGCGCGATGAACACCAGCCGGCCGTCGTCGGCCAGGCAGCTGATCTCGCGCGGCACGTAATCGCCGCCGACCATGTCGAGGATCACGTCGACGCCCTTGCCGCCGGTGCCTGCCTTGACGATCTCGACGAAGTCCTCGGTCTTGTAGTTGATCGCCCGGTCCGCGCCCAGCGCCTCGCAGGCGCGGCACTTCTCGTCCGAGCCGGCGGTGGCGAACACGGTGTGCCCGCGCGCCTTGGCCAGCTGGATCGCGGTCACGCCGATGCCCGACGAGCCCCCTTGCACCAGCAACGTTTCCCCTTCGACCAGGCCGGCGCGGTCGAACACATTGCTCCACACGGTGAAGAAGGTTTCCGGCAGCGACGCCGCCTCGCGCATGCTCATGCCCTTGGGCACAGGCAGGCACAGCGCCAGCGCCGCGCTGCAATACTCCGCGTAGCCGCCGCCTTGCACCAGCGCGCACACCCTGTCGCCGAGCACGTAGCCGCTGTCGGCCAGGTCGCCGCCGACGATTTCGCCCGCCACCTCCAGCCCCGGCAGGTCGGACGCCCCCTTCGGCACCGGATAGTTGCCGGTGCGCTGCAGTACGTCGGGCCGGTTGATGCCGGCCGCATGCACCTTGATCAGCACGTGGCCGGCCTCCGGCACCGGCATCGGCCGCTCGCATAACTGCAACACGTCCGGCGGGCCTGGCTGGGTAATTTCGATTGCGCGCATCTGGGTTCTCCCTGTTTCAATTAGCCAGAGCATACAAGCCATTGCCCGATTCTGCTCGTGCGGCGCGCCATTTTTCCGATCCTGCGCGATCCTGCGCGCGGCCGGACGGCATCTGGCTAATCTTGACCTCGGTCAATGAGCAAAGAGTGGGCGCTTCGATATCATGACCTTTCGCGCGAATCGCCATCTCCTGCCGGCCATCCGCAAGGCAAGAAACGCGCGGCGCAACGAGCAAAGTCTTTGTCGGGCATAATTAAAACAGACTGATTCTTCGGAGAGAAGTGCCATGAGCAAAGCATTAGACGGTGTCCGCATCCTCGACTTCACCCACGTGCAGTCGGGCCCAACCTGCACCCAGTTGCTGGCCTGGTTCGGCGCCGACGTCATCAAGGTGGAACGCGCCGGCGAGGGCGATGCCACGCGCGGCCAGTTGCGCGACATCCCGGGCGTCGACAGCCTGTATTTCACCATGCTCAACCATAACAAGCGCTCGATCACGCTCGACACGAAGAAGGCGGCCGGCAAGGAAGTGCTGGAAACGCTGATCAAGGATTGCGATGTACTGGTCGAGAATTTCGCCCCCGGCGCGCTCGATCGGATGGGCTTTTCCTGGGAACGCATCCAGCAACTCAATCCGAAGATGATCGTCGCCTCGGTCAAAGGCTTCGGCCCCGGCCCCTACGAGCATTGCAAGGTCTACGAAAACGTCGCCCAGTGCGCCGGCGGTTCGGCCGCCACCACCGGCTTCGCCGACGGCCCGCCGATGGTCACCGGCGCCCAGATCGGCGACAGCGGCAGCGGCCTGCACCTCGCGCTCGGCATCGTCACCGCGCTGTTCCAGCGTAACGCCACCGGCCGCGGCCAGCGCGTCCAGACCTCGATGCAGGACGCCGTGCTCAACCTGTGCCGGGTCAAGCTGCGCGACCAGCAGCGGCTCGAACGCACCGGCGTGATGGAAGAATATCCGCAGTACCCGAACGGCGATTTCGGCGACTCGGTGCCGCGCGCCGGCAACGCCTCGGGCGGCGGCCAGCCGGGCTGGATCCTCAAATGCAAGGGCTGGGACACCGACCCGAATGCCTACATCTACTTCGTCTGCCAGGCGCCCGTGTGGGGCGCGATCTGCAAGCTGATCGGCCGCGAGGCATGGATTTCCGACCCCGACTACGCCACCCCGCGCGCACGCCTGCCGCGCCTGATGGACATCTTCGCCACCGTCGAGGAATGGACCAAGACGATGACCAAGTTCGAGGCCATGGACGCGATGAACAAGTACGACATCCCGTGCGGCCCGATCCTGTCGATGAAGGAAATCGCCGAGGAGCCGTCGCTGCGCGCCAGCGGCACCGTGGTCGAAGTGGACCACCCGGAACGCGGCAAGTACCTCACCGTCGGCAACCCGATCAAGCTGTCGGACAGCCCGACCGACGTCGAACGCTCGCCGCTGCTGGGCGAGCACACCGAACAGGTGCTGTCCCAACTCGGCTACAACGCCGACCAGATCGCGCTGCTGCGCGCCGAGCACGTGATCTGATGCGCAATGCCGGGGCGCCCACAGAGGCGGCCCGGGACTACCAACAATGGCGGCGCCCAAGAAGCGCCGCTGGTTTTCAGGCCTTCCCGGCCTGTCGAGACAGGACCAACCATGAACCAGATGATCATCCCGATTAAAGTAGAAGGCGCATCGCGCCAGCGCAAGCGCGAAGCGCCCAAAGGCCGCCGGGTCGATCCGGCCGCGCTGGCCCAGGTGCAGGCGCTGCTCGGCGACGCATCGCGCAGCGCCGACATGCTCATCGAACACCTGCACAAGATCCAGGACGCTTTCCACTGCCTGTCCGCCGAACACCTCGCCGCGCTGGCGGCCGAAATGAAAATGGCGCAGACCGAAGTGTACGAAGTGGCGACCTTCTACCACCACTTCGACGTCGTCAAGGAAGGCGGCGCCGCGCCCGCCGCGCTGACGGTGCGCGTGTGCGACGGCCTGTCGTGCGAAATGGCCGGCGCCAAGGACCTGCTGGCCCGGCTGCCCGCCATCCTCGGGCGCGACGTGCGCGTGCTGGCAGCGCCTTGCATCGGCCGCTGCGAGCAGGCGCCGGCGGCGGTGGTCGGCCAGAACCCGGTGCCGTTCGCCACCGTCGAGGCGATCGCCGCCAAGGTCGAGGCCAAGGAAATCACCCACGTCAACGCCGGCTTCATCGACTTCGCCGCCTACCGCGCCGACGGCGGCTACCAGCTGCTGCGCGACTGCATCGCCGGCACCCGCGACGTCGAAGCGGTCATCAAGACGATGGAAGACTCGGGCCTGCGCGGCCTCGGCGGCGCCGGCTTTCCGGCCGGGCGCAAGTGGCGCATCGTGCGCAACGAGGCCGGTCCGCGCCTGATGGCGATCAACATCGACGAAGGCGAACCGGGCACCTTCAAGGACCGCTTCTACCTCGAACGCGATCCGCACCGCTTCCTCGAAGGCGCGCTGATCGCCGCCTGGGCGGTCGGCATCGACACCATCTACGTCTACCTGCGCGACGAATACCACGGCTGCCGCGGCATGCTCGAAGCCGAACTGGCGCGCCTGCGCGCCGACCCGCCGGTGCAGGGCATGCCCGAGATCATCCTGCGGCGCGGCGCCGGCGCCTACATCTGCGGCGAAGAATCGGCCATGATCGAATCGATCGAAGGCAAGCGCGGCATGCCGCGCCTGCGTCCGCCGTACGTCGCCCAGGTCGGCCTGTTCAACCGCCCGACCCTCGAGCACAACTTCGAAACGCTGCACTGGGTGCGCGACATTGTCGAAAAAGGCGGCGCCTGGTTCAGCAGCTTCGGGCGCAACGGCCGCAAGGGCCTGCGTTCGTTCTCGGTGTCCGGCCGCGTCAGGCAGCCGGGCGTCAAGCTCGCTCCGGCCGGCATCACCATCCAGGAACTGATCGACGAACACTGCGGCGGCATGCTCGAAGGGCAGACGCTGTACGGCTACCTGCCGGGCGGCGCCTCGGGCGGCATTTTGCCGGCCTCGATGAACGACATCCCGCTCGACTTCGACACCTTGCAACCGTACGGCTGCTTCATCGGTTCGGCCTCGGTGATCGTGCTGTCGGACCGCGACAGCGCCGTCAACGCGGCGCGCAACATGATGAACTTCTTCAAGCACGAGTCGTGCGGCCAGTGCACCCCGTGCCGGGTCGGCACCGCCAAGGCGTCGGCGCTGATCGACAAGCCGCGCTGGGACCTGCCGATGCTGGCCGACCTGTCGCAAGTGATGCGCGATGCGTCGATCTGCGGCCTCGGCCAGGCAGCGCCGAATCCGGTCGACTGCGTCGTTAAATATTTTCCGCAAGAGCTGGGATAACACTATGAACGCGATCACCCGCAATGAACTGGCGCAGCTCGATGTGCCGACCGTCAGCTTCGAACTGAATGGCCGCGAGGTCACCGGCCGCGCCAACGAGACCATCATCGAGGTCGCCGACCGCGAGGGCATCGAGATCCCGCGCCTGTGCTACATGGAAGGCCTCGACACCGCCGGCAACTGCCGCTCGTGCATGGTCGAGATCAACGGCGAGCGCGTGCTGGCGCCGTCGTGCTGCCGCTTCCCGACCGCCGGCATGAAGGTCACCACCGACAGCGAGCGCGCCGTCGCCGCGCAGAAGATGGTGCTCGAACTGCTGCTGTCGGACATGCCGGAAACCGAATACACGCGCAACAACGAAGTCGACCAGTGGGCCGCCAGGCTCGGTGTCGGCAAGCCGCGCTTCGAAGCGCGCGCGCGCGTCGCGTCCGACTATTCGCATGCCGCCATCAGCGTCAACCTCGACGCCTGCATCCAGTGCACCCGCTGCGTGCGCGCCTGCCGCGACGAGCAGATGAACGACGTCATCGGCCTGTCGCTGCGCGGCGAAGGCACCAAGATCGTCTTCGACATGGACGACCCGATGGGCAACAGCACCTGCGTCGCCTGCGGCGAATGCGTGCAGGCCTGCCCGACCGGCGCGCTGATGCCGGCGCGCGAAGTGGCGCTCACCGTGCCCGACAAGCAGGTCGAGTCGCTGTGCCCGTTCTGCGGCGTCGGCTGCCAGCTGACCTACAACGTCAAGGACAACAAGATACTGTACGTCGAGGGCCGCGACGGCCCCGCCAACCACGGCCGCCTGTGCGTCAAGGGCCGCTACGGTTTCGACTACGCGCACCACCCGCACCGCCTGACCATGCCGCTGATCCGCCGCGCCGACGCGCCCAAGCGCGGCGACATCGAGATGGACCCGAGCCGCGTGATGGAGTTCTTCCGCGAAGCGAGCTGGGAAGAGGCGCTCGAACTGGCCGGCGGAAAATTCGCCCAAATCCGCGACACCTACGGCAAAAAATCGCTGGCCGGCTTCGGCTCGGCCAAGGGCAGCAACGAGGAAGCCTACCTGTTCCAGAAGCTGGTGCGCACCGGCTTCGGCTCCAATAACGTCGACCACTGCACGCGCCTGTGCCACGCCTCGTCGGTCGTCGCGCTGCTCGAGGGGATCGGCTCGGGCGCCGTCTCGAACCCGGTGATGGACGTCGTCAAGGCCGAGGTGATCGTCATCATCGGCGCCAATCCGACTGTCAACCACCCGGTCGCCGCCACCTGGATCAAGAACGCCGTCGCCAACGGCAGCAAGCTGGTGGTGATGGATCCGCGCCGCTCCGAATTGGCGCGCATCTCGCACCGCTTCCTGCAGTTCAAGCCGGACACCGACGTCGCCATGCTCAACGCGATGATGCACGTGATCGTCCATGAAAACCTGGTCGACCAGGCCTTCATCGACAGCCGCACCATCGGCTACGACGAACTGAAGAAAAACGTCGAAGGCTACAGCCCGGAGCTGATGGCGCCGATCTGCGGCATCGATGCCGACACGCTGCGCTACACCGCGCGCCTGTACGCCACCTCGCGCGCCTCGATCATCCTGTGGGGCATGGGCGTGTCGCAGCACGTGCACGGCACCGACAACGCGCGCTGCCTGATCGCGCTCGCTTTGATGACCGGCCAGATCGGCCGTCCCGGCACCGGCCTGCATCCGCTGCGCGGCCAGAACAACGTGCAGGGCGCCTCCGACGCCGGCCTGATCCCGATGATGTATCCGGACTACCAGCACGTCACCGATCCGAAGGTCCAGGCGAGTTTCGAAAATGCCTGGAAGGTGCCGGCCGGTTCGCTCGACAAGACCCCCGGCCTGACCGTCGTCGAAGTCATGCACGCGATCAAGAAGGGCGAAGTGCGCGGCATGTACGTGATGGGCGAGAACCCGGCCATGTCGGACCCCGACGCCAACCATGCGCGCGATTCGCTCGCCGCGCTCGAGCACCTGGTGGTGCAGGACATCTTCCTCACCGAGACCTGCTACCTGGCCGACGTGATCCTGCCGGCCACCGCCTTCCCTGAAAAGGACGGCACCTTCACCAACACCGACCGGCTGGTGCAGATGGGCCGCAAGGCGCTCGACGCCCCGGGCGAGGCCAAGCCGGACCTGTGGATCATCCAGCAGATCGCCCAGCGCCTCGGCCTCGACTGGAATTACACCCACGTCTCCGAAGTGTTCGACGAGATGCGCCACACCATGCCTTCGATCGGCGGCATCACCTGGGAGCGCCTCGAGCGCGACCATGCGGTCACCTACCCGTGCGTGAAGGAGGGCGATCCGGGCGACTCGGTGGTGTTCACCCAGACCTTCCCGCGCGAATCGGGCCGCGCCAAGTTCGTCCCGGCCGACATCATCCCGGCGGCCGAGCGTCCCGACGCCGAGTACCCGATGGTGCTCATCACCGGCCGCCAGCTCGAACACTGGCACACCGGCAGCATGACGCGCCGCGCGCTGGTGCTCGACGCGCTCGAGCCGGACCCGGTCGCGCTGGTCCACCCGCTGGACCTGGCAGCGATGGGCGGCCAGCCGGGCGACATCGTCACCATCGAGTCGCGCCGCGGCAAGGTGGGACTGTACGCGCGCGCCGACGAAAGCTCGCCGCGCGGCGCCGTGTTCGTCCCGTTCTGCTACTACGAAGCGGCCATCAACCGCCTCACCAACGCCGCGCTCGACCCGTTCGCCAAGATCCCCGAGTTCAAGTACTGCGCGATCCGGGTCACGCTGGGCGGCGACGAGCCGGTGCAGGGCAGCTACGGCGGCGGCCAGGTGCTGGCGGCGACCGAGAAGGCGCGCTCCGCCCTGGTGTAACCGGCCGATCGCAAGCGTTGGCGGTTGCCCTGGCCGCCAGCTTCAAACACCGTCGTTCCCGCGCATGCGGGAATCCAGTTTGCACGCAACGTCAACTCGCGCGCAGGGGATTCCCGCGTGCGCGCGAACGACGTTTTTTTTGCGTACGTAGCTCAACGTCGCGCATTGGTTTGTAACGTCATTGTAAATCTTATCCGCGGTCAAGGAATTGAAGCCGGTCTGCATTGAGAATAATTAGATGTCTACTCAATTGCCACGAATGTATTTACGCGTGGCTGGAACGACAAGAAACGCGGCAACGCGTCACCGTTCGGGCATCACCCTTATTGCAATGTAAGACAGGAGACAAACCATGAACGATCGTATCAACTCCCCTCCCGTGCGCCCGGCCTTGGCCGGCAAGGCGCCCAACCGCTGGCTACAACTCATCTTCGGCATCATCTGCATGGGCCTGGTCGCCAACCTGCAGTACGCCTGGACCCTGTTCGTCAGCCCGCTCGACGCCAAGAACCACTGGGGCCTGACGGCGATCCAGCTGTCGTTCTCGATCTTCATCCTGGTCGAAACCTGGCTGGTGCCGGTCGAAGGCTGGCTGGTCGATAAATTCGGCCCGCGCCCGGTCATCGCCGGCGGCGCCATCTTCGCCGCGGCCGGCTGGGTGATGGATGCCTACGCCACCACGCTGCCGATGCTGTACGCGGCCGCCGTCGTCGCCGGTATCGGCGCCGGTTGTGTCTATGGCACCTGCGTCGGCAACGCCCTCAAATGGTTCCCGGACAAGCGCGGCCTGGCTGCCGGCCTGACCGCCGCCGGCTTCGGCGCCGGCGCCGCCGTCACCGTGATCCCGATCGCCAGCATGATCCAGACTTCCGGTTACGAGCACACCTTCGTCTTCTTCGGCATCCTGCAAGGCGTTGCGATCTTCATCCTGGCGATGTTCATGGTGCGCCCGCAACCGCCGGCCGGCGTGCAGGCCGCGCCGCGCGTGGTCACCACCAAGGTCGATTATTCGACCGGCACCATGCTCAAGACGCCGGTGTTCTGGGTGATCTACGCCTTGTTCGTCGCGGTCGCCGCCGGCGGCCTGATGGCCACCGCCCAGATCGGCCCGATCGCCAAGGACTACGGCCTGGCCAAGCTGCCAATGAGCCTGTTCGGCCTGACCTTGCCGCTGCTGACCATGACCCTGTCGATCGACAACCTGGCCAACGGCTTCACCCGTCCCCTGTGCGGTTTCCTGTCGGACCGGCTCGGGCGCGAGAACACCATGTTCTTCGTGTTCCTCGGCGAAGGCCTGTCGATGCTCGGTCTGATGAAGTTCGGCCACCACCCGATCGCGTTCATGAGCTTCGCCGCGCTGATCTTCCTGTTCTGGGGCGAGATTTTCTCGATCTTCCCAGCGGTGTGCGCCGATACCTTTGGCGTTAAGTTCGCCGCTGGCAATGCCGGCACGCTGTACACGGCCAAGGGCACCGCCTCGCTGCTGGTACCGCTGGCGTCGGTGCTGTCGGCCGGCGGCAACTGGGACCGCGCCTTCATCGTCGCCGCCGCCATCACCATCGCCGCGGCGATTGCGGCCAAGTTCGTGCTGCTGCCGATGCGCAAAAACTTCATTGAAAGCGCCAACGCCAACGCCGACAAGGCCGAGGCGCGCGCCCGCCAGCGCGCCGCTTAGCCGGGGGCTGACGGTAATGCCGTTAAGTTAAGTGGCCGTCGCAAGGGCCGGTACCCGGATTATTGACGCGTCCGGCCCCAGCATCGCCTGACGGCACCAGGCTGGCATGGATGCCGCGCTCGTCGCCCGATGCGCGCGGCGCTTATTGTGCTTCTACCGCGTCGCCCGCGTCCAGTATCCCGGCTGCGCGTACACCGCCTTGAGCGCATCGATGAAGAAGCGCACCTTGGCCGGCAGGTGCCGCTGCTGCATGTACACCGCGACGATGTCGTAGTCGGGCAGCGCGTACTCGTCGAGCACCGTGATCAGTTCGCCCGCCTGCAGTTGCGCCTGGATCTCCCAGGTCGAGCGCCACGCCAGCCCGATGCCTTCGCTGGCCCAGCGGTGCAGCAGTTCGCCGTCGTTGCAATCGAGGTTGCCGGCCACCTTGATCGTCACCGGCCGGCCTTCCTTCTGAAAGTACCAGCCGCGCTGCTGCCCGCCTTGCAGGTTGAAGGCCAGGCAGTTGTGCTGCGCCAGGTCGTCCAGCGTGCGCGGTATGCCGTGCCGCTCGAAATACTCCGGCGTGCCGCACACCACGCGCCGGTTGGTGGCCAGCTTCACCGCGACGAAATTCGGATCGAGCACGCCGCCGATCCGGATTCCCAGCTCATACCCCTCGCGCACCAGGTCGACCACGTGGTCGGTCAGGTTGAACGAGATCTGCACCTTTGGATGCGCCGTCACGAACGCCGGCGCATGCGGCGCCACGTGCAGGCGCCCGAACGCCGCCGGCGCCGACACGATCAGGTGGCCGCTGGCCTTGTGCCGGCCTTCGGAGACGATGGTCTCGGCGAAGTCGACGTCCGACAGCAGCTTGCGGCAGTGTTCGAGGAACACCGCGCCCTGTTCGGTCAAGGTCAGGTGCCGCGTGGTCCGGTGCATCAGCTTCACGCCCAGCCGCTTTTCCAGCGCGTCGATGCGCCGTCCCAGCATCACCGGCGTGATCGCCTGCTCCAGCGCGGCGCGTGCCAGGCTGCCTTTTTCCACCACGTCGACGAATGCCGCCATTTGTTTGAGTTTGTCCATGCCCCGATTATTCCATACTTAATGTATCGAATAAACCGATATTTTGTCGTCTTATCACGCGCCGCCTAAACCTCTACGATACGTCCATTGGCTAGTTCGCTATTTTGATAATTCAAATCCTGGAGGATGACATGGCAAAGATGACCGCCGCGGAAGCAGCAGTTCACGTGATGGAAAAAGAGGGCGTCAGCGTGGCGTTCGGGGTGCCCGGCGCCGCCATCAACCCGTTGTACGCTGCCTTGCGCAAGCGCGACTCGATCCGGCACATCCTCGCGCGCCACGTCGAAGGTGCCTCGCACATGGCCGAAGGCTACACCCGCGCCAAGGCCGGCAACCTCGGCGTGTGCATCGGCACCTCCGGCCCGGCCGGCACCGACATGATCACCGGCCTGTATTCGGCCCAGGCCGATTCGATACCTATCCTTTGCATTACCGGCCAGGCGCCGCGCGCCCGCATGTACAAGGAAGACTTCCAGGCGGTCGATATCGAGTCGATCGCCAAGCCGGTCACCAAGTGGGCCGTCACCGTGCGCGAGGCCGCACTGGTGCCGCGCGTGTTCCAGCAGGCGTTCCACCTGATGCGCTCCGGCCGTCCCGGCCCGGTGCTGATCGACCTGCCGTTCGACGTGCAGATGGCCGAGATCGAATTCG
>JARXKM010000061.1:0-14379 GCA_030272785.1 Pseudomonadota bacterium
GGCGCGATTTTCGGCGGCCCGCCGATTACTTCGCTGACATTCGAACATTTGAACTGCCAAATGTACGAATGACAGACCTTACCCCTGCATACCGCCCCCCTTTACGCGCGCTTGGAGGCGAGCCGCAGGTGGTTCTTGCGGCCGCTGGCGCCGCTGCGCTTGGGCGGCAGCGGCAGCAGCTCGGCTTCGTCGAGGTTGAAGCCGGCCACCGCGCGCGCCAGGCTGACCGCTTGCTCCTGCAGGCTTTCGGCGGCCGCCGCGGCCTGTGTGACGAGCGCCGAATTCTGCTGCGTCATGTGGTCCATCTGGACGATCGCCTGGCTCACTTCGAGGATGCCGGTGGCCTGCTCGGCACTGGCGTGGCTGATCTCGTTGATGATGTCGCCTACCTGCTGCACCGAGGTGGCCAGGTGGGCCATGCTGTGGCCGGCCTCCACCACCGAGGCGCTGCCGCCTTCGATCAACGCCACCGACTGCGCGATCAGCTCCTTGATTTCGCGCGCGGCGACGGCCGACTGCTGCGCCAGCATCCGCACTTCCGATGCCACCACCGCGAAGCCGCGCCCGTGCTCGCCGGCGCGCGCCGCCTCGACCGCGGCATTGAGTGCGAGGATGCTGGTCTGGTTGGCGATGCAGTCGATCACGCTGGCGATTTCGACGACCTTGCCGGAACTGCCGCGGATGCTCGACATCGTCGTCAGCAGGCGCTCGACGACGTCGCCGCCCTTCTGTGCCACGCTGGTGGCATTCTCGGCCAGCAGGTTGGCCGCCTGCGCATTGCTGGCGGTCTGGCTGACCACCGCGGTCAGCTGCTCCATCGAGCAGGCGGTCTGCAGCAGCGAGCTGGCCTGGGCGTCGGTGCGGATCGACAGGTCGGCATTGCCGAGCGCCATCTCGCGCGAGGCGTTGTCGATCGAACGGGCCGATTCGAGGATGCCTTTCAGTGTCGCGTTCAGGTTGCGGATGCTGGTGTCGAGCACCCGCGAGGTGTCGGAGATTTCGTCCTTGCCGTAGCTGCGCGGGCCGACCAGCAGGTTGCCGCTGGCCAGGCCGATGGCGGCGTCGCCGATCTCGGTCACCTCGCGCAGCAGCGCGCGGCGCACCGCCATCGTGATCGCCAGCGACAGCACGATCGACAGCGCGATCACCAGCGGCATCAGGGTCGAGATGGTGCGGAAGTCGGCCGCCGCGCTGGCCGACGCTTTCTCGCTGAGCTCCTGCTCGAGGCGCGAAAGCTCGGCCAGGCGCAGCGCCACCACGTCGAACGCGCGCTCGGCCTTGGACATCGCGTTGGCGCTCATCGACTGGTCCATCTGCGACAGTTCGATCACGTCGAGGATTGCCTTGACGTAGGTCGCGTGCGCCGTTTCGGCCTGTTCGATGAAGCGCCGCTCGGCGCTGCCGGCATCGGTGACGCGGGTCAGGTGCGAGAAGCGCCGCTCGATGCCGACGTGGCGCTGGTGGATGTCGCCGATCAGCGCGTCGACCCGGGCGTTCGAGAAGCTGGCGCTGATCCAGGTCAGCAGCTGGTACATCTCGGTGTGCGCGTGCTGCGCCGCGGCGACCAGTTCGGCGGTGTCGCGCAGGTGTGCGGCGCGCTGCTGCACGATGGTTTCGAGCGAATGGTTCTGCCGCACCATCGCGTAATAGGCGCCGCACGAGAGCACGATCAGCAGCACCAGCACGACGCCGGGCGCGAGCAGCAGTTTGGGACCGATGCGCAGTTTCGAGAGCATGGTTCAGTGCCTGTAGATGCCGGCTTCGAGGGCGACGTCGCCGACCCGCAGCACGTAGGTGGTTTTCAGCTCGACCTTGCCGCTGACCGGATTCATGAACTTGTACTCGACCCAGCCGCTGCCTTTGCCCAGCGCCAGCGCGATCATCTCGCGGCGGAACAGCTTGCCGTCGGCATCGGGCACGTCGAGCAGGTTCTTGCCGATCAGCGCGGTGGTCGGGTGGGCGACGGCGATGCCGTCCATGCCGAACATCGCCAGGTACAGCGCGCCGGCATGGAACTCCGGATCGTGCGTGTTGATCTTGTTGATCATCTGGTCCATGCCATGGTGGCGCATGAACAGCGCGCCCTTTTCCACCAGCGCCACCGCGTCCTTCTCGGTGGGCTCGGCGGGCGCCACGCCCGCGTACAGGCACAGGCTGAGGATGGCGGCGCTGAACAGTGCTTTCACTTGACTACCTCCCCGGTCGATGGTGGTGTGCTTATTGCCTAAGCGCATTGGTGAATTTACCCCCTCGGCCGGGCGCCGGTTTGCGTTCGCGCAAGCGCGGCGCGGCGTGCGCGAAAATGGGCCCGGCGCAATCGTCCGGCCGTTTTGCGCGCGGCGCGTATGATGCGAAGCTTGAGCCAGGATGAGAGGATGCCCCCGATGAAAGCCCCGATACGCGCGGCCCTGATGAACGCCCTGCTGTTTCCCGGCACCGGCCACATTCACCTGAAGCGGTACGCGCGCGGCTGCCTGTTCCTGGTGCCGACCCTGGCCGCTGCGGCGGTCTTCATGAGCGGCGCGATGGACCAGGCGCAGGTAGTGGCCGACCAGATCATGGCCGGCACCATGCCGCTCGATCCGACCCTGATCGCGGCCAAGGTGGAAAGCGCCTCGGTCAACACGCCGTGGATGACGGTCAGCGTGTACGTACTGATCGCCGGCTGGGCCGGCAGCATCATCGACGTGCTGCTGATATCGAAAGACGCGCCCTAGCCAGGCCTACGCCGCGCCGTCCAAACACGCTACCCTGAAGGCATGAGGAAAGCCGCACTGTTCGCTCCAACGCATCGCTGCTGCTGCTGCAGATCGGCGGATGGATGGGCGCCAGTATCGCGGTCGGCCCGCGCGCGCAGGCCGGCGCTGAAGGTGCGCCTCGCAATGCGCCGCGCCGGCAGCGTCTACACCAGCCGCGCCGCTCGCACCAGTGGCGCCGCGGGCAGCGCCCGCAACCGGCCAGGCGAACTAGTCGAACTAGGAGAGCTAGGAGAACTAGTCGAACTAGCCGAGCTTGGCGGCGTGCTCGCGCGTGGCGTGGAAGGTCAGCTTCGGCCAGCGCTCTTCGGTCAGGCGCAGGTTGACGTTGGAGGTGGCCAGGTAGGCCAGGTTGCCGGCCGCGTCATAGGCGACGTTGTGACCGAGCGCGCTCTCGAAGTCGGCCAGCACGCGCTTGTCGTCGCTGCTGACCCAGCGCGCGCTGCTGATGCTGGTGCCCTCGAACACCGCGTCGACGCCGTACTCGTTGAGCAGGCGGCTGGCGACCACTTCGAACTGCAGCACGCCGACCGCGCCGAGCACCAGTTCGGCGCCCTGCACCGGCTTGAACACCTGCACCGCGCCCTCTTCGCCGAGCTGCTGCAGGCCCTTGTGGAGCTGCTTGATCTTGAGCGGGTTGCGGATCCGCACCGAGCGGAAGAAGTCCGGCGCGAAGTACGGGATGCCGGTAAAGCTGAGCATCTCGCCTTCCGAAAAGCTGTCGCCGATCTGCATGTTGCCGTGGTTCGGCAGGCCGATGATGTCGCCGGCGTAGGCTTCCTCGACCTGCTCGCGCGAGGAGGCCATGAAGGTGACCACCGACGACACCTTGATCTCGCGCCCGAGCCGCAGGTGCTTGACTTTCATGCCGCGCTCGAAGCGTCCCGAGCACACGCGCAGGAAGGCGATGCGGTCGCGGTGGGCCGGGTCCATGTTGGCCTGGATCTTGAAGACGAAACCGGTAAACGCCTGCTCGGTCGGCGCCACCACGCGCACCGTCGCGTCGCGCTCGCGCGGGGCCGGTGCCCATTCGACCAGCGCCGAGAGAATCTCGCGCACGCCGAAGTTGTTGATCGCCGAGCCGAAGAACACCGGCGTCTGGATGCCGGCCAGGAAGCGCTCGAGCTCGAACGGGTGCGAGGCGCCATGCACCAGCTCCACTTCCATCTTGAGCTGCTCGATCTCGAGCGGGAACATCTCGGACAGGCGCGGGTTGTCGATCCCCTTGACGATCTCGAAGGCGCCGTCGGCCTTCTCTTCGCCGGCCTTGAACAGCATGATCTCGTCGCGCAGCAGGTGGTACACGCCGCGGAAGTTCTTGCCCATGCCGATCGGCCAGGTGACCGGCGCGCACTCGATTTTCAGCACCGATTCGAGTTCGTCGAGCAGTTCGAGCGGATCGCGCGTTTCGCGGTCCATCTTGTTCATGAAGGTGACGATCGGCGTGTTGCGCATGCGGCACACCGCCAGCAGCTTGATGGTCTGCGCCTCGACGCCCTTGGCCGCGTCGATCACCATCAGGGCCGAGTCGACCGCGGTCAGGACGCGGTAGGTGTCTTCCGAGAAGTCCTGGTGGCCGGGCGTGTCGAGCAGGTTGATGACGTGGTCGCGGTGCTCGAACTGCATCACCGAGGACGCCACCGAAATGCCGCGCTGCTTCTCGATTTCCATCCAGTCGGACGTCGCATGGCGCCCGCTCTTCCTGGCCTTGACGGTGCCGGCCATCTGGATCGCGCCGGAAAACAGCAGCAGCTTTTCGGTCAGCGTGGTCTTGCCCGCATCCGGGTGCGAGATAATGCCGAAGGTGCGCCGGCGCGCCACCTCGCGGGCGATCAGCGCCGGTGTCTTGGCGGCGGTGGCGGAAGGGTCGTGCGCGGGCAGATCGGAATCGGTGGCCATAGTCGAGCTCATCGGGTGGCCCTAGTAAGAAAACCCTCGATTTTACCCAATTTTGATGCGCCCGTGAAGCATAGAATGAAAACGGGCCGCCCGAAAAAGCCGACCTCGTGCGCGCCGGCCACCGGCGCCGCGCCCTGTCCTTGGCAATGGTGGTGCACCGGCCGGGGTGCGTCGCCACTGTCCCCGGTCAATTCTCATCAGATTGTCAGACTTTTGTCAGCATTTCCTCAGGGAAATGACAGCTTCAGCATTTACAATAGGAAACTATTCAGTACCTACGTTCGCCCGGAGCCGACCATGACGACAATTCATCCGCACCACGCAGCAGCGCGCAACGCCGGCGGCTTTTCGCTGATCGAGCTGATGGTATCGGTGGCCATTGTCGGCATCCTCGCCGCCATCGCTTACCCGGCCTACGGCGCCTTCCTGGTCAGGGGCAACCGCGGCGCGGCCCAGTCCCACCTGCTGGCGCTGGCGCTGGCCCAGAGCCAGTACCTGGCCGATAGCCGCAGTTATGCCGCCACCGCCGAGGCGCTGGGCAACCCGACCCCGGCCTCGGTGTCAGCCTGGTACAGCGTCACCATCGATGTGCAAGCAGGGCCGCCATCGACCTACACGATTAGCGCCACGCCGGTGACGGGCACACGCCAGGCAGCCGACGGCGTGCTGAGCATCAATAGCGCTGGCACCAAACTGCCGAGTTCGAAATGGTAAGCAAGGGCACCTGCCGCGACGCCGGCTTCACCTTGATCGAACTGGTCGTCGTGGTGACCATCATCGCCGTGCTCAGCGCGCTGACGGCGCCCGCCTTCACGCAGCTGGTCGCCGCCCAGCGCATCAAGGGTGCCAGCAGCGACCTGCTGAGCGCGCTGACGCGGGCGCGCAGCGAAGCGATCAAGCGCAACACCGAAGTGACGCTGGCCCCGGCCAGCGCCGGCCAATGGCAGCAAGGCTGGCGCATCCCGAATCCGGCCGACACCGGCAACGTGCTCGACGACCACGGCCCGCTGGCGCTGCTGCAGGTGAGCGGCCCGGACAGCATTGTCTACCTGGCCAACGGCCGCCTCAAGAACGCCGTCGCGCCGGCATTCCAGGTGTCGGCAACCGGCCAGACGACGGTGCGCTGCGTGCGCATCGACCTCAGCGGCCGCCCTCAGCAAACCGCGGCGGCGTGTCCATGAACCGGCCGGCCGCTCGCCGCCAGCGCGGCACCTCGCTGCTCGAAGTGCTCATCACGATGGTGCTGCTCGCCTTCGGCCTGCTCGGCATCGCCGCCCTACAAGCGAAGGCCCAGGTCGGCTCCATCGAAGCGTACCAGCGCGCCCAGGCGGTACTGCTGCTCGAAGACTTGCAGGCGCGTATCAACGGCAATTCCGGCCAGGCCGACGCTTACCTGAGTGCGGGCGCGCTCGGCACCGGCGATGCCCTGCCGGCCGATTGCAGCACCGTCGCCGCCGGCAGCGCGCGCGACCTGTGCGAATGGAGCGGCGCGCTCAAGGGCGCCGCCGAACTGCAGTCCAGCACCAAGGTCGGCGCGATGGTCGGCGCGCGCGGCTGCGTCAGCCAGGTCCAGGCCAAGGACGCCAGCGCCGGCGTGTGCACCCAGGGTGTCTACCTGATCACGGTCGCATGGCAGGGCCTGCATCCCACCCTCGCCCCGGCGCTCGCCTGCGGCAAAGACCTGTATGGCGCCGACACCTTGCGCCGGGCCATTTCGGTGCGGGTCGCCGTCGGCCTGCCGAACTGCATCTGAAAGGCGACAAGCATGCACCTGCCCTCCCATCCGGCGCGCGCCCAAGGCGGCTTCACCTTGGCCGAGCTGATGATCGCCGTGACGCTCGGCTTGCTGATCCTGGCCGGCATGACGACCCTGTTCGTCAACAACACCAAGGCACAGGGCGAGATCGAGAAGGCCAACCGCCAGGTCGAGAACGGCCGCTTCGCCGTCGCCCTGCTATCGGGCGACCTGCGCAACGCCGGCTTTTACGGCGAGTTCGACCCCACCGTGCTGGCCACGCCGGCCGCGCTGCCCGATCCGTGCCTGCTGACCCTGGACGCGCTGAAAACGGCGCTGCCGCTGCACGTACAAGGCTACGACAATCCGGCCGCGGCCAGCGTGGGCTGCATCACCGACCTGCGCGCCGGCACCGATGTGCTGGTGCTGCGCCACACGCGCACCTGCGTGGCCGGTGAGAGCAATTGCGACCCGGTCAGCGCCGGCGGGCCATTCTTCCAGGCTTCGCTGTGCAGCAATCCGAGCGAACTCGATTCCGGCGACCCGCGCAATTTTTACGCGCTCGACATCGGCACCGCCACACTCGACCGCCACCGGCGCGATTGCAGCCAGGTCGCCGGCAGCGGCACGCTGGCGCCGATCCGCGCCTACACCACCCATCTGTATTTTGTCGCCAACAACGACAACCCGGGCGACGGCATCCCCACGCTCAAGCGCGCCGAGCTGGGCAGCAGCGGCGGGGTCCTCGGCATGACCATCGTGCCGCTGGTCGAAGGCATCGACAATTTGCAGATCGAATACGGCATCGACACCAACGGCGACGGCGTGCCGGACCTGTATGCGGCCAACCCGAACCTGGCCAACGGCTGCGCCACCGCCGCCTGCGCGCCGGTGAACTGGCGCAACGTCGTCGCCGTCAAACTCAACATCCTCGCGCGCAACCTCGAGGCCACCCAGAGCTATACCGACAACAAGTCGTACGTGCTCGGCCTCGATGGCGGCGGCAGCGCCAATACCGTCGCCGCCGCCGGCGACCATTACAAGCGCCACGTGTTTCACGCGGTCGTCAACCTGCCTAATCCGAGCGGAAGGAAAGTGCCATGAGAATGCCGGCCCGCCAGGACGGCGTCACCTTGGTGGTGGCACTGATCATGCTCGTGCTGCTGACCTTGCTCGCGCTGACCAGCTTCAACCTGGGCAAGTCGAACCTGCAGATCGTCAGCAACATGCAACAGCGCGACGAGGCCGTCGCCGCGGCCCGCGAAGTGATCGAGGAAACCATCAGCAGCACCCGCTTTTTCGATACCCCCGCCGACGTGCTGGCAACCCCGTGCGGCGCGCCCAACCAACGCTGCATCGACACCAACGGCGACGGCAGACCGGATGTCACGGTGGCGCTGACGCCGCCGCCGGCCTGCGTCAAGGCGCAGTCGATCAAGAACTCCGATCTCGACATGACCAACACCGACGACGCCGGCTGCAGCCTCGGCAGCACCCAAAATTTCGGCGTCAGCGGCGCCGTCACCGGCAACTCGGAATGCGCCAACAGCGTGTGGGAAGTGACGGCGGTGGCCACCGACGTGAACACCCAGGCCAGCGTCACCGTCACCCAAGGCATCGCCGTGCGCGTCGCCAAGGATGACATCGCCACCAATTGTCCGTGAGTCCTTCCTGTATCCCTGAGCCCCTGTCCCATCTCGTGAAAGCAGACGCCATGACCACCCGCACCGGTTCCACCCTTTTGGCGCTGACCTTGTGCGCCAGCCTGACGGGCACGCCGATCATGGCGGCCGCCGACGACATCGACATCTTTACCGGCGCGTCGGCCGGCAATGCGGTGAAGCCGCGCATCCTGATCGTGCTAGACAACACCTCGAACTGGGCCCGCCAGAGCCAGCAATGGCCCGGCGGGCTGCAGCAAGGCCAGGCCGAGGCGCGCGCGATCAGTGCGCTGCTGCCGACCCTCGACAACGGCGTGCAGCTCGGCCTGATGGAGTTCGTCACCGGCGGCAACGCCAACGACGACGGCGGCTTCATCCGCTCGGCGCTGCGCGAGATGAACACCGACAACCAGGCCGCCTTCGCCGCCAAGCTGGCCACCATCCGCGACAACATCAACTCCCCGGACGAGAAGCGCAACTCGCGCACGCCGTACGGCGACCTGATGTACGACGTCTATAATTACTTCGCCGGCGCGGAATCGTTTTCTCCAAGCGCAACGCTCGCCAGCGTGGCCGACACGGCCGGCTACACCAGCGCGTTCACCCGCTTCAAGTCGCCGCTGACGGCCGACAGCACCTGCGGCAAGAGCTTCGTCATTTTCATCGGCAATCCGAACTCCAGCGGACCGAGCGCCGACAGCGCGGCCAACACGACGGCGCTGAACCTGCTCACCAATGCGCGCGACGCGCGCGGCAACCTGATTCCCGTCACCCAACTCGGCCTGCCCAACTTCACCACCCGTAACGTCGCCGCCACCAGCAACGTCGGCACCACCGACGCCTGCTATGCCGACACCACTGCCGCCCAGGCCGGGCTGGGCGCATTCAGCACCGCCTGCGGCCTGTTTACCGAAGGCTGCGCGATCGGCGCGCCAACCGCGCCGCTCCAGCCGGTCGCCTGCCCGGCCGGTTCGCTCAGCTACAGCGTGGTGCAGTCGGTGTTCCACCCGGCCACCAGCACCCCCGGCGCGCCGGTGGTCGGCACCGCCACCACGTCGAGCGCCAACTCCACTGGTTATTATGGCAGCGCCGCTTCGGTGCCGAGCACCGACCACGGCAGCCTGACCTGCCCGGCGACGACCAGCGGCACCAGCGGCAGCAATACCTACAGCACCACCTACAGCTGCAGCTACAGCGTCGGCGCGGCGGTCGGCAGCGCCACCCCGGTCACCTCGAGCGCGTCGTCCAACCAGGCCGGCAACGCCGGCGGCGCCGGCTGCTACACCGGGGTCGGCACCGCCACCGGCAACTGGAACCCCGCCACCACCACCGATTTCGGCGGGCTGAGCTGCCCGGTCAACAGCAGCTGCACCTACGCCGGCGTGACCGCCGGCACCGCCAGCGGCTGCACCGGCTCGGGCAAGCGCCACGTCACGGTGACCCAAACCGCCACGCCCAAGCGCCAGTACACGGTGACCCAGACGGTGACGCCGACCACCGTCAACAGCGCCGTGACGGCCGCCTATACCAGCACCAGCGTGCTCGGCAAAACGTCGCAGTGCTACGCCAGCGGCCCATCGAGCACCAGCGATTTCGCTGCCTCCTGCACCGGCACCAACATCAGCTGCACCTACAACAATACGCCTACCTCCAGCACTTTGGCGGCCTGCCCGGCCGGCACCAATGCCTACAAGGTGGACGGCACCAACATCGAACTGACCGACGTGCCCACCGGCACCAGCAGCACCGACACGGCGCCGCGCAACGCCGACGAATGGGCCCGCCTGTTGCACGACCAGGGCGTGCCGGTCGCCGGCAGCAGCATCAGTCCATCGGTGAGCACGTATACGATCGACGTCTACAACAAGCAGCCGAATGCCACCCAGACCGCCTTGCTGATGAGCATGGCGAAGGCCGGCGGCGGCAAGTACTTCGCCGCCAAGAGCGAGCAGGCGATCATCGACGCGCTCAAGCAGATCATCGTCGAGATCCTCGCCGTCAACACCAGCTTCGCCTCGACCAGCTTGCCGGTCAACGCGACCAACCGTTCGCAAAACGAGAACCAGGTATTCATCGGCATGTTCCGGCCCGACCCGGATGCCAAGCCGCGCTGGTTCGGCAACCTCAAGCGCTATCAGCTGATCACTGCCGGCGCCAACATCGAACTGGGCGACATCGCCGGCAAACCGGCGGTCAACACCTTGACCGGCTTCGTGACGCCATGCGCCCAGAGTTACTGGACCAGCGACAGCGGCGCCTACTGGGGCGGCATGGGACTCAATCCGGACCCGGCCGGCAGCTGCACCCTGGGCGTCATCGCCAACCCGGCCCTGGCCGGCACCACCATCGCCGTCGGCAAGTATTCGGATGCGCCGGACGGCCCGCAAGTGGAAAAGGGCGCCGCCGCGCAGATTCTGCGCCAGGGCAACGTGGGCGGCACGTCGACCACCAGCCACGCCGTCAACCGCACCATGTTCACTTATGCGGGCGGCACCTTCACGCCGTTCACCGCCGCCAGTTCGGGCCTCGACGCCGACCTCGTCAAGTTCGTCCGCGGCGAAGACGTCAACGATGAAAAGGGCACCGGCGAGATCAGCGCCACCCGGCCGTCGATCCACGGCGACGTCATCCACTCGCGGCCGTTGCCGGTCAACTACGGCGGCAGCACCGGTGTGACGGTGTATTACGGCGCCAACGACGGCACCCTGCATGCCGTCAATGCCGCCAACGGGGTCGAACGCTGGGCCTTCGTGGCGCCGGAATTTTTCTCGCGCCTGGCCCGCATCAAGAACAACAGTCCGCTGGTGAGCTACCCGAACCTGGCCGCCGCCATCACGCCGCCGCCGACGCCGAAGGACTATTTCTACGACGGCTCGACCGGCATCTATCAGAACGGCGACAGTTCCAAGGTCTGGATCTACCCGACCATGCGGCGCGGCGGGCGGATGATCTATGGCATCGATGCCAGCGATCCGGCGGCGCCGCGTTTCCTGTGGCGCGCCGGCTGCCCGAACTTGGGCAACGACACCGATTGCACCGCCGGCATGAGCGGCATAGGCCAGACCTGGTCGACCCCGAACGTGAGCTTCCTGAAGGGCTATCCCGACCATCCGGTGGTCATCGTCGGCGGCGGCTATGACGGCTGCGAGGACGCCAACAGCGCCACGCCGGCCTGCGGCGCCGGCAAGGGCGGGATGATCTACGTGCTCGACGCCGAAACCGGCGCCGTGCTGCGCAGTTTCGCCACCGACCGCGCGGTCGCCGCCGACGTCGCGCTGGTCGATATCGACAACGATGGCAAGCCGGACTACGCCTATGCGGCCGATACCGGCGGCAACCTGTACCGGATCAGCTTCCTCACCAGTACCGGGCTGGCCGGCGCGAGCGCCGACTGGAGCGTGCGCAAGGTCGCCTATACCAGCGGCGCCGGACGCAAGTTCCTGTTCGCCCCAGCGCTGCTGGCCGCCCAGGGCAAGGTCTACGTCGCCTTGGGCAGCGGCGACCGCGAGCATCCGCTGGCGTCGCAATATCCGTTCGCCGGCGTGGTCAACCGCTTCTATGTCTACAAGGATGACCTGTCGGCGCCGGCGCTGGCGCTGCCCAAAGACATGGACACGATGGAAAACTACACCGCCAACAGCAGTTGCACCACCCCTGCCGTGCTGCCAGCGTCGTCGCTGAGCGGCTGGTTCATGGATCTGAACCAGTACGGCCAGGGCGAACAGGCGGTCACCTCCGCGCTGATCGCCAGCGGCATGGTCACCTTCAGCACCAACCGGCCGATCGCGCCGGCCATCGGCACCTGCGCCAGTTCGCTCGGCCAGGCGCGCGGCTACTGGGTCAACCTGTTTAACGGTGCCGGCGCCATCAACGTCGCCGGCGCCTGCGGCGGTGCGCGCGCGTCGGTGTTCGTCGGCGGCGGCTTGCCGCCATCGCCGGTGATGGCGTCGGCGGTGCCGGTCGACGGCAAGGCGGTCTCGGTGGTCATCGGGGCGGTACAAAAAGGCGGCGCTGCCGCTGCCGGTGTCAGCGTGGCGATCAGCCCGCAACGGATCCGCCCCACCAACCAGCCCAAGCGCAAGCGCGCCTACACCTACGTGTCGGGCGACTAACAATCCGGACTGTCCGGCCGCTTGCGGCTCAAGCCGGGAAGCGCACCTGCACCAGCGCGCCCTGGCCCTGCTTGCCCGCATCGATGCTGACGCGCGCACCATGGGCCAGCGCAATATCTCGCACGATTGCCAGGCCAAGACCGCTGCCGCTGGTGGTGTCGTCGAGCCGCACGAAGCGCTCGAACACGCGCTCGCGGCTGGCCGGCGCGATGCCCGGCCCGGAGTCTTCCACCAGCAGCACGCCGGCGGTGCCGTCGCGCCGGCAACTGACCGTCACGCTGCCGCCGGCCGGCGTGTAGCGCAGCGCGTTGTCGACCAGGTTGTCGAGCAGGTCGCGCAACAGGAAGCGGTCGCCGGCGATCGGCGCCGGCGCCAGCTCGAAGCCGAGGTCGATGCCTTTCTTGGCGGCTTCCTCGACGAAATACTGGATCGAGTCCTGCACCAGCTGCGCCAGGTCGAGTGTGCCGAGGCGCTTCTTCTCGAACCGGCTCGGCTCGGCGCGCGCCAGGGCCAGCAGCTGGTTGGTCTGGCGGATCATGCGCGCGTTCGACAGCAGCATCAGGCGGATCGAACGGGCCGTGTCGGGCTCGCTGCCATGGCGCGCGTCGAGCCACTCGAGCTGCAGCTTGACGCCGGCCAGCGGGGTGCGCAACTGGTGCGCGACGTCGGCCAGGAAGTCGTGCTGCGCGCGCGCGCCCGCCTCGACCTTGCCGAGCAGGCCGTTGAAGGCGCCCACCACCGGCGCCAGCTCGTACGGCACGTCGGTGTCGATCGGCGTCAGGTCGGCGCCGTCGCGCCCGTTCAGGTCGCTGCGCATGCGCGCCAGCGGCGCCAGGCCGTTGGTCACCGAAAACCAGATCAGGCCGGCCAGCGCGAAGGTAAACAGCGCCTCCAGCGGCACCATCGCGCCGATGATCGCCGCGCGCATCTGGGCGCGCTTGCGCAGCGTCTTGGCCACCGCCACGCGCACGCTGGCCTGGCCCACCCGCACGCTGCGCTGCGCCACCCGCACCGCCTGGCCGCGCATGCTGGCGTCGGCCAGCGCGGCGCCCGCCGCCAGCGGCGGGAAGTCGGCGTCGCCGGCCATCAGCGCGCCGTCGGCGCCGCGCACGACGAAATACAGCGCGTCGAGCTGGTCGGTGCGCAGCAGTTGCTCGGCCTGTTTCGGCAGGTCCAGCACGGCGCCGTGCGGACCCGGCTGCAGGCGCGCCGCCAGCGCCGCCGCGCTGTCGGCGATGGCCTGGTCGAACGCCTGCTCGGCCGGGGTCCAGGCCAGCAGGTAGGTCAGGCTGGCGCCGGCCAGGTTGACCAGCAGGATCGGCCCGATCAACCATTTCAGCAGGCGGACGCGGATGCTGGTCATGCCGCCTGTTCGAGCATGTAGCCGAAGCCGCGGATGGTGCGGATGGCGATGCCGGCGTCGGCGATCTTCAGGCGCAGGCGCGACACGTATACTTCCACCGCGTTGAGCGTGAGGTCGTCGCCCCACGGCAGGATCGCCTCGATGATCTGCTGCTTCGACACCACCCGCCCGCCGTGCAGCAGCAGGTGCTCGAGCACCGCCCATTCGCGCACCGACAGCTCGACGACGCGCTCGCCGATGCGGGCGCGCTTGGCGCCGCTGTCCATGCTCAGCCGGCCCAGGCTGAGCATGCCCGCCGGCGCGGCGTTGCGGCGCGCCAGCGCGCGGATGCGCGCCACCAGTTCGGCGGTGGCGAACGGTTTGACCAGGTAGTCGTCGGCGCCCGTCTCGAGGCCGCGTACGCGGTCTTCGACGGCGTCGCGCGCCGTCAGCAACAGCACCGGCATGGCGCTGCCGCGCGCGCGCAGGCGGCGCACCACTTCGAAACCGTCGATGCCGGGCAGGCCGATGTCGAGCACCGCCACCGCCGCTTCCGAGCGCTGCAGCACCTGGTCGGCGACGCTGCCGTTGCCGAGCACCTCGACCTGCATGCCGTGGCCCGCCAATATCCGGCTCAGGCCGTCTGCGAGCAGCGCGTCGTCTTCGACCAGGAGTACATGCATGGGTGGGGTGTCGGTGACAGAGGAAGGGACATTATGCGGCATTTTTCATTACCCTCCGCAACGAATGGGCTTTTTTGCCCGAATGCCCCCAGTAGGACTGGACTTACAAAGTGCTATGCATAGTACCTACAGCGGAGCGACTGCTAATCTTATGTTCGGCAACGGACGAAGGCGATAATGTTCATACATCG
>JARXKM010000061.1:14479-20031 GCA_030272785.1 Pseudomonadota bacterium
AACAAGCCGAAACGCCCCGATGTCATGAAGAGATAATGAGGAAAAAATGAACAGCACTCAACTTGGTGGTACCGCGCAGAAGGCGCAATCGGTAAACCAGATTCCTGGCGCAGCGCCGGAATTCAAAGTTGCGGTCAAGCCCGTCGTGAGCATCAGCGGCACCCAGCAAAACGAATTGCTCGCTGCGCTGCCGCGCCACGACCTCGAAACGCTGTTCGAACACCTCGAACTGGTCGCCCTGCCGTTTGGCAAGGAACTGTTCGAATACGGCAGCAAGCTCGAAAACGTCTATTTCCCGACCACCGCCATCGTCTCCCTGCTGTACGTGATGGAAGACGGCGCCACCACCGAGATCGCCGTGATCGGCCATGAAGGCGTGGTCGGCATGTCGCTGTTCATGGGCGAACGGGCGATGTGCAGCGCGGTGGTGCAAAGCGCCGGCTACGGCTACCGCCTCAAGACCCAGTTCCTGCGCGACGCCTTCAACCAGGGCGGCGCCCTGCCCCAGCTGCTGATGCGCTACACCAATGCGCTGTTCGCCCAGATGGCGCAGAACGCGGTTGGCGGGCGCCACAGCTCGATCGAACAGAAGCTGTGCCGCTGGCTGCTCGACCGCCTCGACCGCTCGCCATCGAACGAACTGAAAGTGACCCAGGAACTGATCTCGATCATGCTCGGCGTGCGCCGCGAAAGCATCACCGCCGCCGCCGGCAAGCTGCAGGACGACGGCCTGATTCAGTACCGCCGCGGCAACATCACGGTACTTGACCGTCAAGGCCTGGAGGAATATGCGGGCGAATGCTACAAGGTGGCAAAGTCGGAATATGATCGCCTGCTGGCGGACGTCGCCCGTTAAGTGGGGCCGGCAGCGCGGCGCGCGCCTCGCCGCGCGCCGCGCCATGTGCATCCGTCAGCGGAATCTCCGCTTCGACGCTGGTGCCGACGCCGTTGACGCCGCGTCCCACTTTCAGGCTGCCGCCGAGCAGCAAGGCTCGCTCGCGCATGCCCAGCAAGCCATGCGATTTCGGCTGTCTGGCCGCATCGGCCGCGATGCCCACGCCATCGTCGCACACCTCCAGTTCCAGCACCGCACCGGCACGCGCCAGGCGCACGACGACGTGGCGCGCGGCGGCATACTTGGCCGTGTTGTTGAGCGCTTCCTGGACGATGCGAAATACCGCGATGGCCTGCATCGGGCCGGCGGCGTCGACCTCGGCATCGACCAGCGCCTCGCAGGCCACCCCGGTGATGGTCGAAAACTCCTCGCAATAACTGTGCAGCGCGGCCGACAGGCCGAGGTTGTCGAGCAGGCTAGGACGCAGGTTTTCGACGATGCGGCGCTTCAGTTCGACCGTGTCGACCAGCGCCGCGCGGGCGCGCCCGAGCATCGCGCCGAGCGCCTCCTGGCCGGGCTGCAGGCGCGCGCCGACCGCCTGCAGATGCATGCTGATGGCGGTCAGGTTGGCGCCCATCTCGTCATGCAGCTCGCGCGCCAGGCGGGCCTTTTCGTCTTCGCTCACCCGGATCAGGTGGCGCGACAGCACCGACAGCTGCTCGGTGCGCGTGACCACCATCGTTTCGAGCGTGTCGTTGGCGTTCTGCAGCGCGCGCTGCGCCACCACGCGCGAAAAGAAACTGCGCCGTATCAGCCGGTAAAACAGCGCGATGACCAGGATGGCGACCAGGTTGATGCCGATGCCCAGCAGCACCGCCTGCTGGTATTGCCGGTAAAACGCGGCGCCGCGCGCGGCCAGCAACTCGTGCTGCTCCTGCACGATGATCACCACCATCAGGCGGATTTCGTCCATCGTGCTCGCGCTGTCGGCGCTTTCGGCGGCCCGCACGACGTCGCCCAGGCCGCCGCTGCGGTACAGCGCGAGCGTCTGGTCCATCGCGGCAAGCTTGCGCGCAACCAGCATGCGCAACTGGGCCAGGTTCTTCAGTTGCGACGAATTGTCGGCCAGCAGTGCCTGCAATTGGGTGAACTGGGTGTCGATCTCGGCGCGCGCGGTGCGCACCGGGCCCAGATAGCTTTCCGAGCCGGACAGGAAATAGCCGCGCAAGCTGCCCTCGGCGTCGCTCACCAGCAGGTTCAGGTATTGCACCTTGGCGCTGACGCGCGCGCTCTGGGTTTGCAGCTCGTTGGTGCTCTTGAGCGACTGCAGGTTGTGCGCCAGGCTGAAGCCGTTGACGATCAGGATCAGTACGCACATCAGGCACAGCACGGTCTTGTAGAACGGCAGACCTGGCTTGCCCGCGCAGTCGGCGGCGTTGTCCATCCTCGGGTTCCTCCTGGGCGGCAGAGCAATCTGACGGCCATTATAGCCCCGCGCCACGCGCCGCACGGCGTCGCCTGGCGCGGCGTTGCGCCGGCCTTGGCTAATCGAATGAGTCGAACAAGTTGTTCTTCATCGCGAATTAATCGAGCAAGTTGTTCTTCATCGCGTAATAGGTCAGGTCGCTGTTCGACTGCAGCCCCATCTTTTCCATGATGCGGGTGCGGTAGGTCGACACCGTCTTGATGCTCAGCGACAGCGCGACGCCGATATCGGACACCGTGGCGCCCTTGGCCAGGCGCAGGAAGACCTGGAACTCGCGGTCCGACAACTCGGTGTGCAAGGCGGTGTTGGGATCGCGGTCGAAACTTTGCGCCAGCAATTCGCCGACCGTCGAACTGACGTAACGGCGCCCCTGGAACACGGTGCGCACGGCCGTTTTCAGTTCGTCGGCCTCGCATTCCTTGTTCAGGTAGCCGTTGGCGCCCATCTTGAACAGGTTCAGCGCGTACTGCTGCGCCGGATAGCCGGACAGGATCAGCACCGGCAGGTTCGGCTGGCCCTGGCGGATGGTGCGCAAGATGTCGATGCCGCTCTGGTCCGGCATGGCGATGTCGAGCAACAGCACGTCGCAAATCTCGCGGCGTGCGATATCGAGGGCTTCGCGCCCCGTTGCGCCTTCGGCAACAACGGTGAAATCGTCGCCCGACGAAGAAAAAATCTGCTTGAATCCTGCTCGTACAATTTGGTGATCGTCACAAATGGCAACGCGTATCATTGTCTTCCCTTATTTTTTCCTGGACCAGGAAAGAGTCCGAGGCGGACCTCACGCCCGTACTGCGCATGCGTTGGCACGGCTGCCCTACAATTATAATATTCTATCATCCCCGCCGCGCTTCGCCGCGCGCTTCGACCCAGCGACACGCGTGGTCGGGCCGCCAACGTTGCGCCGCGAAGCGCGTCTACACGCCGCGCGTGAGCAAGGCGAGGATGGCGGTCAGTTCGGCGCGCAGCAGCGCCTGGCCGACATGCGCAGCGGCGCCGGCACCGTCCTGGCGCGGCGCATCGATGGCCTGGTCGGCGGCCGGCTCGGCGCCACGGCTGTCGAGCTTGTTACGGGCGCCGCTGATCGTGAAGCCCTGCTCGTACAGCAATTCGCGGATACGCCGGATCAACAGCACTTCATGGTGTTGGTAATAACGCCGGTTGCCGCGACGTTTGACCGGTTTCAGTTGCGTGAATTCCTGTTCCCAATAGCGCAGGACGTGCGGTTTGACGCCGCACAATTCGCTCACTTCGCCGATGGTGAAATAGCGCTTGGCGGGAATCGGCGGCAGCACGATGAGATCGGTCTTGCTCGGACGATCGTTCATGGCGTGCTTCTCAGGCAGGGCGGTTCAGCGGACTGGATGCCTCGACCATTCCTTTGAGCTTCTGGCTCGCATGGAACGTGACCACCCGCCGCGCGGTGATCGGAATCTCCTCGCCGGTCTTCGGATTGCGGCCGGGCCGCTGCGGCTTGTCGCGCAACTGGAAGTTGCCGAAGCCGGACAGCTTGACCGCTTCGCCGCGCTCGAGCGCATTGCGAATTTCGTCGAAGAACGTTTCGACCATGTCCTTCGCTTCGCGTTTGTTCAGGCCGACCTGCTCGAACAGCAGTTCGGCCAGTTCGGCCTTGGTCAGCGTCGGCAAGTCTTTCTCGGCCTGCTGGCGCACCTTGGCCACCAGCATCGCACGATGCAGGTCGGCGGCCAGCGCCGATTGAAGTACGGCCGAATCCACGTCGTTATTATTAATTTTACAGCCCTGCCTTTGAATTCCAGCTTTGTTGGTATGACATTACGAGCGCATGGTCGCGTGATGTTTTTGCTTGGCGGCAAGCGCCATGGCCGACATCAACGCATCGACCGCGTCGTCCTGCAAGGTGCTTTGAGTATCTTGCAAGCTAAAGCGGAAAGCAAGACTTTTTTCATCCGCCTCCAGCCCCTTTCCACGATATTCATCAAATAAAACAATGGCTTGCACGATGTTTCCAACCGGATTTATCTGCTTTTCAGCAACAAAAGCATCGAGCAGATCCTGCGCCGCGACACCGTTCTTGACGACCAGCGCGAGGTCGCGGGTGGCGCCTGGAAACTTCGAAATGTCCTCATACTTAGGCACCGGCCGCTGCTGCAGCGCCGCCGCATCGACTTCGAACAGCACCGGCGCCTGCGCCAGCTCGTATTTCTGCAGCCAGCGCGGGTGCAGTTCGCCGATGAAGCCGACCGCCTTGCCGTCCAGTTCGACCGCGGCCGAGCGGCCCGGATGCAGCGCCGGGTGATCGATCTTGACGAAACGCAAGCTCAACGGCGCGAACATCGCTTCCAGGTCGGCCTTGACGTCGAAGTAGTCGACCACGCGCGCCGCCACGCCCCATTGCTCGTCCTGCGCCGGGCCGTAGGCCATCGCGGCGAGCCGCTTCGGCTGGTCGAAGCCGGCGATCGACAGCGCGCCGTCGAGCGCGTACGGATTGCGCTGGAAGATGGCGCCGATCTCGAACACCCGCACGCGGCCGGCCTTGCGGTTCAGGTTGTAGCGCACGTTCGCCACCAGGCTGCCGATCAGCGACGAGCGCATCACGTTCATCTGGCTGGCGATCGGGTTCTGCAGGCGGATCTGGTCGGTGTTGGCGGAGAAATCGGTTTCCCAGGCCGACTCGACGAAGCTCATGTTGACCACTTCCTGGTAGCCCAGGTCGGCCATGCGGTGGCGCAGCGCGAACAGCGAGCGCACGTGCTCGGGCGCGAGGATCATCGCGCTGGCGGCCACCGGCGGCAGCGCCGGGATGTTTTCGAAGCCGTACACGCGCGCCACTTCCTCGATCAGGTCTTCCTCGATCTCGATGTCGAAGCGGAACGACGGCGCCGTCACGGCGAACTGGCCGCTCTGCTGCGTGAACGCCAGGCCGAGGCGGGTGAAGATGTCGGCGATCAGCGCGTCGGTGAGCGGCACGCCGATCACCTTCTGGGCGCGCGCGGTGCGCAGCATGACGGGCGGGCGTTGCGGCAGGTTGACCGACTGGTCGTCGACCGGATTGACGATGCTGTCGGCGGTGCCGCAGATTTCGACGATCAGGGCGGTGATGCGCTCGATGTGCTCCACCGTGGTGGCGAAGTCGACCCCGCGCTCGAAGCGGTGCGCCGCATCGGTCGAGAAATTGAAGCGGCGCGCCCGCCCCTGGATCGCGTTCGGCCACCAGAACGCCGCTTCCAGGTAGATGTTGGTGGTGTCGAG
>JARXKM010000414.1 GCA_030272785.1 Pseudomonadota bacterium
AGCTTCAGCGAAAAGGCCATGATCGCCCTGCCGATGGCGCTGCTGATCATTTGCCGCGAAATCGACATTTCGGTGTCCGGCACACTGGCGCTGTCGTCGGTGGCGATGGGGCTCGCGCATGGCTACGGCATGCCGCCGCACGGGCTGATCGTCGTCGCGCTGGCCACCGGCACCCTGTGCGGCTGCCTCAACGGCGTGCTGGTGACGCGCTTCGCGCTGCCGTCGATCGTCGTCACCATCGGCACGGTGTCGCTGTTTCGCGGCCTGGCCAGCGTGGTGCTGGGCGACAAGGCCTTCACCGGCTACCCGCAACTGATGGGCGACTGGGGCCAGGGCTATTTCCTCAACGTGATCCCGCGCGAATTCGTCGTGCTGCTGCTGCTCGCCGCGGTATTCGCCGTACTGCTGCACACCACCACCTGGGGCCGCCGCATCTACGCGATCGGCAACAACCCGGTGGCGGCGCGCTTCTCCGGCATCTCGGTCGACCGCTACCGGCTGGCGCTGTTCATGCTGACCGGCGCGATGGCCGGCCTGGCCGCCTGGTTCCTGACCGGACGCATCGGCAGCACCCGGCCGAATATCGCGATGGGCTGGGAACTCGAGATCATCACCATGGTCATCCTGGGCGGCGTGCGCATCGAAGGCGGCGCCGGCAGCATCGGCGGCGTGCTGCTGGCGGTGCTGACCTTGGGCATCGTCACCTACGGGCTGTCGCTGGCCAATATTCCCGGCATCATCATGACCATCGTCGTCGGCGTGCTGCTGCTGGTGACCATCGCGCTGCCGCGGCTGATGCGCGGACGCAAGACGCGCAAATGACGCAGCGCGACGCCACCATCGTCCTCGACATCGGCAAGACCAATGTCAAGCTGACCCTGCTCTCCACCGCCGGCGCGACCTTGGCCGAGCAGCGCATGCCGAACGCCATCCGGCACGACGGCCCGTATCCGCACCACGATACCGAGCGCATCTGGGAGTGGATGCTGGCGACGTTGCGCGCGTTTGCGCAGCTGGCGCGGGTGGGCGCCATCGTTCCGGTGACACACGGCGCCACGGCCGCGCTGGTCGATGACGACGGGCTGGTGTTGCCCGTGCTCGACTACGAGAGCGGCCTGCCGGAACAGATCGCTACCTTGTACGCCGGCGACCGGCCGCCGTTCGCCGAGACCTACTCGCCCGCCCTGCCCGCCGGCCTGAACCTGGGCCGGCAGCTGGTGTGGCTGGCCAATGTCTTCCCGGCCGAGTTCGCCCGCGCGCGGCACATCCTGCTGTATCCGCAATATTGGGCGTGGCGCTTGTCGGGCGTGGCCGCCAGCGAAGCGACCTCGCTCGGCTGCCATACCGACCTGTGGGCGCCGGTGACGCAGCAGTACTCGTCGCTGGTCGCGCGCATGGGCTGGCGCGGCAAGTTTCCCGTCCTGCAGCCGGCCTGGGCCGCGCTGGGGCCGCTGCGTCCCGCGCTGATCGAGCGCACCGGCCTGCCGGCCGATTGCAAGATCGTCTGCGGCATCCACGACAGCAACGCGTCGCTGCTGCGCTACCTCGGCGACGGCGCCGGCACCGTCTTGTCGAGCGGCACCTGGCTGATCGCAGCATCGTTCGGCACCCCCTTGGCAGGGCTGGACGAGCAATCGGACATGCTGGCCAACACCAACGCGCTGGGCCAGCCGGTGGCGTGCATGCGCTTCATGGGCGGGCGCGAGTTCGCCCTGCTGGCCGGCGCCGCACCCAGCGCCTGCACGGCCGCCGACATCGACATGGTGATGGCGCAGGAAACCTTCGCACTGCCCTGTTTCGCCGAGTCCGGCGGACCGTTCTCGGGCCGCACCGGCAGCATCGTCGGCCCCGCCCCGCAAACGGACCAGCAACGCTATGCGCTTGCCACGCTGTATTGCGTGCTGATGACCGACTACTGCCTCGAGGCACTGGCAGCATCCGGCCCGCTGATGATCGAAGGCAGCTTTACCGGCAATCCCCATTTTGCCGCGTTGCTGGCCGCATTGCGCCCGCAGCAGCCGGTGACCGTATCGGACGACGCCAGCGGCACCACCTGCGGCGGCTGGCTGCTGCACCATTGGGCAGCGCGCGCCACCGTCGTTCCCGCGGTTCAAGATCGCCCCGACACCACGCGTTGCACACCCGACACCGCCCTGCTGGCATACCGTGCACGCTGGCGCAGTTTGCTGACCTGATACCCGACTCACCCGACCCGCCGTTCGCCAACTTCCGACGAGGAAACTGCAATGCACATTTCGACGCGCACAATCAGGCTCAGCCTGGCAATGCTCCTGCCCGCAACGCTCCTCGCGGGCCCGACCGCCAATGCCCAGACGCAGCCGGCGACCGAGGCGGCGCCATCGGCCAGCGTGACGGTCTCGGCGCAACGCGGCGCGGTCGGCGATTCGAAGCTCATCACCGCCGCCAAGAGCAAGGTCCTGTCGCGCCACCTGGCCTCGGGCTGCAACTTCATGAGCGCATACAGCGCCGCCGAAGACGACGCGACGCAAGCCTACATGAGCGACTTCAACCTCGAGGACAGCGCCTCCAATGAAGCCGAGCGATTCCGCGAAGGCAGTCCGAATGGCGATGTGTCCAACCAGGCGGTGTCGAGCTCGATCGTGGCCGACGCACTGACGACCACCACCGCGGCGGCCGGCGGTTGCTCCGGCGCCGATCGCAATTTCGCGGCCGGCCGCCACTACATCGCGCGCAAGGACAAGTCGCTCGGCGAAGCGTTCGCCGCGTTCGACGCCAAGGAGTACAGCAAGGCGCAGGCGCTGGCCACCGTCGCCTACAACAAGATCGGCTACGACGAAGCGGCCCTGATGCTCGCGCAGATCCAGTTGTACGGCCTTGGCACGCCCAAGAACACCAACGAAGCCATCGTCTGGCTCAGGAAAGTGACCGAGGCGCGCTTCGACCCGATGCGCGACACCGTCGCCTTCAATCCGAAGGCGCCCGAAGTGACGACGCCGCGCGTCGAGGCGACCTTGCTGCTGGCCAAAATCTACCTGCGCGGCATCGGCACGCACAAGAATCCGGCGGAAGCGAACAAGTGGTTCGCCAACGCGGCCAAGATCGGCTTCATGCCGGCCAACAATACGCTCGGCATGGCGGCGCTGAACGGCTTTGGCGGTGCGAAGGACGCCCGCAAGGCAGTCGGCTACTTCAAGGAAGCGGCGGAGGCTGGCTACGCGCCCGCCCAGTACAATCTCGCCAAGGTGTTCTACGCCGGCGAGCCGGACGTGCCGCAGGACCTGAAGCTGGCCGGCGCGTGGTTTGACGCGGCCGCCAAGATGGGTCATGCGGGCGCCTTGTATGCGGCCGGCCGGATGTACGACTTGGGCAAAGGCGTGCCGGCCGATTCCAAACGGGCCATCGTCTACTACAAGGAAGCGGCGCTCAAATCGAATGCCGACGCGCAAAGTGCGCTCGGCACCTACTTCTACACGGGCGAAGTCGTGACGAAGGACCTGGCGACCGCGCGCAAGCTGTTCAACTCCGCCGCCAGGCAGGGCCAGCCGGACGCCATGTTCAACCTCGGCGTGATGTGCGCGAATGGCGAAGCGGGCAGCAAGGATATGGCGATGGCGTATGTCTGGCTCACCCTGGCCCAGCAGGCGGGACACGAATCGGCGGCAGAGGCGCTCAAGCAAGTCGGGCCGACGCTGAGCCTGGCCGACAAGGCGCGCGCGGATTCAGTGTTGAATCCTAAACCGAAATCATAAGTGTCATACCTA
>JARXKM010000415.1 GCA_030272785.1 Pseudomonadota bacterium
GCATCGGCGGCGCCGCCATCATCGTCGACTGCATGACCGACAACCGCGTGCGCACGGTGGCCGAAGTGCGCCACGCCTTCAACAAACATGGCGGCAACATGGGCAACGAAGGCTCGGTCGCCTTCATGTTCCAGCACTGCGGCCAGCTGCTGTTCGCCCCTGGCGTCGATGAAGACAAGCTGATGGAAGCGGCGCTCGAAGCCGGCGCCGACGACGTGCTGCAGGACGACGAAGGCGGCTTCGAAGTGCTGTGCGACCCGTTCGCCTTCGCGGCGCTGAAAGAGTCGCTCGAAAAGGCCGGTTTCAAGGCCGAAGTGGCCGAAATCATCATGAAGCCGGCCGCCGAAACGGCGCTCACGGGCGAAGACGCCATCAAGATGCAAAAGATCCTCGACGCGCTCGAAAACCTCGACGACGTGCAGGAAGTCTATACCAACGCACTGATCGAAGAGTAAGGCGCATATGAAAATCCTGGTAGTCGGCTCTGGCGGCCGCGAACACGCACTGGCCTGGAAACTGGCCCAATCGGAGCGCATCCAGATGGTCTACGTCGCCCCCGGCAACGGCGGCACCGCGCGCGACAGCCGGCTCGTCAACGTCGACCTGACCGACCCGCACGAACTGGCCGAATTCGTCGTCGCCGAGCACATCGCGCTGACCGTGGTCGGTCCCGAGACGCCGCTGGCGGCCGGCATCGTCAACCTGTTCCGCGGCCGCGGCCTGAAAATTTTCGGCCCCACCAAGGAAGCGGCGCAGCTGGAAAGTTCGAAGGATTTCGCCAAGTCGTTCATGCAGCGCCACGGCATCCCGACCGCCGCCTACCAGACCTTCTCGGACGTCGTGCAAGCACACGCCTACATCGATGCGCAGGGCGCGCCGATCGTCATCAAGGCCGACGGCCTGGCCGCCGGCAAGGGCGTAGTGGTGGCGATGACCTTGCAGGAAGCGCACGACGCGGCCGACCTGATGCTGCTCGATAACCGCTTCGGCGACGCCGGCGCGCGCATCGTCGTCGAGGAATTTTTGACCGGCGAGGAAGCGAGCTTCATCATCATGTGCGACGGCAAAAACGTGCTGCCGCTGGCCACCAGCCAGGACCACAAGCGCCTCAAGGACCACGACGAAGGCCCCAACACCGGCGGCATGGGCGCCTATTCGCCGGCGCCGATCGTCACCCCCGAGATGCATGCGCGCGTCATGCGCGAGGTCATCAACCCGACCATCAGCGGCATGGCGCGCGACGGCATCGTCTTCACCGGCTTCCTGTACGCCGGCCTGATGATCGACGCCGCCGGCAATCCGAAGACGCTCGAATTCAACTGCCGCATGGGCGACCCGGAGACGCAGCCGATCATGGCGCGCCTCAAGAGCGACCTGCTGAACGTGATGGAGCATGCGGTCAACGGCACCCTCGACGCGGTCGAACTGGACTGGGACCGCCGCACCGCGGTCGGCGTGGTGATGGCCGCCGACGGCTATCCGGACGCGCCGCGCAAGGGCGACGTCATCGACGGCATCCCGGCCGAGACGCCCGAGTGCGTCACTTTCCACGCCGGCACCGCCATCGTCGACGGCACGCTGCTCACCAACGGCGGACGCGTACTGTGCGTGGTCGGCCTGGGCGACAGCGTCAAGATGGCGCAGAAGCAGGCCTACGAGACGGTCGAGAAGATCCACTTCAACGGCGCGCAGTACCGCCGCGACATCGGCTGGCGCGGGCTGAAGCACTAAGCGCCGCCCAGTTGTCCGCAATTGGGTCCGCGCGAACGCGGGGACCCAATTTCGTCGCGCAGCCATAGCGCGAACCTTCCCGCAACCCCGCCTATATCATAAAATGCCGGGGCAGTGTACAATTCGTCCTCACTTTTTTTATTCCCCGACCCCGCCCAATGTCATCCCCCGCCCCTCACGCCGTCAAGGCCTGGCTGCTCGACCTGCAGGAACGTATCGTGCAGGCGCTCGAACGCGTCGACGGCAAGCCGTTCCTGCGCGACGCCTGGCAGCGCCCGGAAGGCGGCGGCGGCATCTCGCGCGTGATCGAGGAAGGCAATGTGTTCGAACGCGGCGGCGTCAACTTCTCGCACGTCACCGGCGCCAGCCTGCCGCCGTCGGCCGCTGCCGCGCGCCCCGAACTGGCCGGCCGCGCATGGGTCGCGATGGGCGTCTCGCTGGTGCTCCATCCGCGCAATCCGTACGCGCCGACGGTGCACATGAACGTGCGCTTTTTCGAAGCGACCGCCGACGGCAAGGAGCCGGTCTGGTGGTTCGGCGGCGGCATGGACCTGACGCCCTACTACGGCTTCGACGAGGACGCGCGCCACTTCCACCAGGTCTGCCACGATGCGCTGGCGCCGTTCGGCGACGACCTGCACGCGCGCTTCAAGACCTGGTGCGACCAGTATTTCTACCTGAAGCACCGCAAGGAGCCGCGCGGCGTCGGCGGCGTCTTCTTCGACGATTTCAACGAAGCCGGTTTCGACCAGAGCTACGCGATGACGCAAAGCGTCGGCGACGCCTTCCTGCCGGCCTACCTGACGATCCTCGAACGCCGCATGGCGACGCCGTACGGCGAGCGCGAACGCGATTTCCAGGCTTACCGGCGCGGCCGCTACGTCGAGTTCAACCTGGTGTGGGACCGCGGTACGCTGTTCGGCCTGCAGTCGGGCGGGCGCACCGAGGCGATCCTGATGTCGATGCCGCCGATCGTCAAATGGCGCTACGACTGGCAGCCGGAGGCCGGCAGCGCGGAAGCGCGCCTGGCCACCGACTTCCTGGTCCACAAAGACTGGCTGGCGACGTGACCGCATGCGTCGCGCTGCTGGGAGGCAGCTTCGACCCGGTCCATCACGGCCATGTGGCGCTCGCCGCGCTGTTCTCCACGCTGCTCAGGCCCGACCAGCTGCGCGTCGTCCCGGCCGGCAGGCCGTGGCAAAAGGACGGCTTGCATGCCAGCGCCGCCGACCGGGTGGCGATGCTCGCAATGGCGTTTCGCGCCGCCGCCCTCGACGTCGTGATCGACCACCAGGAGATCGACCGCGCCGCGCCGACCTACACCATCGACACCTTGCGCCAGGTGCGCGCCGAACTGGGGCCGGAGGCGTCGATCGTGTTCCTGATGGGCGCCGACCAGCTGCAGCAGCTCGACAGCTGGCGCGACTGGCGCGCGCTGTTCGACTACGCCCATATCGGCGTGGCCGCGCGGCCCGGATTCACGCTGGCGCACGCGGCCCTGCCGGCGGTCGTCGCACAAGAAATTGCAACACGCCAGGGGAGCCTGGAACAGCTTCGTACTACACCGTCCGGCAGGGTTTTCCTGGCCGAGGCGCTGGCCGTGGACATCTCAGCCACCCAGATTCGTGCTGCGCTGCAACGGGGAGAACAGGCAAACTCGCTGATCCCCCCGGTAGTGCTAGACTACATTCAACAACATAATTTATACAAAATCTAATGGATATCAAAAAACTGCAAACCCTCGTCGTCGACGCGCTCGAGGACGTCAAGGGCCAGGACATCACCGTGTTCGACACGATGCACCTGACCAGCCTGTTCGACCGCATCGCGGTCGTCTCCGGCACCTCGAACCGCCAGACCAAGGCGCTGGCCGCCTCGGTGCGCGACAAAGTCAAGGACGCCGGCGGCGAAGTGATCGGCATCGAAGGCGAAACCACCGGCGAATGGGTGCTGGTCGACCTGGGCGACATGATCGTCCACATCATGCAGC
>JARXKM010000416.1 GCA_030272785.1 Pseudomonadota bacterium
CCTTGGTGAAGATGCCGCCGCCGAGCCGCGCGAAGATCGAGATCAGCGAGGCGCCGAAGGCGAGTCCGATCAGCGGCTTGATGACGTCGTGCGGCGTCAGCGTGCTGCCGGCCGCCTGCGCCGTCAGCATCCAGTAGAACAGGGTCACGCCGAGCAGGCCGAGGCCGACCACCAGCATGCCGGTGATGGCGCCGCCCTTGAAGGCGACGTCGAGCGCGTCGTTCATGCCGCGCGTGGCCGCCTGTGCGGTGCGCACGTTGGCGCGCACCGACACGTTCATGCCGATGAATCCGCACGCGCCCGAGAGCACCGCGCCGATCAGAAAACCAAACGCGGTCTGCCATTTGAGCAGCGCGAAGATGGCCACGAACAGCACCACGCCGACCAGCGCGATGGTGCGGTACTGGCGCGCCAGATAGGCGCCCGCGCCTTCCTGGATCGCCTGGGCGATCTCCTGCATCCTGGCGTTGCCAGCGTCCTGGCGCAGAATCCAGCTGCGCGACCATAAACCGTACACCACTGCGATGACGCCACACACTACCGCAAACATCAGATAATTTGCTGCCATTTCGTCCCCTTAGTTTTATTATCAAGCACTACAAAAACACACTTCGAACGGCCGGCCCCCCAGGGTGTGAGGGACGCGGCCAGCCTTACTGCGCACTGCAAAACTTTGAATCGAAAACTATGCGAACGACGCCAGTGTGCTGGCATTGCGGTCGGCAAAAAACGCGGCAAAATCGCGGTGAAAACGCGGTAAAAAAATAGCGGACACGAAGTCCGCTGCTTGCCTGCTTATTCCGTCAGCGCCGCGAAGGCCGCGTCACGGATTTGCTCGACCGGTCCGACACCGGCGATGCGGCGGTACTTCGGCGCGCCCGGCAAACCGGACTGCGACCATTGGTTGTAATAGCCAAGCAGCACTTCGGTCTGGGTATGGTAGACGGCCAGGCGCTTCATGACCGTCTCGGCCTTGTCGTCGTCGCGCTGGATCAGCGGTTCGCCGGTGAGGTCGTCGAGGTTGTCCACTTTTGGCGGATTGAACTTGATGTGGTACACGCGCCCCGAACCGGGGTGCGAGCGGCGCCCGCTCATGCGCTCGACGATCGACTCGTCGGGCACGTCGATTTCGAGCACGTAGTCGACATTGATGCCGGCGTCCTTCATGGCGTCGGCCTGCGCGATGGTGCGCGGGAAGCCGTCGAACAGGTAGCCGTTGGCGCAGTCGGCGTCCTGCAGCCGGTCCTTGACGAGCCCGATCATGATGTCGTCCGACACCAGGCCGCCCGCATCCATGACTTTCTTGGCCGCCATGCCCATCTCGGTGCCGGCCTTGATCGCCGCGCGCAGCATGTCGCCGGTGGAAATCTGCGGGATGTTGTACTTTTCCTTGATGAAGTTCGCTTGGGTGCCCTTGCCGGCACCGGGTGCTCCTAACAGTATGAGACGCATGAAAAATTCCTAATGCAATGTTGAATAATTGTTATCGTAGCGACGAATAGAGGGTGATGCATATCTGACTACCTTGGGACGAAACTTACCACGAAAGTGGCGCCCAGCGCCAATATGAAAATGGCCAGCTTATTTATTTCGTGATTCCGGCCAGTTCAGCGCGTCTGCGTAAGGGTGGCGTAATGTTGGCGCACGCGCGCCAGGTCGTCTGGCGTGTCGACGCCGGCGGCCGGCGCCGCACCGGTGATGTGCACCGCGATCGGATAGCCGTGCCACAGCACGCGCAACTGTTCGAGCGCTTCGACCGCCTCGAGCGGCGATGGTTCAAGGCCGGGATAGCGCTGCAGGAAGTCGTTGCTGTAGGCGTACAGGCCGATGTGGCGCAGCGGCGCGTAGCCGGCCGGCAGCGCCGCGCGCGACAGCGCGAAGCCGTCGCGGTGCCAGGCGATCGCCGCGCGCGAAAAATACAGCGCGCGGCCCGCCTTGTCGAGCACCACCTTGACCACGTTGGGGTTGAAGACGTCGGCGACGTCGTCGATCGGGTGGGCGCAGGTGGCCATCGGCGTGTCCTGGCCGATGCGGGCGGCGCAGGCGGCCAGCAGCGACGGGTCGATCAGCGGCTCGTCGCCCTGCAGGTTGACCACCACCGCGTCGGCCGCCAGGCCGAGCGCGCGCGCCGCTTCGGCGATGCGATCGGTGCCGGACGGATGGTCGGCGCGCGTCATGCACACCTCGATGCCGTGGGCGGCGCAGGCGGCGGCGATATCGGCATGGTCGGTGGCGACGAGGATGCGCGCGGCGCCCGACAGCGCGGCGCGCTCGGCCACCCGCACCACCATCGGCTTGCCGCCCAGGTCGGCCAGCGGCTTGCCCGGCAGCCGGGTCGAGGCCAGCCGCGCCGGGATGATGACGGTGAACGGCACGCTGGGCACGCTGGCCACGCCGGGCCGGGTCACGCCGGTTCGACCTTGCGCGCCTCGTCGGCCCACATGATCGGGATGCCGTCGCGGATCGGGTAGGCCAGGCGGTCGCCTTTGCAGATCAGTTCCTGCGCCTTCTTGTCGTATTCGAGCGGTCCCTTGCACAGCGGGCAGACCAGGATATCAAGCAGTCGAGCATCCACGACATTTCTCCACAATTTGTTCGGCCAGCGCGCCATCGAGCTGCGCCGTCACCGGTACGACCCACAGTCTCGGGTCGTTTTTGAGATTTTCAATTTGCCCACATTTTACTGCATCCTTCTCGGTGATCAGGATGATGTCGGCATCGAGCCGGGCGAACGGCTGGTCGCGGAAATCATGATGGTCCGGCAACGGCAGTTCGGTGAACGCCAGGCCGTGCCCGCGCAGCATGGCAAAAAAACGCGCCGGGTTGCCGATGCCGGCGGCGGCGACGATGCGCCGGCCGGCCAGGCTGGCCAGCGCGATGCGCTCGCCGCGCCGCATCAGTTGCTCGGCGACCTGGCCGGCCAGCTGCATGCGAAACGGCGCGCCGCCGACGCTGGCGGCCAGCTGCGCCGTCAGCTGCGGCGCGTTGACGACGGTGAAGTCGCGCCGCCGCGCCACCGGTTCGCGCAGCGGCCCGGCCGGCAGCAGCCAGCCGTTGCCGGCGCCGCGGCCGTCGAACAGCACGATCTCGATATCGCGCCGCAAGGCGTAATGCTGCAGGCCGTCGTCGCTGATCAGCACGTCGACTTCGGGATGGGCCGCCAGCAGGGCCCTGCCGGCGGCCGGCCGGTCGCGCCCGACCATTACCGGGCAGCCGGTGCGGCGCGCCATCAGCAGCGGCTCGTCGCCGACGTCGCCGGCCAGCGCGGCGGCCGTCACCGCGCGCGGCGCGCCGCCGGCGCCGCCGTGGCCGCGCGAGATGATGCCGGGAGTGTAGCCGGCCGCGCGCAAGGTCTCGGCCAGCCAGATCGTCAGCGGCGTCTTGCCGGTGCCGCCGATGAAGATATTGCCGACCACCACCACCGGCACCGGCAGCCGCGTCGACCGCAGCAGGCCGGCGCGGAACAGGCGCGCGCGCAAGTTGGTGAGCGCGCGAAACAGCAGCGAGACCGGCCACAGCGCGCAGGCGAGCGGCCCGCGCCGCAGCCAGGCGCGCGTCAGGGCCGATTCAAGCGAGTGGTCCAGCTTGCGGTCCAGCTTACTTCTTGCCGGCCGTCTGGGCCGCGAAGGTCAGCTTGTCGTAGCCGGCGATGCGCGCCGCCTCCAGCACGTTGATGACCATCTGGTGCATCGCGAACTGGTCGGCGTTGACGATCACCA
>JARXKM010000417.1 GCA_030272785.1 Pseudomonadota bacterium
GAATGGTTAATTTAGTGAGGTTGTTTCGCGATTTCGCGGATCAGGACGGTATGACGAAGATCGGCCGGGTGTAGGTCAGCGGAATTTCGCCGATGCCGATCACGCTGAGCAAGGTGCGAACCTGATAGGTCAGCGTGATTCTAAACTCGGTCGCCCCAGCGACCCGCTGCGTGGTCGGGCTGGAGACAAACGCGGTAAAGCGCGGCGACGCTTCCAAACCGTAAGGCGCCGCCGCAGCCAGGTCTGTTGCCTTCTGCTGCATCTGGATCGCGGTCTTCTGGTTGCCAGTCTGATAATTGACCACCGCCCACCGCGCAGTGTCGGCTGAAATGCTGCGCAGCGCATTGTAGTTCTGCATCCCGATGCCGACCTGCATCACGCCCAAGAACATGGCGAGGAAAGCCGGGCCGATCAGCGCGAATTCAACCGCTGCGGACGCCGTCTGGTCAGGCAGGAGCGCGGAAACGAGATTTTTGATCATGGCACATCCGTTTGCGAAAATTCTACATACCGTGTCGTGCGAAAGGTGATGGCGCTGGCGATCCCGTATCGCACCCAGGTCGGTGTGTAAGTCTCGGTGATGTAGATCTTGACGAAATTGGAGATCACCCCGCTCGTACATGAGGTCGGATCCGTCACGTAAGCGGTCGCTGCATTGCAACGATATGCAGCAGTTGCGGTGACCACGGCCGTGTCTGAGGGCTTGCCATTGACCGATGCCGTCACGACTTGCTGCAGGGTTGTCCGCTTGGCATCGGTGTTGGGCGGCGAGGCAATGGCGATCGCGGCGCCTTCGGCTGCCGCGCTGTCGAGCTCGCTTTGCCGGGCGACCAGCGAGCTGACCTGAAAGGCGCCCAGGCTCATCAGCACCAGCACCGGGGCGACGATCGCGGTTTCGATCACCATCGTCCCGCGCTGATCGCAGCATAGCTGTTTAAGCATGAGCATCATCCCACCAACTTTACGCTGGCTACAGTACCCGCCGTGGTCGTGGTCGTGGTAATCTCCGGGCGGACCTCCAGCGCATTGCCGCCGGCGGGTTCGCAAAAACTGCTAAGATTGGTCGTGCCATCGAGCATCAGGGTCCTGGCAACCAGCTTCATACAGGCGCCCGAAACGGCCGAGGTGCCGTTAAACCACAGCGACCGCTGGGGGGTGTAGATGATACCGTTGAAGTTCGTGGTTGAATTGCCGTTGAACTTGATCTGGTCAGTGGAAAGCGTGTCGTAAAACAACATGGTCGCCAGTTTACCCGCATTGGTTGCGTTATAACCGTACGTCGTTATCAAAGTGCTTGCCGTGATGCCTGAAAACGACAGAGCGGTGTTCGAATTTATATTATTGATATTATTTGCAGTGGTCATCACAAACAGGACATCCGTGCCGCTTACGGTTTTGTTGGCGCTGAAGTCGATCGAGCCAGTTATGACAAAAATGCCGGGCTGGAAAATGGTCTGACAGGCGATCGAGATGCTCGAATAGGTGCCGGGCAGCGGACGCGCGATGCCGTCGTTTGCGGGTATGGCAGCAATCGTTGAGGATCCGACATTCGAAATTGTAGTGTAAGTCGTGGTCGCCGGAAACCGCCAGATGGTGTTGCCGCCGCTGCCTGAAACGCTGACTGCCGAGCCTGCGGTCGGTCCAACCTGCGTTGGTCCACTGGCGACATATGCTGAGGTCGTGCGACTGACGCTGGTGGTTAAGCCGGGATTGTTGTCGCTGTTGGGGAGAAAGCCAGTGCCTGAGTACGTGGGAGTAATGACTGCAGCAGTAGCGGAATTACTACCCTTTTTGTAAATGTAGGTGGTCACCGTCCGCAGCTTTTGCGTCGCGGTATAGGTCGTCACCGCTGGGCTCCCGGCTGTAGCCGTCGGGCACGAATAGGTCCGCGAAATTCCGTTACCGGTAGGCTGCGTGATACCGCTCAAGGGATCGGTCAGCCCGACCGTATTGGATTTCAGCTTGAGCGGATCGTTGCCGACGTTGTTGAGCAAGCTGAGCTCAATTCCACCGCCAGCAACAAGCTGACCGAACGTCGCGCTGGGGTTTCCGTTTTCGCGGATTGCGGCAGAAGGATCGGTCGACAGCGCAGCGCCGCCGCAGCCCACTGTGCCGGAAGCCGTACCGCCAATCGTAAACGCGCCGCGCGCGCTGGGATCCAGCGCGATCATGCAGGCGGTCAGGGTGTTCAGCGTTGTCGTTGTGGTCACCGTGGCACCGGCGGGTACTGCGCTGGCGATTGCTTGCACAGTGACGGTCGTCGAATGCCCCGTCATTATATTCGAAAACGGCAATGCCTTGGTAGCCGATGCCACGACCTTGACCGCGTTCGCGGCGCCGCCGTTGTAATCGACCAGAGTGGTCGTCGGCCCGGTATCGATCGGGCCCGTAACCTGGACGTTGGCATTGTATTCCTGGAGCGCGCGGGCCTGATAGGTCGTCTGTGTAGCCGTCGAGGTCCGCGCCCAAGCACCGGCCAAAGCGGCGGAATCCACTGCAAACTGCAGATCGCGCTTCCACATGTAGTATTGCGCGCTGTCGACCGCGAGGCCCGAAGTGCCGATCAGCACCGGCATGCCCAGCGCCACCAACAGGATGGCATTGCCGCTTTTGTTGCCGCGCAGGTCCGCAAGAATGCGCCGAATCGTGCTGAGCATGGTGCCCCCAATTGGTTCCAGAACACCTTGCCATTACGCAGTCTTGGTTCCCGTCCTCTCAAGCATCAGGGTTAATGATTGGTTGAGGCGAACAAATTGTGCGCGCTGCGTTGCAAGCCGGTGCAAGGTAGCTAGGTTTGGCGGCGATGCCGGACACCGATATCCTTGAAACCTTGCCGATCGAGCGCCGCCTTGCGCTGGCCTATGCCCCGCCGCGCGCGAAGCGGCTGTGGCTGGGCTTTTTCGCATTGGATGCACGGCTTGGCACAACCGTGCACAATTCGGTCGAACCGGTGCTCACCCAGATCAAGCTGGCGTGGTGGCGCGGCGAGCTGGCCAAGCCGCACGCCCAGCGCCGCCGCGGCGAGCCGCTGCTGGAATTGCTCGATGCGTGGGGCGACGATGCCGCGTGTCTCGCGGCGCTGGTCGATGGCTGGGAGCTGTTGCTGGGCGACCTGCCACCCGGACCCGCTGAGGCCCAGCAATATGCCGATGAGCGGGCGCGGGCTTGCCTTGGCCTCGCGGCGCGGTTGGGTATTCCGACAGATGACGTTGCCCATGCTGCGCGGGGATGGGCTTTGGCTGACCTGAACGCAGCAATTGCAGAACCTGGCGCCTACGATTGGCGGCCGATCAAGCTACCGCGCGCACTGCGGCCCTTGCAGGTGCTTTACGGGCTTGCGGCGCGTTCGCGCGGGAAAGGTCCGCTGATGCCCGGTCCAGTCTCCGCGATGCGCGCGGTCAGGCTTGGCTTGCTGGGTATTTAGGCTAGACTTGCGCTTTAGAGCATGATGACATGACCTTGCGCCACCCTGATTGCGTTGAGCGGCCCCGTGGCAAGGCGCGGCGCGTGGCAGGGGCTGGTTGCCCCTGCAAGGGCCTCAACGCTGTCCACGGGGCTGCTCAACGCAACCCCTCCGGGGCGGGCCGAATTTGGCCCGTGGACAGCGTTGCTCGTCGATCACGATGCTACGGCATCGCTCTCTCCTCGCGCCTCCCCACGAACCAAATTCGGCTCCGTCAGGGCGGTGCAAGGTCATGCCATCATGCTCTAG
>JARXKM010000418.1 GCA_030272785.1 Pseudomonadota bacterium
TTTTTTTCGTCCGATGGTTTGCATCGGATTCGCCCCGACCGGCCCACCCACCTTCAAGACTCCAAACGACCTGACCGTACTTCGAATTTTTTGAAGTGGAGCGGCAATCGCTGGAAAGGCCAGTGGATGGTCGACGATTACAGCAGCTACAAAATCATGTTCGCCGGCAGCAGGCGTCGCTGTATGCTTATCGCCAACCATCGCCTATTTGCAGGCCCCGTCACTCATGCGTGCGGCAGCCACTCTTGCCTGGCGCAAATCGGTATCTATTCCGACTTCCGTGATCTGCTTTCGTGCCAGTTGCGCCGCTGTGGCGCCGGCATAGCATTGGCGCTTCGCTTGGGTCAATGTAGTGGTGAAGAGCGCACTGTAGGAGACCTTCTTGCTCAGCAACGCGCCATCGCGCAGCCCTTGCGGTGTAGACCCGACCAAGGCGCCCGCTGCAATCGACAATACTGCGCGGCCACGCGTCAGCGTGCCGGTGTCGACCTGCTTCGTCCAGTAGGTCAAACCGCCCGCATCCGGCAGGCGCCCGAACATTCGCCGGTAGGTCCCGCTAATGAACGCGCCTGAATTGCCGGGATGCATGGCAAGCGCTTCACCACTGGTGCCGAAACTGTCAATGACTTCGCGTACGCCTGCGTTGCGCTCATATGCAAGATTTAACTTTTGAATGTCAATCGGCGCATTTGCATCCGCAAGCTGTCGGGTAAAGCTGCGCAGGCCTTCAAGATCGGCCGGACGGCCCAGATAGGAGACGTATATCTGCTGGGCCACCAAGTTGTATTCCGCGGGGCGATGCAGTTCTTGCTCGCCGTGAAAGCGCTGCAATCCCAAACGCAAAGTCCCTGTGAGCGCGCCATCGTGGAAGACGAACAGGACATCCGTATTGGACGACTGGCGCAGCACAAATTTCTTGAGCGTTTCTAGCTGTCCCGGCTGGAGGTCTTTGACATTGTTGACTGCCACGTGCTCCACGGTACGGTAGTAGCGGCTATACCAGCCGGCGATATACCTGCCGAAGGAATCGGAAAGGATCAGCAGGCGACGATCTGGCGCTGCCGGGTTGTTAAAACGCGACACGTCATACAACTGCTCGGCGAACCCCTTGAACTCCGGATAGCAGGTCGTACCATTGCAGGATGCAATGCCCGACATGGCATAGTCTGGCTCGGTCACTTTGCTCGGCAAGTCGATGCCAGGAAAAAAATGGGCCACGTCGGATGGTTTAACGGAAGAGTGCGTCCGCAAGCGGGGCGCGGCCGTTTGAACGGCTGGGAACAGCTTGCTCATGCTGTCTTGCGCAATCTGTTCGATCCCGGGACCATTCCAGTGAAACCACGTCCGCGGAAACAACTCGATGTCGTGGTTGCGCGCTCGCATTTGTTCCAGCGGATACCAGATCGCCGACTTCACCTTATCGCTGACGTAATCGCTTTCCAGTAGTGCCTTCATTGGCGTGTCACTGCCCTTGCATCGGTCGCGTAGCCAGGGGGGCAGGTCGGCGCTTTGCACCACAGGCGCCGAGGGAACGATCATCAGCTTGGGCATGTAACCCATGGCCTCGAAACTATTGAACAGCACATTCAGGTAAGCACCGAATTCCTTTAGCGAAGGCTTGTTGACTTCGCAAATTTCCACCACCGCCGAAAAGGGGGCCGCATGGTTACTGTGCGCGGTGACAAATATTCTGCCGTTTTCGCCAGCCGTCATCTGGCCCGAAGGGAGCTGGTGAAATAACTTGAACCGCAAATAATTGTTTGATTCGACCAGCTCCCGGCGAAATCCAAAATGGTCCTTTACCCACGCATCGGCCTGGGCCGGAAGTGCCAGAAACTCGGCCCAAGTGGTCGGAGCCACAGGCGGCGGCGCCATGCTCCTGTTGTCGTTGATTTCCTGGGTGTCGAGCAAGAGCGGCAAGATCGTCGGTAGCGCCAGCAAGGCAATTGCGGCGCACTTGGCGCCATGGTTCGAAAACCAGTTGGAAATGGGCGCCATGATCAGAAACGGAAATAGATGAATGGGTTGTAGGTGTTGGACGCCAGGCTAAGAACGCTCAGTGCAAATCCAACCGCAAGTGCGGCCGATGTTCCAGCACGGCGTAACCCGCTGGCCAGTTTGGCTGCGCCTGGCAAGGGTTTTGTCACAAACGCCGGCAGTATCGCCAGGGTCAGGCCGAATCCCAGCGCGGTCAATTCCGACGGGCCGCCGTACCGTTGCCACGGGTGTACTGCGCCGTCCAATCCCCCGAGGCCAAACATGGCGCCCCAATAGCTCCAAGCCTGGCCGACGCTGTCGGCGCGGAACAGCACCCAGCCGAGCATCACCGCCAGCAAGGTGTAGAGATGCGCGACCAGGCGCGGCAAGCGTGTCATTAGTTTCTCAAGGCCGAGGCGTTCAATGATGAGCAAAGTGCCGTGCCAGAGTCCCCACAAAATGAAGGTCCATGCAGCGCCATGCCACAATCCGCACAGCACAAAGACCAGGGCGAGGTTGAAATAGGTACGCGCGCCAGTGCCGCGGTTGCCGCCCAGGGGAATATATAGATAGTCGCGGAACCAGCTCGACAGGCTGATGTGCCAGCGGCGCCAAAACTGCGTCACTGAATTTGCCGCATAGGGATGCAGGAAATTCGGCGGGTAGGTAAACCCGAGCATATGCCCGATGCCGATTGCCATATTCGAATAGCCGGCGAAATCGTACAAGATCTGCACCGAATAACAGGCGATGCCCAGCCACGCGGTTGTAGCAGGCAGCATGGCCGGATTGACGGCGAAAATATGGTCGGCGGTCAGGGCGACCGAATTGGCGATCAAGACTTTTTGTGCCAGGCCGATGATGAATTGCCGGAGGCCGCGCCCGAAGCGCGCGTTGTCGATGGTGCGCGTTTCAATCTCTTCAGCGATTTGGCGGTATCGTACGATCGGGCCGGCGATTAGTTGTGGAAACATGGCCTTGTACATGGCGAAACGCCAAAAGCTCGACTGGGCGTCGATGTCCTTCCGGTAGACATCGATCAGATACGAAATGCCTTGGAAGGTGAAGAACGATATCCCCAATGGCAAGACGATTTGGGGGACCGTGAGCGCGCCTTTACTTGGCGCAGCCACGGTGTTCCAGATGCCGACAAAAAAACCTGCGTACTTGTAGTAGGCCAGCGCCGCCAAGTTGGCGCCGATGCCGAGCGAGAGTAGGGGGCGGCGCGCGCGGTCGGCACGGCCGATGACATAACCAAAACCATAGTTCAGCAAAGCCGACAGCATCAACAACGGTACGAAGCGCGGCTCACCCCATGCGTAAAAAATCAGGCTGCCCACCAGCAGCGTGGCATTTTTCCACGGCAACATATAGTAGAACACCAGGAAGCATGGAAGAAAGTAGAACAGAAAAGTTACGGAGCTAAATAACATGTCGACTGCTGGTTGGTCATGTGCGGGGGAGCGTAGTTTAGCATGCAGGTATTAACTGAAATGTAACAAAATACTCGACCATGACGCCGGCCCATAGCCGCGGAAGAGTCACGACGCCAGACCGGACTTCATCTTTCAAAAGACCCTTGCCGTCTTGGCGCCGCTTTGCTATAGTTCGCCTCCCGAATGAAACGCTTGGAAAAATCGAGCAGTTCGGGGTCGTCGGCAACGACGGCGTAGCAAAAAAAGAAGTTGACGAAATGGCCGAAACGCTGCATACTCTTCCTTCTCTGCTGC
>JARXKM010000419.1 GCA_030272785.1 Pseudomonadota bacterium
GCGCGCAGGCGGCCAGGTTGCGCGGACGGCGCGACGACAGCAGTGCCACCAGCAGCGGGCCGGTCACTTCGATGGCCACCGCGATGCCGATCGGAATGCGGTCGAAGGCGCGATAGATCAGCAGGTTCATCATCCCCATCACGCTGCCATAGATCAGCAGGTTGACGGCGTCGCGCCGGCTCAGCGGCGAGCGCCACGGGCGGAAGATGGCCATCAGCAGCAAAGCGGAAAAGCCGACCCGGAAGGCGGTGATCGCTTCGACACCGATCACGCTGAACAGATGCTTGGCGACGGCGGCGCCCAGGTTCACCGAGATCTGGCTGCCCAGCAGCGCCAGGCAGGGCAGGGTCAGGCTGTCGCGCTGAGAATTGTCCAACTGGCGGGGCTTTCATGGCTGATCGCCGCATCGCGTGGTCGCGGTACGGGCTGGCGCGAGCATACCATTAATGCTTCTCGTCATGGCCGGCAGCGGCTGGCGCGCAGGCGTGCGGCGGCGAATCGCTTTCTTTGTTCAAATAGCGGAACTCAACTGACCGCGGAATCGCCATGCGCATTGCCACCTTCAACATCAATGGAATCGGCGCCCGGTTGCCGGCGCTGCTCGAGTGGCTCGAGGAAACGCGGCCGGACGTCGCCTGCCTGCAGGAATTGAAGGCGCCGCATGAAAAGTTCCCCGAGGCGGCCATCAACGACGCCGGTTACCAGGCGATCTGGCACGGGCAAAAGAGCTGGAACGGCGTGGCCATTCTGGCGCGCGGCAGCCAGCCGGTGGAAACGGGGCGCGGGCTGGCGGGCGATCCCGAGGATGCGCAGAGCCGCTACATCGAAGCGCTCGTCGATGGCGTGCGCATCGGCTGCCTGTATCTGCCCAACGGCAACCCCGCGCCCGGGCCGAAGTTCGACTACAAGCTGGCCTGGTTCGAACGGCTGATTGCCCGCGCCGCCGAGCTGATCGCCAGCGGCGAGCCGGTGGTGCTGGCGGGCGACTTCAACGTCATGCCGACCGAGCTCGACGTCTACAAGCCCGAGCGCTGGGTCAACGACGCGCTATTTCGTCCCGAAACGCGCGCCGCGTTCCACCGGCTCATCGCACAGGGCTGGACCGATGCGCTGCGCAGCATGCATCCGGGCGAAACGATCTACACGTTCTGGGATTACTTTCGCAACGCCTACGCGCGCGACGCCGGGCTGCGCATCGACCACCTGCTGCTCAGTCCGTCGCTAGCGGGCGCGCTGAAGGCGGCCAACGTCGACCGCGACGTGCGCGGGCGCGACAAGCCGAGCGACCACGCGCCCACCTGGATCGAGCTCGACGTCTAAACCCCGGGGGTCAGAGCCGGCATTCGCACACGGCCCCATCCGTCGTCAACGTTTACCCCGGGGGTCAGTGCCGGCATTCGCACACGGCCCCATCCGTCGCCATTGTTTGGTGTAGCCGCGCCGCGCCGTTTCGCCCGATAGCGACGAGCTCGTGTCTGGATGCCGGCACTGACCCCCGGGGTGCGGGCGGCGCCGACTACGCTGGTTTGCGCCGGCCGAAGGCGAGCCCGAACAAGCCGAGTCCGATCAGCGCGATGGAGGCCGGTTCGGGCGCAGGATTGACGTTGAGTTCAATATTGATGGTGCCGCCGGCCGGCGTGGGGCCGAATGCGGCAAAATTGACGTAGATGTTGTCGGCGTCGAACGTCACCGCGCCCGCAGGAAAGCCGAAACTGCTCGACGACAAGGCTGCGTTCGTGAATGACGCGACGGTGTTGCCGACATCGTTCAAATGAAATCCGTTGAAGATGCAGCATCCAAGCCATAATCCGCCGGCATTGTTGAACGTGATGCTGATCGATGTGTCGCTGACGTCCACTTGGTAGGTGCCGGCGTAGCCCGTCATCCATTCGATCCCGGGACCGACAACCTCGTCCACGGCCACGTTATTCGCACCCATCGCGGGAAAATCGTGCGATAGCCGCACCGTCTTGCCAAGCAGCAGAGACGCTTGGGCGGGCACGGCAACCAGCAGGACTGATGCAATGATTGCGATTGCGCTGCCTGTCTTGCTCAAGAAATTGCTCATGTCGGTCCGCCCGTTGAAAGTTCACATGAAAGGTGACATCGATGATAGCAAAATTATAAGTCGACAACCTTCATTAAGATACGACATACAAGCAAGAAAAATGCCCGAAAAAATTAGGCTTTGTAATCAATGGGATGGCAACGTGCGCGGCGCCCAGTCGGCCACATATGTAAGAATCGTCGACAACGCCAGGCCTGCCAAGGCGCTTGCGCCGCGGCGTTCGTGCCCATCCGCAGACTGGCTGGGGTTCGATCGCTAGCGCTGAGAGCGTGTCTGAATGCCGGCACTGACCCCCGGGGGATAGGCGCCTTATGCCCGTTCGCGCTCGACCCGCGTTACGCCGGTCACCCGGCGCAGGTTGCGGATCAGGTGCGCCAGGTGGACCCGGTCCTTGACCTGGATGGTGAAGCGCAGCTGCGTCATCACGTGTTCTTCGTCCTCGTCCATGCCGACGTAGGTGATGTTGGCGTCGGCCTCGCCGATCTCGGCCGCCACGCGCGCGAGGATGCCTTTTTCGTTGTTGATCAGCAGCCGGATGCGGCAGTCGAAGCGCCGATTCAGTTCGCTGCCCCACTGCACCGCGATCCAGCGGTCCGGCTCCTTGATGCGCAGCCGCTTGGCGGGCATGCAGTCGCTGGTGTGCACCACCAGCCCCTGGTCGCGCCGCAACTGGCCGATGATCTGGTCGCCCGGGATCGGCAGGCAGCACGGCGCCAGCTGCACCGACACGCCTTCGCTGCCGTAAATGGTCACCGGGTCCAGCTCGGACGGCGCCAGGTGGTGCTCGGACGGCAGCACGCCGAGGTCGTCGTCGTCGATCAGGCCGAAAATGTGGCGCGCCACCAGCGCGGCCATGCGCTTGCCGATGCCGATCTCGGCGTACAGCTCGTCCATCGACTTGGCCGACGATTCGTTGAGCAGTTTCTCGATGGTCGGCTGCGGCAGTTCCGGCGCAATGTTGAGCGCGGTGAGCGCCTGCGCCAGCAGTTCCTGGCCCAGCTCGACCGACTCGTTCAGGTTGATGGTGCGCAGGTGGTGGCGGATCGCCGAGCGCGCCTTGCCGGTGCGGACGAACGCCAGCCAGGTCGGGCTCGGGCGCGATTGCGGATCGGTGACGATCTCGACGATGTCGCCATTGTGCAGCTCGGTACGCAGCGGCGCACTGTCGTTGTTGATCTTCACCGCCACCGTGTGGTCGCCGATGCCGGTGTGGATGTTGTAGGCGAAGTCGAGCGCGGTGGCGCCGCGCGGCAGCGCGATGATCTTCGACTTCGGCGTAAACACGTACACCGAATCGGGGAACAGGTCGACCTTGACGTGCTCGAGAAATTCGGCCGAGTCGCCGGTCTGCTGCTGGATGTCGAGCAGCGACTGCAGCCAGCTGTGGGTGCGTTGCTGCAGGTCGGTCAGGTTCGATTCGCCAGTCTTGTAGAGCCAGTGCGCCGCCACGCCCGATTCGGCGGTGCGGTGCATCTCCTGGGTGCGGATCTGGAACTCGACCGGCGTGCCGTACGGGCCGATCAGGGTGGTGTGCAGCGACTGGTAGCCGTTCAGCTTGCGGATCGCGATGTAGTCCTTGAACTTGCCCGGCATCGGCTTGTACAGCCCGTGCAGGGTGC
>JARXKM010000420.1 GCA_030272785.1 Pseudomonadota bacterium
GAAAAGCGCGGTCTGACCTATGGTCAGACCACAAAAAAACCCTAAGGTTTCGCGTTTTTGACGTATTTATCGAGCCAGCTGTTGGTTTCGTAGAGCATCTGCATGATCGATTCACGCGCGCGGTAGGCATGGCTTTCGTTGGGCAGCATGACCAGGCGCGCGGTGCCGCCCAGCCCTTTGATGGCCTGGAACATGCGCTCGCTCTGGATCGGGAAGGTGCCCGGATTGTTATCCTGCTCGCCGTGGATCATCAGCAGCGCGTCCTTGATCTTGTCGGCGTTATTAAACGGCGACATGGTGTGGTAGACCTCCTGCGCTTTCCAGAACGGCCGCTCTTCCGACTGGAAGCCGAACGGCGTGAGCGTGCGGTTGTAGGCGCCGCTGCGCGCGATCCCGGCGCGGAACAGGCGCGTGTGCGCCAGCAGGTTGCCGGTCATGAAAGCGCCATACGAATGGCCGCCGATGGCGATGCGGTGGCGTTCGGCGACGCCGCGCCGCACCACTTCGTTGACCGCCGCCTCGGCGTCGGCCACCAGCTGCGGCAGGTAAGTGTCGTTCGGTTCGGCGTCGCCGGCGCCGACGATCGGCATCGACGGATTGTCCAGCACCGCATAGCCCATCGCCAGGAACGCCGCCGGTCCCCAGTAGCTGACCGCGTTGAAGCGGTACGGCGAGCCGGTGGTCTGGCTGGCCGCGCTGGCGCTCTTGAACTCCTGCGGATAGGCCCACATCAGCATCGGCAGCGGGCCGTCGCGTTTCGGCTCGTAGTTCGGCGGCAGCAGCAAGGTCGCCGTCAGGTCGACGCCGTCGGCGCGCTTGTAGCGGATCTGCTCCTTCTGCACGTCCTTGAGCTGCGGCGTCGGATGCGGGAAGTGGGTCAGCGCGGTCAGCTGCGCCGCGCCGCTTTGGGTGAGGTCGCGCACGAAGAAGTTGGGCCGCTCGGTGGGCGACTCGCGCGTCGTCAGCAAGCGCGTGCCGTCGTCGCTCAGCACCGCCACCACGTTTTCGTAGTACGGCGCTGCGCTCTGGAACAGCCGCTCCTTCTGCTTGCTGGCCAGGCTGAAACGGTCGATGAACGGGCGGTCGCCGTCGTTCGAGGCGCCGGCGCCGTCGAGCAGGATGGTCGCATCGGGCCCGATCAGCAGGCGTGGCAGGCCGGCCGCATCGGGCTGCGTGACCGGGCGGCCGGGATTGTTGTAGCGGTCTTCGGCCGAATAGGCGAACACCGCTTGCGGCGCGCTGGCCGGCTGGTCGGGGGCGATGCGCCACGTCTTGACGGCGCGCGTCTTGTACCAGCTCTCCGACAGCAGCGCCAGGTCGCCGCGGCCCCACTGGATGCCGCCGAAGCGCGAGCCAAGTCTGGCCAGCACCACCGGCTTGTCGGCGAACGGCGCCGCCTGCGCGTAGACGATGTCGCGGATCTCGGCCGGCTTGGCCGGGTCGCCGCCGTCCTGCGCTTCGGCCCACACCAGGGTGGCCGGCGCGTCGACGCGCCAGCTGACGTCGCGCACGCCGGCCGACACCGCATCGTTCCCCGGCGGCAGGCCCTCTTCGAGCGGCCGGCTCGCCACCAGGTGCAGCACCTTGCCGGACAGGTCGCGCACGTCGACGCGGCGCGCGAAGCTCGATGCCGGCACCGCGTACGAGAATGGCCGCTGCATCGCCTGGGTCAGGATGAACTTGCCGTTCGGGGCCAGCCGCGCGCCGATGAACAGGTCGGGCGCGCCGACCAGCCGCGTCTTGCCGGCCAGGTCGACCAGCGCCAGCTGGACGGTGGCGTAGTGCTCGAACAGCCTGGCGTCTTCCTCGTTCTTGAGCAGGTCCGGATAAGTGCGCAGCTGGCGCGCGCCGGTGCTGACCTGGCTGTCCTGGGTGGCCGGTCCGCTCGGGATGCCGGTCGCCGGCGGCGCCTTGCCGAGGCCCGCCGGTTTCAGGTGCACCAGCAGGGCGCTCGAATCGGGCAGCCAGCTGAAGCCGGTGCCGGCGACATACGACAGCGGCTCGGTGGTGAGCTTTTTCGCCTGCAGCGACTTGACGTCGACCAGCCACAGCTCGACCTTCGACTCGCCCTTGTCGACATAGGCGACGTGGGTGAACGCCAGGTAGCGCTGGTCGGGCGACCAGGCGCTGTCGGCCAGGCGCAACTGGCGCGGCAGGCCGTGCAGTTTGAGCTCGGCCTGGGTGGCGACGTCGAGCAGCGACAGGTCGGTGCCGAAACTGAAGCGGCTCGGCGAATAGGTGCGCGGGTTGATGCGCAGGCCGGCCAGCTTCAGTTCCGGCTGCGCCACTTCGACGATGCTCGGCAGCGCCGGCGTGGCCACCATCGTCACCAGGTTGCGCTTCGGCGACAGGCCGAGGCCGGGCGCGCGCGGCGCGTCGACGATCGCCTGCAGCGGCGCCGGCGGCAGCTGGTATTGGGCGTACGCCGGCGGCACGGCGGCGATCAGGGACAGGGTCAGTGGCACGATGGGAAGGCTGTTGCGCATGGATGGTCTCGTTATGATACGCCGTCAGGGCGCCGGGTTTTCGGATCAGGCATGGTGCGCATTCGCGCGCGGCTTGTCAATCAATGAAGTATATGCATGCGCCAGATGCATGCCGCGGCGCGGCGCGGCTCGATTACAATGGCGGCTCGATTGCCTTACCCTTTCAAGGATCAACGCAGATGACACCGTCTCCGATCGTCGCCGCCGTACTCGTCCCCTTCGTGATGTGGCGCGTCTACCAGCGCATCAAGCGCCTGATGGTGCGCCAGCGCTCGCAACCCTGGCGCCACTGGATCGCGGCGCTGCTGTTCCCGCTGCTGATCGCCATCGTCGGCACCGTCGCGCTGGCCCATCCGCTGGCGCTGGCCGGGCTGGCCGCCGGCGTGGCGGCCGGCGCCGCGCTCGGCGTGGTCGGGCTGCGCAAGACGCAATACGACACCATCGGAGGCGCCTACTTCTACACGCCGAACGCGCACATCGGCGTGCTGGTGTCGATCCTGTTCCTCGGCCGGCTGCTGTACCGCGGCTACGAGTTCTACGTGCTCGACGTCGCGCAGCCGCAGGACTTCGCCAGCAGCCCGTTGACGCTGATCGTGTTCGGCATCCTGGCCGGCTACTACACCATGTATGCGGCCGGCCTGCTACGCTGGCGCAAGCGCGCCGCCGCCGCCAACTGACAGGCAATCGATGAACCTGGCCACCCTCGCCCTGCTGGTGCTGACGCCGTTCCTGGTGTGGCGCATTTACTCACGCCTGAAGACGATGATGGCGCGCCAGCGCTCGATCATCTCGCGCCACTGGACCGGGCTGGGCGTGTTCCTGGCGATGGTGCTGGTGCCGGCGTCCGAACTGGTGTCGCGTCCGGCCATGCTGGGCTGGCTGGTGCTGGGCGCGGCGGCCGGCATCGCATACGGCGTGTGGGGCTTGCGCCTGACGCGCTTCGAGCAAACCGAGGAAGGCTGCTACTTCACGCCGAATGCGCGCCTCGGGATCCTGATCGCGATGCTGTTTACCGCCCGCATCCTGTACATCGGCTTCGAGATGTACGCCAACCAGGGCAGCAATGCGCCGACGCCGCGCTTTACCGACAGCCTGCTGACGATGCTCGCGGTCGGCGTCACCGGCGGCTATTTCGGCACCTATTCGGCGGGCGTGCTGCGCTGGCGCCTCAAGCTGAAGAAGGCGGCGGC
>JARXKM010000062.1:0-17069 GCA_030272785.1 Pseudomonadota bacterium
CGGGCGCATTCTGGGGTGATGAGCGGGCATGATCGAAAGACTCTCAGCCTCTCAGGCGATCCGCACCACCATCAGGGCGGCGCGCAGGCCGACCCGCACCGCCGGATTGGGGAACACCACCAGCTCTTCGGCGGCGCCGACCCGGTAGACGGTGGCGCCGTCGGTGGCGAGCACCGCGCCGGCCGGCAGGGCGGTGAAGTTGTGCGTGTCGCTGCCGAACGCCATCGAGAAATCGTCGCTCAGCTTGATGATCTCCTGCGCCACCTGGAACACGTGCGGCTGCACCCTGCCGGGCGCCGGCGCGGTGCCGCGCAGCAGGCCGTCGAGCGCGCGTTCGACATCGGCGAACAAACTCAGGTCGTTCTGGCCAAGCGTGCCGACGCGCCCCAGTTCGACCGTGCTGGCGGCCGCGCCGTGGTGCTCGGCCGAGTAGTAGCTGTAGGTGCCGGCCGACTGCGGATTCATGATGATGGCGCCGATCGCCGCCTGGCCGAGCCAGCCGACCAGCGCCGCCTTCGGCTGAGCGGCCACCAAGTCCGGCACCACCGCGAAGGTCGGATAGACCGACGGCCGGATCGCGGTGTGCAGGTCGAGGTGCCAGCGCTGCGGGCCGGCGCCGGCGAAGAACGCCGCGGTGGCCGCGATCATGGCGTCGGCGCGCGCCGCCTCGGCGGCAGCCGCCAGGGCGCCGCGCTGGACGCGGAACATGCGGTTCAGGTCGGCGTCGATGAAGCGCTTGCCGGCCGCGATGGCGTCGATATTGCCGACGCAGACCATCAGCTCGACCGCCAGCGCGCACGGCTGCTGCGACAGCGCATCGAGCACCTGGGCCAGCACTTCGATCGGTCCGGTCTCGTCGCCGTGCACGCCGACCGACACCAGCACGCTGGCGCACGCGCGCCGCGCCGCCGAGGTGATGGTGACGATGCCGGCGGCCGGCAGCGCGACGACGAAGCCGGCCTGCTCGAAGCGCCGCGCCAGCGCGCTGAAGTCAGCCGCGGCGAGCTGGCGCACCGCCGCCGACAGCGCAGGGGGGACCGGCGTGGCAGGGGTGGCAGGGGTGGCCATCGTGGCCGCCACTTACGCCGCGGCCGCGTTGGTCGTTTCCGACAATGCCCAGACGTCGAGCATGGCCTGTTCCAGGTCGGCCGGCGCCGCATAGCCGGCCAAGCCCATCGTGCCGGCCACCGCGCCGACCGCGTCGAGCGGCGCCGCGCCACCGTGCGAATGGGCCAGCACTTGCGCCAGCAGGCGTTGCTGAGTGCGGCGCAGCGCCTGCATTGCGTAGTTGCGCAGCATTTCCTGCGACTTGCTGTGCGGCGCCAGCTTCAGGCCGCGCTCGAGCGTGTCGATGCCGGCCTGGCCGCGCAGCGCCATCCCCACTTGCAGGAACTGCGCCAGCGACATGCCGGCCGGGCGCGCCACCGAGACCGCGGCGAACAGGAAGGTGGCCACCGCTTCGAGCGCGTCGACCGACTTCCAGGCGTTGGCGAAGGCGGCGGTCAGCTCGACGTGCGCGTCGGCCTCGGCCTGCGACGGCATCAGCTGCTTGAGCATGTCGGGCGCGGCGAACAGGCGCGTCAGTTCGTCCATGCCGGCGCCGTGCCGCTGGTCGGCGGGCACCGACAGCACGCCTTCGAGCACCGCCTTGAACAGCACGCGGGTGCGCTCGTCGACGCGGATCGAAATGGCGCGCGGCACGTGCATGGCGTCGGCGTCGAGCGCGCCGAAGATCGGCGCCAGGTGCAGCGCCGACCAGGCCTGGCCCCAGGCGGTGACGACCGCGGTCTCGTCGATCGCGTGTTCGGTCGCCAGGTCGCGGATCATCAACGGGCCGCAGCGGTTGACCGCCTCGTTGGCCAGCACGGTGGCCAGGATCGCATTCGCCAGCGGGTGCGCCAGCGCATTGCGGGTGGCGACCAGCTGGGCCGGGAAGTACGGCTTGAGCACCGCTTCGGCCCACGCCAGCTCGGTCAGCGGCACGGCCGCCAGCAGGCGCTTGAAGCGGTTCTTGACGTTGGCGATCACCACTGCCAGTTCCGGCGCGGTGAGGCCGCCGCCGCCGGCCTTGCGGCGCTGCAGTTCGGCGTCGCTCGGCAGCTGCTCCAGGTCGCGCGACAGGGCGCCTTCGGCTTCCAGGCTGGCGATCAGCGCGGCGTAGCCGTCGACCACCGCGGCATCGGCCTGCGCCTGCACTTCGCGCACCAGCAAGTGGGTCTGCAGCGCGTTGTCGCGCAGGACCAGCTGCTCGATGTCGCGGGTCATCTCGCCGAGGATGCGGTTGCGGTCCGCTTCGGCCAGTTCGCCCGCGTTCACCTCGGTGTCGAGCCAGATCTTGACGTTGACCTCGTGGTCGGAGCAGTCGACGCCGGCCGAATTGTCGATCGCATCGGTGAAGATGCGCCCGCCGGCGAGGGCGAATTCGATGCGTCCGTTCTGGGTCGCGCCCAGGTTGCCGCCCTCGGCGACGACCTTGCAGCGCAGCTGGTTGCCGTCGACGCGGATGTTGTCGTTGGCGCGGTCCTTGACCTGCGCGTGCGTTTCGGTCGATGCCTTGATGTAGGTGCCGATGCCGCCGTTGTAGAACAGGTCGACCGGGGCAAGCAGGATGCGGTGCATCAGCTCTTCCGGCGAGAGCACGGTCTCGTTGATGTCGAGCGCTTCGCGCACCTGCGCGGTCAGCTCGATCGAGCGGGCGTTGCGCGGATAGACGCCGCCCCCAAGCGAGATCAGTTCCTTGTTGTAGTCTTCCCACGACGAGCGCGGCAGCGCGAACATGCGCTCGCGCTCGGCGAACGAGGCGGCGACGTCCGGCGCCGGGTCGAGGAAGATGTGGCGATGGTCGAACGCGGCGAGCACCTTCAGCTGGCGCGACAGCAGCACGCCGTTGCCGAACACGTCGCCCGACATGTCGCCCACGCCGACCATGGTGGTCGGGGTGGTGTCGATGTCATGATCCATTTCGTAGAAGTGGCGCCGCACCGCTTCGAACGCGCCCTTGGCGGTGATGCCCATCTTCTTGTGATCGTAGCCGTTCGAGCCGCCCGAGGCGAACGCGTCGCCCAGCCAGAAGCCGCGCTGCACGGCGATGCCGTTGGCGATGTCGGAGAACGTCGCGGTGCCCTTGTCGGCGGCCACCACCAGGTACGGATCGTCCAGGTCGTAGCGCACCGTGTCGGCCGGCGGCACGATGGCGCCGCGCACCCGGTTGTCGGTCACTTCGAGCAGGCTGGCGATGAACAGGCGGTAGACTGCTTCGCCTTCGGCGGCGACGGTTTCGCGCACGGCGTCCTTCGGCATCTGCTTGCAGACGAAGCCGCCCTTCGAGCCGGCCGGCACGATGACGGCGTTCTTGACCATCTGCGCCTTGACCAGGCCGAGCACTTCGGTGCGGTAGTCTTCCATCCGGTCCGACCAGCGCAGGCCGCCGCGGGCGACCGGGCCGCCGCGCAGGTGCACGCCTTCGAAGCGGCGCGAGAACACGAAGATCTCGCGGTATGGACGCGGCTCGGGCACCAGCGCCAGGCTGCTGGTGTCGAACTTGAAGATGATCTTGTCGCCCTTGCTGGCGTTCTGGAAGTAGTTGGTGCGCACGGTGGCGAGCATCAGGTCGACCAGCGCAGCGAGGATTTCCTCGGTATCGGCGTGGTTGACGGCCGCCAGCTGCTGCTTGACGTCGGCGATCTGTTCGGCGCCGACCTGGTGTTCGGCCTCGCCCAGCGACGGATCGAAGCGCAGCAGGAAGCCGTCGACCAGTGCCTTGACCAGCATCGGCTGGCGGCGCAGGGTGTCGGCCATGTAGCGCACCGAGAATTTGCTGCCGGTCTGGCGCCAGTAGCTGATGTAGGCGCGCACCAGCTGCACTTCGCGCATGCGCAGGCCGCCTTCGATGGCCAGCCCGTTCAGGCGGCCGTCTTCGGCCTCGTCGTTGAACAGCGACGCGAACAGCTCTTCGGCGACCGCGACGACGTTCGGCTTGGCCAGCTTGACGGCACTGTCGGCGTCCACCGCCAGCGCCGTGATGAAGTGGCGGCTGCCGTCGGCCATGCTGATGCCGAAGGTCTGCTCGCGGTCGATCGCGACGCCGGCATTGTGCAGCGCCGGCAGGATGCGCGACAGCGAAGGGACGCGCTCGACCGAATACAGGCGGATCGAGGCGGCGCCGGCATCGTCGGCTTCAACCCGCACCGAGACGTGGCCTGGGTGTCCGTTCGAGAGCAGCGCGCCGAGGTCGCGGAAGGCGACCGCCGGCGCGGTGGCGGCGACGTAATTGACCGGCAAGGTGGCGCACAGCTTGCGCAGGCTGCTGCGGGTCGGCAGGTCGGCGACGTGGTCGGTCAGCGCGGCGAAGGTGTCGTGCCAGCCGTCGAGCACCGACAGCAGCGGATGCTGGATGTCGGACTCGAGGTCGAGCGGATTGCGCGCCGCGTGGGCGATCAGGTAGACGCGCGCCAGCGGGCCGTCGGCGACCAGGGTTTGCGAGCGCACCTCGAGCGCGCCCGAGCTTGCCTTGAGCGCGTTGGCCAGACTGGCGGCGACGCTGGCGCTGTAGCGCTCGCGCGGCATGTAGACCAGCACATTCAGGTGGCGCGCGTAGACGTCGCGCCGCGCGAACACGCGCGCGCGCGGCTGCTTGTAGAGCGACACCACCGAGCTGCACACCTGCGCCAGCCATTCCGGATCGGCTTCGATCGCTTCGGTGCGCGGCAGCGATTCGAGGATCTCGAGGAATTTCTCGGCGCGGAAGCCTTCCTGGCGCACGCCGGCCAGCGACAGCACCTTGGCGACGCGGCCGCGCGCGTACGGCAGGCGCGCCAGCGGGGTGGCGGTGGCGGCGCGGGTGAACAGGCCGACGAAGCAGTGCTCGCCGAGGATGGCGCCGTGCGCGTCGGTGTCGCGCACGCCGATGAAGTCGAGCGGCTGGTCGCGGTGCAAGGTGCCTTCGACGTCGGCCTTGACGATCGAGAGCGTGTCGGCGCGGCGCGACAAGGTGTCGAAGTCGCCCGGGATGTTGGCCAGGCAGGTGCCGTACACCGGATGCGCGGTGTCCTGCAGCACGCCGATGCGGCTCGGGATGTCGCGTTCGAGTTCGCGCACGCCCGGCTTGACGACGTAGTAGGCGTAGCCGAACGGCTCGAACCCTTCGTTCTTGGCCCACTCGAGGAAGGCGGCCACTTCGAGGCCGGCGCCGCCGTGCGCGGCGGCCTGCGCGGCGACCGCGGTGAGGCGGTCGGCCATCGCCACCGAATCGCGGCGCACCACGGCGGCGTCGCGCGCCACCATCTGCAGCCTGGCGATGAGCGCGGCCAGTTCGTCGGCCGCCAGTTCTTCCGACAGCAGGCACAGGACGTAAGATTCGAGCGGCGCGCCGGCTTCGCCGACCGCGATGGCGACACCGGCGGCGTCGCGCCGCACCGGCAGCACCGCATTGAGCACGCCGCTGACGGCGACGCGCTGCTTGCGCATCGCCATCACGATCGAGTCGACCAGGTAGGGCATGTCGTCGTTGAGCACCAGCAGTGCGGTGGCCATGCCGCCGCGGCCGTCGGTGTAGCGCAGCTGGGCGATTTCGCAGCCCGGCGCTGCGCGCCTGGCGGCCTGCGTGAAACCTTGCCACAAGAGCGGCGCCAGGCTGTCGGGCGAAGTGCCGGCCAGGTCTTCTTCGTCCAGCGAGCCGAGCCAGGCGCTGATCAGCGCGGCGACCTGGCTGCCGGCGGCCGATGGCGGGTTCGCGTTCACCAGTTCGAGTGTCTGGGTGCGCAAGTCTTGTGGCATTTGTTTCATCGTTGTCTCTCCAATACGAGGGTTTCGTGCATCGCGCCGCGCCGGCTTGTGGCCAGGCGGTGACGATCTACAGGCGGACCGGGGTGGCCGGTCCAAAAATATCGTCAAAATCCGACGTTGCCGGTATTAGACCAGCTAACGGCGGCGTAATCAAACGGCTTACGACAAATCGTACAGCCCGGGCAAATCGAGTATCGTCATCAGTTCTTCGAGCGCCAGCGCGCATTCGATCGCCAGCTGCGGATCGGCCAGGTCGGCCGGCGCGAGGCGGTCGCGGTAATGCGTTTCGACCCAGGCGACCAGCCGCGCGTACAAGGCGTCGGTCATGATCACGCCCTGGTGCATCGCGCGCGCCTGCGCGTCGGTGAGCGCCACGCGCAGGCGCAGGCAGGCCGGCCCGCCGCCGTTGCGCATGCTCTGGCGCAGGTCGAATTCGATCAGTTCGTCGATGGCGCCGGCGCCGCCGACCAGTTGCTCGAGGTAGCGCGCCACGGCGGCGTTTTCGCGGCATTCGTGCGGGATCACCAGCGCCATCGCGCCGTCCGGCTTGCTCAAGAGCTGGCTGTTGAACAGGTAGCTGCTCACCGCGTCGGCCACCGGCACCTCGCGCGTGGCGACACGCACCGGTGCAAATTGTGCGCCGATGCCGTCCATCGCCGCGCGCAGCTTGTTGAGCACCGCGGCCTCGTCGTCAAAGGCCAGCTCGTGATAGAACAGCACGTTGCCGTTGCCGACCGCGATGACGTCGTTGTGAAACACGCCCTGGTCGATGACGGCCGGGTTCTGCGCGGCGAACACGGTGCGGCTGGCGTCGAGCCCGTGCAGGCGGGCGATCGCCTGAGACGCCTCGAGCGTCTGGCGCGCCGGATAGCGCGTCGGCGCCGGCGCCGACGGATCGAATTCGACGCGGCCGTAGACAAACAGCTGCACGCCCTTGCCGGCGTGGCTGGCGGCCAGGCGGGTGTGATTGGCGGCGCCCTCGTCGCCGAACGCGGGCGTCGACGGCAGCGCGTCGTGCACGGCGAAATGGCGCGCGTCGCCGAACAGGGCGCGCAAGGTGCGGCTCGACTGCAGGTGCTCGTCGGCGCGGTGCAGCTTGTTGTTCAGGTTCGCCGCGGTGAAGTGCGCGCGGCCGTCGACGCTGTCGGCCGACGGGCTGACAGTGGCGGCGTTGGCGGTCCACATCGGCGAGGCCGAATAGGCGCAGGCGAGGATCACCGGCGCCTCGCGGCTGGCGCGTGCCAGCACGTCGGCATCGCTGCCGGAAAAGCCGAGCCGGCGCAGCATGCGAAAGTTCGGCCGCGCATGCGGCGGCAGCAGCGCCTGGGCGAAGCCGCGCGCGGCCAGCGCGCGCATCTTGGCCAGGCCCTGCAAGGCGGCCTGCTTCGGATTCGAGGCGCTTTTGACGTTGCTGAACGAGGCCACGTTGCCGAACGAGAGGCCGGCGTAGTTGTGGGAAGGGCCGACCAGGCCGTCGAAATTGTATTCGCGGGCGCTGTCCATCAGAAGCTCAGGCCGGGCGAGAGCTTGGCCGGCATGGCCAGTTCGGCATTTTCGATCGAGGCCACCGGATAGGCGCAATAATCGGCCGCGTAATAGGCGCTCGGGCGATGGTTGCCGGACTTGCCGATGCCGCCGAACGGCGCCGAACTGGCCGCGCCCGTGGTCGGCCGGTTCCAGTTGACGATGCCGGCGCGCGCCTGCAGGTTGAAGCGCTGCCACAAGGCCTCGTCGTTCGACAGCAGCGCCGCGGCCAGGCCGAATTCGGTGGCGTTGGCGGCCGCGATGGCGGCGTCGAAATCGGCCACGCGGACGATCTGCAGCAGCGGGCCGAACCACTCCTCGTCGGCGATGCCGTGCGCGTCGGTGACGTCGACGATGCCGGCGCTGACGAAGCCGGTGGCCGGATCGCTGTGGCGCATCTGCAGCAAGGCGACGCCGCCCTTGGCGACCATCTCGGCCTGCGCCTGCACCAGCCGCGCGGCGACGGCGGCCGACACCACCGGTCCCATGAACGGCTGCGGTTCGGCGTCCGACGGGCCGACCACCAGGGTGGCCGCCACCTCGACCAGGCGCTTGACGAAGGCGGCGCCGGCCGGCGAGTCCTGCACGACCAGGCGGCGCGCGCAGGTGCAGCGCTGGCCGGCCGAAATGAAGGCCGACATCACTGCGTGGTGCACCGCCGCGTCGACATCCTGCACGTCCCACACCACCAGCGGGTTGTTGCCGCCCATTTCCAGCGCCAGCATCTTGCCGGGCTGGCCGCCGAACTGCTTGTGCAGCGCGATGCCGGTCTGGCAGCTGCCGGTAAACAGCACGCCGTCGAGCAGCGGCTCCTGGCCGAGCGCGATGCCGGTGTCGCGCCCGCCGTTGACCAGGTTGATCACGCCGGCCGGCACGCCGGCCTGCTGCCACAGCTGCACCGTCTTGACCGCGGTGCGCGGCGCGTACTCGCTCGGCTTGAACACCACCGTATTGCCGGCGATGAGGGCCGGGACGATATGCCCGTTCGGCAGGTGGCCGGGGAAGTTGTACGGCCCGAACACGCCGAACACGCCGTGCGGGCGATGGCGCAGCACCGCATTGCCGTCGGCGACCCTGGCCTCGACATGGCCGGTGCGCGCGCCATAGGCCTGCACCGAGATGTCGACCTTGTTGGCCATGGTCGCCACTTCGGTGCGCGCTTCCCACAGCGGCTTGCCGACTTCCTCGGCGATGATGCGCGCCAGCTGTTCGGCGTCCTGCTTGAGCAGGTCGCGAAAGCGCACGCAGATGGCGATGCGCTGGTCGAGCGGGGTCGAAGCCCAAGCGGCGAAACTGGCGCGCGCCGCCTGCGCCGCGCTGTGCACGTCGGCCGGCGTCGAAGCCTTGCTCGACCAGCTTTGGCGGCCGGTCGACGGATCGACCGTCACCAGTTCGGCGCCGCTGCCGGCCTGCCACTCGCCGTTGATGAAGTTGCTGGGATTAGACATGGACATTCTTCCTTACGTTGAGTGGCAGCGCGCGCAACGGGTCGCCGGGCGCGCAGCGGAGCAGGTCGAGCTGGGCGGCCGACAGCGCGATGGCGCCGGCGGCCGGCGTCGATTGCGCGACGATCATGCGGAAATCCTGCAGCACGGTGTTCGAGATGAGGGTGTGCTCCGGCTGGTCGGCCGGGGTGGCGTCGACCGCGGTCACCAGCACGCTGTCGCGCACCGAGCGCAGTTCCGACACGCGGCCCTGCAGCACCGGGCCGGCATCGAAGATATCGATGTAGCCCTCGAAGTGCATGCCTTCCTGCTCGAGCAGGCGGCGCGCCGGCGCGGTGCTGCGGTGGACCTTGCCGATCACCGCCTGGGCGTCGTCCGGCAGGTAGGCGACGTATAGCGGCTGGCGCGGCATCAGTTCGGCGATGAACGACTTCTTGCCCAGCGCGGTGAGGTCGTCGACGTGGTCGAAGTCCATCTTGAAGAAATGGCGGCCCAGCCCTTCGTAGAACGGCGAACTGCCGTCTTCGGACTGGAAGCCGCGCATCTCGGCGATCAGTTTTTCGGTGAACAGGTGCGGGAACTGGGCGATGAACAGGAAGCGGCTCTTCGACAGCCACTTGCCATTGTGGCCGACCCGGTAGTCCGGATGCAGGAACAGCGAGCACAGTTCGGTCGAGCCGGTCAGGTCGTTCGACAGGTACAGCGTATCCATGCGGGTGAAGATATCGAGCTCGCGGCTCGAGTGCACCAGCGTGCCGATGCGGTAGTTGTAGAACGGCTCGGTCAGGCCGACCGCGCCCTTGATCGCACACACGCCGGCCATGCGGCCGTTGGCGGTGTCCTCCATGACGAACATGTAGTCGCGCTTTTCGGGCGCGATGGTCTGCGCGAACGAGGCCACCGCTACCGCCACGCGGTCGCCCAGCATGGTGCGGTCGGGCTTGAGGGTGGTCATGCCGGTGCCGACCTGGCTGGCCATCTCGAGCAAGGCGTCCAGGTCCGAGGTGGTGATTGCGCGTACGACTAGCATAGGATTTTCTCTCAGATTCTGACGCAGATGACGCTGTCGCCAGGGGCCACCATCAGCGCGTCCCGGGCATCCTGGGCCAGGCAGACCAATTCGCTGGTCTCGACCGACGGGCAGGTCACCGTGATGGCGCGAAAATTCTGCTCGTTGCTGGCGGCGACCGCGTAAGTGACCAGCGCGTCGCAGGCGGCGCCCGGGTCGGCCGCCGCCACGCGGCGCACCGCCGAACCGGTAAACGAGCGCAGCGCGTGTTTGTGCGCCTGCAGGATCGGGCCGCCGTCGAAGATGTCGATATAGTCGTCGGCCTCGAAGCCTTCTTCGGTGAGCAGGTTGAACGCCAGCTCGCCGTCCGGATGGATCTGGCCCATCACCGCCTGGGCGCCGCCCGGCAGCAGCGGCACGTATACCGGATAGTGCGGCATCAGCTCGACGATCAGGGTACGGTTGCGGGCGCCGCCGATGACTTTTTCGGCATCGAGGAAATCCATCTTGAAGAACTTGCGGCCGAGCGCATCCCAGAACGGCGACGCGCCGCTGGTGTCGGTGACGCCGGCCAGCGGCACGAAGAAGCGGTCGCCGAAGCGGTGCGGCGCGAGCACGGCGAACAGCAGCCGCGCGCGCGACAGCAGCGCCGCCTCGAGGCCGGCGCTGGCGCGCTCGCGCACGTAGAACCCGGACAGCTGCGAGTAGGCGGTCAGCTCGGAACACAAGGTCAGCGCGTGCACGCTGTGGCTGATGTTGAGGTCGCGCGAGACCTGCTGGATGACGTCGTTACGGAACGAGAAATAGGTGCCGTTCGAGCCGGCCGAGGCGAAGATCGCGGCGGTGCCGACGATGCTGCCGCTGGCCAGCTCTTCGAGCACGAACAGGTAGGACTCCTCGCTCGGTATGTCGACGTGCGCGGCGAACGAGGCGATCGAGCGCTCCACCGACGCGGCGATCTTCTCGCGCGTCTTCGGCAGCGTGTGGACACCCGGCATCGTCACCGCCGCCAGCGTTTCGAGGGCGGCGATGTCGGACAGCTGCACCGGACGGACAACATGCATGGGGACTCCCTTGGGTGAGCGCGGCGCGGGCGGCGTTGGCCGGGCGATGCGCGTCAGGCGGCGGCCAGGATGGCGTCGGCGGCGGCGCGCATGATGCGGTCGGCGTCGGCGATCTGGGCGTCCGAGACGATCAGCGCGGGAGCCAGGCGGATTACGTCCGGGCCGGCGATCAGCAGCATCAGGCCAAGCGCTTCGGCGGCCTTGGTGTAGTCCTTGGCGCGGCCGGCGAAGGCCGCGGCGACAGGCAGGCCGATCAGCAGACCCTGGCCGCGCACCTGGCCGAACAGCTGCGGATAGTCGGCCGCCAGGGTGGTCAGGTTGGCGAAGATCTGCGCGCTGGCCTGCTTGACGCGCGCCAGGAAGGCCGGCGTGTTGATCGTCTCGACGACGTTCAGGGCGACGGTGGCGGCGAGCGGATTGCCGCCGTAAGTGGTGCCGTGCGAGCCGACGCCGAAATGTTCGGCGATGGCGGTGGAGGTGAGCATGGCACCGATCGGGTAACCGTTGCCGAGTGCCTTGGCGGAGGTCAGGATGTCCGGCGTGACGCCCGACTCCATGTAGGCGTACAGCGTGCCGGTGCGGCCGACGCCGGACTGGACTTCGTCGAAGATGAGCAGCGCGCCGGTGGCGTCGCAGCGTTCGCGCAGCGCCTTCAGGAATGCCGGATCGGCCGGGATCACGCCGCCCTCGCCCTGGATCGGCTCGACGATGACGGCGGCGACGTCATCGGTGATGGCGGCGAGCGCGGCGGCGATGTCGTTGTAGGCGATGTGGTTGATTTCCTGCGGCAGCGGCTCGAAGCCCTCGGTGTATTTCGGCTGGCCGCCGACCGAGACGGTAAACAGGGTGCGGCCGTGGAACGACGACAGGCAGGAGATGATGCGCGACTTGTGCGGGCCGAACGTGGTGTGGGCGTACTTGCGCGCCAGCTTCAGGGCCGCCTCGTTCGCCTCGGCGCCGGAATTGCAGAAGAAGGCGCGCTGGGCGAAAGTCGCCTCGGTCAGCGCCAGCGCCAGGCGCAGGACCGGCTCGTTGGTATAGCCGTTGCCGAGGTGCCAGACGGTGTTGATCTGCTTGGTGAGCGCGGCGACCAGGGTCGGATGGCAGTGGCCGAGGCTGGAGACGGCGATACCGGCGGTGAAATCGAGGTAATGCTTGCCGGACTGGTCCCACAGATCGAGGCCGGCGGCGCGCACCGGCACCATCGCCGCGGGGGCGTAGGTGGGCACCAGGACCTCGTCGAAAGTCTGCCTCGTGACAGGGCGGGTGGTGGCATCCGAATCGAGCTTCGCGTTCATGGCATTCCTCATCCAAAGTTAGTAGGTCACCCAGGCTCCAACGGCTGGGGCGGTGGCCTATTATAGAAAGGGGGAGCGCAAAGTTCTTTTCAAACTGCGACAGCCATTTTCATTTTTGCCACTGGCAATTGTCCAAAAAACCGCAAAAAACCGGGACAGACCCGGTTTTCGCTTTCCTATAAACCGGGACAGACCCGGTTTTATCGCTGTTGCTTGCGTGGCCGCCCGATCACCTTAGGCATCACATCGCGTCCCAGTTGTTGCCCCAATTGGTCGGTGAACTCGGGCGTGCCGAGCGCATGATTGCCATGCGTGGCCCTGCGCACGCGCTCCAGAATATCGCCAGCAAGAACCTCATCGAACAATGCGCGGTAGGCGATTTGGCGCGATGCCGGGTCGCTTCCCATACGGCTGTACAGCGCGTGCGCCGTGACCGTCCGGTTCTCCCGACCATGGGCATTGTGCTGGTAGCTTGACCAGGGGTAGCCGGCCGGCTCGCTCACGAGACGTGCGCGCACTGGATTGAGCTCGATATACCGATGGCATACCATGAGATACCGCTCGCATTGCACCAGGCACGAATGATAGCGTCCCTCCCACAGCGTGCCGGTCCGCGCGTACCGGCGGTTCACGTACTGCACGTAGCGCTCGCCGAGCGACTTCATCAACATGGCCGGCCCGTGTTCGTCGCTGGGAGACACCAGCAGATGCACATGATTGCTCATCAACACATACGCGTGAACCTGGCAACCGGCCTCGATTGATGCGGCACGCAGCAAGTTGAGATAGACCAGAAAATCGGCTTCCTCGAAAAAGCACTGGAGCCGGTTATTTCCGCGCTGGGTGATATGCAGCGGAACTTCAGGAATGACTGGGCGAGATTGACGTGGCATAGGGAGGGCTCGAGGAATCGATTTGGCAGAGATCACACCCTAGCCCTGTTTCAGGCAGGCGCGTTCGATCAATCTCAACCGACGCTGCGCTCGGCGAAAAACCCGGGTCTGTTCTGATTTCATAGCGCCGCACCTGCTGGAAAACCGGGTCTGTCCCGGTTTTTTGGAACTTTAGCCGTTGAGCTTGCGCTGGCGCTCTTCGCGCGGGGTGTTGCCAAACACCGTGCCGAACGCCGTCGAGAAATGCGAGCCCGACGAGAAGCCGCACATCAGCCCCACCTGGACGATCGAATTGTTGGTGTCGAGCAGTAACTGGCGCGCGCGCTGCAGCCGCAGTTCGAGGTAGTAGCGCGACGGCAGGCTGCCCAGGTATTGCTTGAACAGCCGCTCGAGCTGGCGCCGCGACAGCCCGACCAGCCCGGCGATGTCGTCGGTCGACAGCGGTTCTTCGATGTTCGCTTCCATCAACGTCACCGCCTCGCTCAGCTTCGGCTGCAGCGCGCCGAAACGCGCCTGCAGCGCGACCCGCTGGCGCTCTTCCTTGCCGCGCACCCGGTCGATGCACAGCGCTTCCTTGATGTGCGCCTGCAGGCTGGCGCCGAACATCGCCTCGACCAGCGTGAGGGCGAAGTCGATGCTGGCGGCGCCGCCGCAACAGCTGAGCCGGCGGCCGTCGATTTCGTACAGGTGCGGCGTGAACACGGCGTGGTCGGCGTTGGTGTCGACCTCGGCATACAGCGCCCATGGCAGCGCCGTGCGCACGCCGTTCAGCACGCCGGCGTCGGCCAGCCACAGCACGCCGGCGCCGACCCCGCCCCAAAAAGGCGCCGCGCGCAGCCGCTCGATCACGCTGCGGCAGTTGGCCGGCTTGCGCGCCGCCTCCGATTCGTCCGCCACCAGCAGCACCAGGTGCCAGTGGCGCAGCGCGTCGGCGGCGAACTTGTCGGCGCCGCGCACGTCCACGTGCAGCCGCTCGGGACCGAGCAGCTTGGCGGCCAGCCGCAGCGGCTGGTACAGGCCGGACCAGGTCAGCGAGTCCGGCTCGCCGGCGTGCACCAGCAGCACGCGCAGCGGCCGCTCGTGCGCCAGGCCGGCCAGTTCAGCGAACGGCATCGGACCCGCGCCAGCCCATCATTCGGGCGCGAGCGCCGCCGCCGGGCGCGGCGTGGCCGCATTCCACTGGCTGATGATCATGCCGCCGATCAGCAGCGCGGCGCCGATCCAGCCGCGCATCGTCATCGTCTCGCCGAGCCAGAAGTAGGCGAAAAACGCCGCCGCCGCCGGCTCGAACGAATAGATCACCGCCGCTTCGTTGGCCGAGGCGCGCGCCTGGCCCCAGCTTTGCAGCGAGATGATGGCGGCGGTCGCCACCACGCCCAGGTACAGCAGGTTGACCGCGTACAGCACGATGCCCTTGCCGATGTAGCTCCAGTAGTTGGCGAAGTCCTGGCTGGCGTCGATGGTGGTGCGCGGCACCTCGCGCGCCAGCAGCCAGAGCGCCGCGCACACGCCGACGGTGAGGATCTGCGCCGCCGTCAGCGCCATCAGGCGCGAGGCGCGCCGGGTGCGAAACGCCATCATGCGGATGTACAGCGCGAAGGCGACCGCGCTGAGCAGGGCGTAGGTGTCGCCGCGCCCCCACGCGCCGCCGTCCCAGCACAGCGCGGCCAGGCCGAGCAGCGCCATCACCAGCGCCAGCACGATGCGGCGCTCGGGCAGCTTGCCGGCGACCAGCCCGAGCAGCGGCACCGCCAGCACCGACAGGCCGCAGATGAAGGCGTTGCGGTTCGAGCTGGTCAGGGCCAGCCCCTCGACCTGGAACATGAAGCAGAAAAACAGCAGCACGCCGAGCAGCAGGCCCGAGACCAGGTCGTCGCGCCCCGCCTTGTAGAGAAACGGCAGCAGCAGCACGGCCGCCACGCCGAAGCGGATGGCGATGATCCAGACGGGTGAAAAATACACCGTCAGGTCCTTCATGGCCGGGAACGTCGTGCCCCATACCAGGGTAACGAGCAGCAGGGCAAGGATGCCGCGGAACTGATGGGTCATGGAAATCTCTCGGCGTCTTGTGAATAAGAATAGGCGTATGGTAACTGCCTCGGCCGCAAAAGGCGAACGCGCCGCACCGGCAATGCTTGCAGGCCAGCTATAATCACGGTCTATGGGGGAACGATACTTACGCAGTGTCCGCTTGCTGGCGGAATGCATGCAGGGCTTCGAGCGCTTTTCGGGCGAGTCGGTGCGTCAGTGCGGCCTCACGCATGCGCAGTTCGATATCGTCGCCACCCTGGGCAACACGGCCGGCATGACGTACAAGCAACTGGGCGAGCGCACCCTGATCACCAAGGGCACCCTGACCGGGGTGATCGAGCGGCTCGAACAGAAGGGCCTGGTCGCGCGCCAGCGCAGCGGCGACGACAAGCGCTCGTTCTGCGTCAGCCTCACCGACGCCGGCGTGGCGCTGTTCGACGAGGTGTTCCCCGCCGTCGTCGGCCACGGCAAGCAATTGTTCGCCAGCTGCAGCGACGCCGATTTCGACGCCATCGAACATGCCCTGGGCAAGCTCAAGCAACTGATCACCGACGCCGGCGCCCCCCCCTCCCCGCCACCCACCAAGGAAATCCATTGAAAACCGCCCTGCTCGACGGCAAAACGCCGGCCAATTTTGACAAGCACATCATCGGCAACCTGTTGCTCGACGTCGCCCCGGAAGCCGACGTACGGCGCGAAAAGATGCTGATCGGCGTGCGCAACGAGGCCGGCGACATCTATCGCCTGATCGGCGCCACCAAGGTCAACAGCTTCAACAACGCGGTCGAGGAACTCGAAGACCTCGGCCTGGTCGACGAACTGAAGGACGTCGCCGGACCGCAGGACGGCTGCGACGCCATCTTCCGGGCGGTTTGACGCACGCCAAGGGCGGGTGAAAAAAGATGCTTTTGGGAACGATTTTCCGCGAGTGGGCGCGTTGAATGGGAGTATAATTTTTCCATGGACAGAATCGAAGCCTTCAAAAGCATAGCCGCCCAGGCTGGACGCGGCGAGCTCACCTTCCCGACCAACGTCGACGCCACGCTCAAGCTGCAACGGGCGCTCAACGACCCGGCGCTGCACGCGGACGACGCCGCCCGCCTGGTGCAGGCCGAACCGCTGCTGGCGGCGCGCACCGTGGCGATCGCCAACTCGGTCGCCTACAACCGCTTCGGCAACGACGTCACCAACGTGCGCAGCGCGGTGCAGCGGGTCGGCTTTCGCACCCTCAACGCGCTGGCCGCCGCCGTCATCGTGCGCCAGCTCGACAGCAAGATCACCCGCATGGACCTGCGCCTGAAAGCCGACCAGCTGTGGAAGCATTCGGCCCACGTGGCCGCGCTGTCGCAGGTGATCGCGCGGCGCGTCACCCGCATCGACCCCGATACGGCGCTGTTCGCCGGCATCGTGCACGAAGTGGGCGGCTTTTACCTGCTCTCGCGCGCCGAGGAGTTTCCCGGCCTGCTGGACGGCGAGCCGGAGGACTGGCTCGAGCATGGCGAAGTGCCGATCGGGCGCGCCGTGCTCAGCAAGCTGGGCGTGCCGGCGGCGGTGATGGAGGCGATCGAGGCGATGTGGGGCGGCATGCGCGCCCTGCCGCCCGAAACGCTGGGCGACACGCTGATGCTGGCGAACGACCTGGCGCCATTCGATTCGCCGCTGCACGGGCGCGCCGGCGCCACCACGCGCCAGTCGGCCGCGACGATCGACTTCGTCATCGGCGACGGCACCCTGGCCGAAATCCTCGCCGAATCGGCCGAGGAAGTGAGCAGCCTGACCGCCGCCTTGTACTAAGGCCGGCCACCGCGCCGAGCAAAACGCTGCGTGCAAAAAAATGCCCACTCGCTGAGTGGGCCTAAGTCCAAAACTAGGGATGTCCTGAAAGAGACAGTTCCACTATAGCTGCGGCGGCCGGCGCGTTCTGTGCGTTGCCACACAGAGCGGTAAATTCTTTCAGCGTCGCAAGCATCGCCTTGTCGCAGATCATCGCCGCGCGCATCCCGCAAGCTCAGGCCATCTCA
>JARXKM010000062.1:17169-19786 GCA_030272785.1 Pseudomonadota bacterium
GCGGCGCGCTGCCAGACGTCGAGCGCTTGCACGCGGGCGTACCACGCCATCAGGTTGGCGCAGCCGGTCACCGGCAGGCGCGCCTGGTCGAGGTAGATCAGCGAGCTCGCCAGCGCGAAGTCGGCCAGCGTCAGGGTCTCGCCGGTCACCCAGCGGCGCCCGGTCAGCTGAGCGTCGATCAGCGCGGCCAGCGGGGCGATCTCCGCCGCGCCGCGCGCCTGCACCTGCGGGTCCGGCGCGCCATTGCCGGTCATGCCCTTCCAGACGTTTTCCCACACCAGCACGCGCAGCGCCGGCCCGAAATGCTGGCTGATCCAGAACAGCCAGCGGTTGACGTCGGCGCGCAGCCGCGCGTCCTGCGGGTAGAGGGTCTGGCCGGGCGTGATGTCGCACAGGTATTGCATGATGGCGCACGATTCCCACAGCACGAAATCGCCATCGGTCAGCACCGGCAGCTTGCTGTTCGGGTTGACCTGTTCGAGCCGGCGCCGGTCGTCCGGATCCATCAGGTTCAGCTCCACCAGTTCGAGCGCGATGCCTAGTTGTTCCGCCACTAGCAGGGCGCGGCGCGCGTTGGAGGCAAAGGGATGGTGATATAGACGCATGATCGGTGACTCCGCGATAGTTGAAGGAGTCACCATCGTAGCCCCGGCGCACGCCAGTTTCTGTCAGGAGTCTTCGGCGATGCCGTGCTGCCGGCGCCAGGTGGCAAGCAGTTGGTGGCGGCGCTGCGGATAGCGTTCGCCGGTGGCCGTCGCCGCGCCGATGCGGTCGATGCGGAAGTGGCGGAAATCGGCGCGCAGCTCGCACCAGGCGGCCAGCAGCCGTTTGCCTTCGAGGAAGGCGAGCGCGATCGGCCACACCGTGCGCTCGGACACGGCGCCGGCTTCGTCGCGGTAGCCGATGCACAGCTTGTGCTCGTGGCGGATCGCTTCGCGCGCCGGCTGCACGAAGGCGTCGCCGGGCGCGCCGGGCTGGCCGAGCGGCACCCACAGGCTGGTGTCGGCCATCACGTCGCGCAGGTCTTTCGGCGCCGCCGCGGCGATCTTCGCCAGCGCGTTCGAGGCCGCCTCGGCCAGCGCGGCGTCGCCCTGGCGCCGCACCCAGCGCGCGCCCAGCACCAGCGCCTCCAGTTCGTCGGCACCGAACATCAGCGGCGGCAGGAAGGCGCCGGCGCGCAGCAGGTAGCCGACGCCAGCCTCGCCATCGATCGGCGCGCCCAGTCCGGCCAAGGTCTGCACATCGCGGTAGATGGTGCGCTCGCTCACGCCGAGCTGCGCGCCGAGCACGGCGGCGGTGACCGGCCGGCGCCGCGCGCGCAGCGCATCCATCAGCAGGAACAGGCGGGCGGTACGGCTCATCGACACTCTCCAGGATGTTTTTCGCGCAAGCTTACACCGGCGCGGCGCGCGGCGACGAAAAAAGGGCAGCTCGCGCTGCCCTGTCGGTGAAGCTGCCCGGCGCGTTAGACGACGGCGCCGTCGGTTTCGTCCTTTTCCTTGACCGGCTTGATCAGGTCTTCACGCTTGACGCCGAGCCACATGGCGATCGCCGCGGCGACGAACACCGACGAATAGATGCCGAAGCAGATGCCGATGGTCAGCGCGACGGCAAAGTAGTGCAAGGTCTGGCCGCCCAGGAACAGCATCGACAGCACCATCATCTGGGTGCAGCCGTGGGTGATGATGGTGCGCGAGATGGTGCTGGTGATGGCGCTGTCGATCACTTCGGTCACCGGCGCCTTGCGCTGCTTGCGGAAGTTCTCGCGGATCCGGTCGAAGATGACCACCGATTCGTTGACCGAGTAGCCGAGCACCGCCAGCACCGCGGCCAGCACCGTCAGCGAGAATTCCCACTGGAAGAAGGCGAAGAAGCCGAGGATGATGACGACGTCGTGCAGGTTGGCGACGATCGCCGCGACGGCGAACTTCCACTCGAAGCGGATGGCCAGGTAGATCATCACGCCGATGATCACCATCACCAGCGCGTTCAGGCCGTTCTGCGCCAGCTCGTCGCCCACTTGCGGGCCGACGAAGTCGACCGCCTGCAGGCTGAGCAGTTCGGCGCCGGCGGCGCTGACGCAGCCTTTCTTGGAGACCGGCTGGCCGGCCGCGGTGACGCTGTCGATCTGCTTCGGCGTGCCGCTTTCGGCCGCGCACAGCGCATTGAACGCCGCCGTCGAGCTGTTGCCGCCGGTCTGGCCCTTCAGCACCGGCAGGCGCACCATGATGTCCTGGGCGGTGCCGAAACTGGTCACCTCGGGCTGCTCGTAGCCGAGCGCCGTGAGGCTGCGGCGGATCTTCTCCTGGTCGGCCGCGTGCGGATAGCGCAGCTCCATCTTGGTGCCGCCGGTGAACTCGACCGAGAAATTGAGGTGGTTATGCAGCAGGAAGAACACCGCGGCGACGAAGGTCAGCGCCGAGATCACGTTGAAAATCAACGCGTGGCGCATGAAGGGGATGTCCTTCTTGATCTTGAAAAATTCCATCTTGAATCCTGTGCAGGTGAGTGGCGCGACCGCCGCGGCGGCCGCGTTACTGGCGTGTTACTGGCTGGCTACTTGCTGGCTACTTGCTGGCTACTTGCGGATGCTGGTCACGCCAGGCGTCCAGACGGT
>JARXKM010000063.1:0-17845 GCA_030272785.1 Pseudomonadota bacterium
CTTCAGCGAACAACGCTGGCGGAACATTGCCAAGGCGTGAGTGACGCCGCTGGCGGTTATAAAAACTTTCAATATATTCTTGGATTGCTGCCTGCGCATCGGCCCGTGTGGCGTAGCGCTGGTGGTGCACCAGTTCGTTTTTCAAGCTACCCCAGAAGCTCTCCATCGGGGCGTTGTCATAGCAGTTTCCTTTGCGCGACATGGAGGCCTGCATGCCGAATTGCTCTACCAGCTTGCGATAGTCATGAGCACAGTATTGGCTGCCCCGGTCCGAGTGATGAATCAATCCTGGTGCTGGCCGCTTCTTCGTGGCCGCGCGCCAGAGGGCCTGCGCCGTCAAGGCCTGCGTCATTCGTTCACCCATCGCGTAGCCGACGATTTCGCAGGTGAACACGTGTTTCACGCCGGCCAGATAAAGCCATCCTTCGCCGGTCTGGATATACGTGATATCAGTCACCCAGGCTTCGTTCGGTCGGGTCGGCGCGAATTTCTGGTTCAGCAAATTGTCGGCCACGGGCAGGTCATGATTCGAATTCGTCGTGGCCTTGAATTTACGCTTCTGCTTGCAGCGCAAAGCCAGTTCGCGGTGCAGGCGCGCGATGCGGTCACGGCCAGCCTCGAAGCCTTGCGCCGCAAGCTCAGGCTGCATGCGCAGCGGCCCATAGGTCTCGCGGCTCTGCGTGTGGACTGCCTTGATGGTAACCTTCAGCCGCTCATCGGCCTGGGCACGCGGCGACAGTGCGCCATTGGCCCAGGCGTAATAGACGCTGCGCGACACGTCAAAAACGCGGCAAAGGACGGTAACGGGATATTCGAGTCGCAATGTCTTCATGAACGCGTACTTGGCAGCGACTCCCGCGCAAAGTACGCTGCCGCTTTTTTTACGATATCGCGCTCCATGCGGGCCTCGGCGAGCTCTTTACGCAGCTTGCTGACCTCGGCCTCAAGCTCGGGCACCGAGCGGCTGACAGGGGCTACCTTGGGCGACGTGCCGCGCTTGGCTGCGACCACCAAATTGGCTAGCGTGCCCTTCGGAATGGTCAGGCGCAAAGCGGCGTCTTCCAGCGTCAAGCCCTGCGTCAAGACAAGTTTTACCGCATCTTCGCGAAGCTCCGGCGTGTATGTTTTTGAGCGTGTCATAAGTTCTCCAGTTGGTGAAGTTTACCAAACCAGATTGTCCATAAAAATCAGGGTACCTCAGATCAAGCTGGGCATGCTGCTGAACACATACCGGCCGACCCGATTGAACGGCGCGCGATGGGGTTCCTGAGTCGCTTGCTGGACCGTTCTCCCGCCGCAGAGAAGGCCGCGTTGATCGAGACCGAGACCGAGCCACACCAGTACTACGACTACGTGAGTACCCAGGCGTGCAGCCCCCGCTACGCGCACGCACATCGTAGACGGCGGCAAACGGAATATTCGTTCACCGCGGTAGATTCTTGTAACCGGCGGCTACTTGAGAATTCTCAATCCTGTGAGTATTGCGTCCCGTAAAATAATTTCCGCACGGCGCTTTTCCGGGCTGTGATGCCAATCGCTGCCGCATCGGTAATGGAGAATGCATATGATCGTGAACGACCCGCATCTGAACACCGCCCGTTTCGACGGACCAATCGCGGACGGCTCAGATTTGTACCTGTCGGCTCCGACATGTCAAAAGGGCCGCAAAAATCAACGGGGTGCAATAACCATTATGTTCGCCCTCATGGCGACGATCTTGATCGGATTTATCGGGGTGGCAATGAGCGTATCGATGATTTATAACCGCAAGGCGGAATTGCAAACTGTGGCTGACAATGCCGCTGTCGCGGCGGCCAACCAGCTGGTGGGTACCCAGGCCGGTGTTCAGGCCGCTCTGGCCGTAGCGGCCACCCAGGTCGGGAATGCGACGTATCAATATCATAAGCTGCCAGTGACCTGGACAGATGCCGCGATTAAATTCAGTGCGTCGGCAACGGCGGGCAGCTGGGTAGATGCCGGCTCGGCCCAGGCCTCGCCGAGCGGCCTGATATTCACTAGAGTGGACACCAGCGCGCTCGATGCGGAAATTGGCACGGTCAGCACCATATTATTGAGTGTCCTTCCGGGTGCTAAGGCCACGACAGTGGTGAACGCGGTTGCAGTCGCGGGCCGGGCGAGTATTAACATAACGCCGCTGGCCATCTGCGCGCTTTCACCGACGCCGGCGAACCCGCGCAGTAATCTCACCCCGCCTGCCAATGTAGAACTTGAGGAATATGGCTTTCGACGAGGTGTTGGCTATGACTTGATGAAATTAAACTCCAACGTTACACAGCCAGCGGAAAATTTTGTCATCGACCCAATCGCTCCGCTCGGCTCGATCAGTTCATCTGCCAATATTGCGGCGGCAGTGGTCGGACCATTTGTTTGTATGGGACGTATGCCAAGGCCGCGAGTGATAGGAGCGACGCTCCCGCTGAGTCGCCCTTTTCCGCTCAGCTCGCTATTTAATCAGCTTAATTCGCGCTTCGATCAATATGTTGGTGGACTCTGTACACCAAGCCAGGCGCGGCCGGATGCGAACATCAAGGCATACGTCTTCGGCACTTCGACTGCCTGGATGAAGACTCCGCCAGCGCAATCAAGACAGACTGCAGCGCCGTATTCGGTAAGCGGGACTATAGCTTCCCGGACTACCACCGCCAGTTCGACGGATTACGGTCCGTTATGGGCGTTCGCCAAGGCAGTGCCGTATTCGTCCTACGTTGCAGGAACACCGGAGCCAACCGCTGGTTACACGACGTTTCCAACGACCAACGCTGCGTGGGCGACATTGTATCCACCCGGCCCGATACCCAACAGCTACCCGGCCCCGACGCCATACAGCCTCAGTGGCGGGAGCACTTTCCAGGCCCCCTCTGCGGCAAACGGGCCCGGGGTGCGCTTCAGGCGTGTCTTGAATGTGCCGCTGCTGTCATGCCCGGTCGCGGGAGGTTCTAACGTGAGTGGCACTGTGTTGGCGATAGGAAAATTTTTTATGACTGTTCCAGCGACCTCGACCAGCATCTACGCCGAATTTGCTGGCGTGGTACCGGAGCAATCCCTGGGTGGGCCGGTGGAGCTTTTCCTATGAACGCGCCGATCCGAAATCCCGCTGTGCAACATCAGCGCGGCACCGCAGCGGTAGAGTTTGCGATAATACTGCCAGTGATAGTGGCCATGCTGGCATTCTCATTATTCTTCGGGCGGGTTTTCTGGCACTACTCAGCTGCCGTCAAGGCCGCCCACGACGCCGCACGATATCTTTCCTCGGTCCCGTTGGCTGAAATGAAGACACTGGCGAATGCCACCAATGTCGCACTCGTCGCTCGCGCCATCGCGGAGGAAGAGATTGCTGAACTCCGGACAGGCGGGGACCCACCAGTCATTACAATCTTGTGCGATACGTATACATGCGACGGGTTGAGCGCTCCAACGAACATTAACGTCACAGTGCGTATGGGGATGTTCGATAATTTGTTATCTGGCTTCACCTACCAGGTTCTCGGTGACCAACCGTTGGTTCTGACCGCTGCGGTCTCGACGCGCTATGTCGGCAAATAATCACACGCGGCGTGCGCCACAGCGGCGCCATCGGGCGCAATACGGAGTGTATGTAGTTGAATTCGCATTCATCGTTCTGGTGTTCTTGACCTTCATGTTCTCGGTGATTGAAATGGCACGCTTCGTGTACCTTTGGAATACACTCCAGGAAGTCACGCGGAGAGCGGCCACAGCTGCGGCCAAGACCGACTTCACCAACGTGTCGGCCATGAATTTGGTGCGCCAGCAAGCGATTTTTCGCAACTCGCAGGGCGCGCTCGTTTTGGGCGATCCGGTGACGGATGCGCATATTCGGATCGAGTATATGTCGCTCGCGCGTGCGCCAGACGGCAAGTTGACGCGGACTGCAATGCCGCCGGTACTACTGCCATTGTCGCCAACGCTCAATCAGGTTGGATGCATGGCCGATCCAAATAGCTCAAGCTGCATTCGGTTTGTGCGGGTTCGCGTTTGCACATCTGACAGCGCTGCAGGTGACTGCCACCCAATTCCATATGTGCCGATGATGCCTCTGGTACCGACGTTATCGCTGACGCTGCCACTTTCGACCACGATAGCCAAGGCCGAATCGCTGGGTTACGAACCAGGGCAGTCACTGGGGCCGTGATGGCGCCTGCCATCGTACGCATACACTTTCGCCAACTCTGTGCTTGCCATTCGCCCGCAAGGCAAGTTCCTTTTGGAGTCATTCCATGTCTACCAAGCGCAACTCTCTCAGGGCGTCCAGCAGGCCAGCCACACCGCTTTTTGCCATCGCACCGATCGAGCGCAGTCGATGCATGATATTCGTCGCCGTGCGCTCCTGCCAGGTGTCGAGCTTATTCGCGTGCCACTCGCGCGCCACGGCCTCGAAGGTGTTCGCGTTCGCAGCGTCCTTGTTGGTCTTGGCGATTCGCTTGGCTTGTGCAGGGTCAGTACCCGCAGCCCTCAACGTCCTGGCTTCGGCGCGCTTTTGGCGGGCGGCCAGAAGCGATACCTCGGGATATGCGCCGAAGGTCAAGCGAGTGTTCTTACCGTTGGGCTGGCGGTAGCTCATGCGCCAGATCTTGGACCCGGTCGGGGCAACTTCCAGGTACATGCCGCCGCCGTCTGCTAGCGTATATGCCTTGCTCTTCGGCTTGGCGTTTCTTACTTGTATATCAGTCAGGGGCGTGGCAAGTTTCGGCATTTTTTGCATCCATCATTTTTGATCCATGCACTTATGGTTACAAGAATGGATGCAAAAAGGGTGGTTGTTAATAGGCGTACTTTGGCGCTATGGGCGTAAAAAAACCCCTAAGAGTCTGATTTCTTAGGGGTTAATTGGCAAACTTGGTCATACTTTGCCGTGTTCTTGGTGGTGATAGGTGGACTTGAACCACCGACCCCAGCATTATGAATGCTGTGCTCTAACCAACTGAGCTATATCACCTGACAGGCCAGTATTATCCGAGGTTTGAAAAAAACTGTCAAGGGCGGCTGCAAATTCGCCGAAAAAGACACCCTGCCGGGCGTCACCGCTCAGCGCCCGTGCGCCGCCAGCTGCGCCAGCATCGCCGCGGCAGGGGCGCCGGCGACGCAATCGATCACCACCCGCTCCGGCATCGCGCGCAGCCACGTCAGCTGGCGCTTGGCCAGCTGACGCGTGGCGATGATGCCGGTCTCGCGCAGCGCGGCGCGGTCGATCTTGCCGTCCAAATACTCCCAGGCCTGGCGGTAGCCGACGCAGCGCATCGACGGCAATCCGGGGTGCAGGTCGCCGCGCGCGCGCAGGCCGGCCACTTCGGCGACGATGCCGGTGTCGTCGCCGCTGCCGAGCATCTGGTCGAAGCGGGTGGCGATGCGCGCGTGCAGCACGGCCCGGTCGGACGGTTCCAGCGCGAACGACAGCAGCTCGAACGGCAGGTCCAGCTTGGCGCGGCCCGACAGCAGTTCCGACATCGGCCGCCCGCTCAGTTCAATGATCTCGAGCGCGCGGTTGATGCGCTGCGCGTCGTTCGGCGCCAGCCGCTCGGCGGTGACGTGGTCGAGCGCGCGCAGCCTGGCGTGCATGGCCGGCCAGCCTAGCCGCACCGCGTCGGCCTCGATCAGCGCGCGCAGCGGCGCGTGCGCGGCCGGCAGGTCGTCCAGCCCGTCGGTGAGGCCCTTGAAATACATCATCGTGCCGCCGACCAGCAAGGGCAGCTTGCCGCGCGCGCTGATCGCGGCCACCAGACGCAGCGTATCGGCGCGAAACTGCGCCACCGAATACGCTTCGGTCGGATCGATGATGTCGATCAGGTGGTGCGGCACGCTGGCCAGCTCCTCCGCGCTCGGCTTGGCGGTGCCGATGTCCATGCCGCGATACACCAGCGCCGAATCGACCGAGATGATCTCGGCCGGCATGGCGCGCGCAATCGCCAGCGCCGCGGCGGTCTTGCCCGACGCGGTCGGGCCCATGATGGCAAGCGCCAGCGGCTTCACGGCGTCACCGGCGCATGCAACGCGCCGAGCAGGCGTACCGACGCGAAGATGGCCGCGCCGAGCGCGCACGAGATCAGCGCCAGCGGATACAGCGTGCCGTTGAAGCTGGCGCCGACCGCGGTGCCGACCGCGAACGCGATGGCCATCGCCAGTGCGCCCATCAAGCCGGCGGCGGTGCCGGCCTGCTGCGGGAACGGCGTCACCGAGCCCGATTGCGCGACCGGGAAGTTGATCCCGTGCGCGAGCATCGTCAGGAACATGGCCGCGACCACCAGCGACCAGTGCGCCACGCCCAGTGCCACCGCCGCCAGGAACAGCGCGCCGGCCGCCAGCGACATGCTCGCGCCGATGCGCTGGGTGGCGCCCTGGCCGAAGCGGGGCAGCAGGCGGCGGCACACGATCGTGCCACTGAGATATCCGGACACGCCGAACGCGAAGCAGTAGCCGAACCAGGCGGTCGGCACGTGCAGCACGCGGATCAGCACCAGCGACGAACCGGAGATGAAGGCGAAGATGGCGCCGTACGACAGGGCGCCCGGCAGCGCGTTGGCCCAGAATTCGCGCGCGCCCAGCACCAGCCTGAAATTGTCGGCCAGGCCGGCCAGTTCGGTGGCGCGCGGGTTCTTGTGCACGTTCGTCTCGGGCAGGCGCAGGAAAACCGCCGCCAGCAGGCAGGCGCCGAGGATCGAATGGGCGACGAAGGCGGCGCGCCAGCCGAACGTGACCTGCAGGTAGGAGCCGAGGATGGGGCCGAGCAGCGGCGCCAGCGACAGCCAGCTGCTGGCGCGGGCGATCACGCGGGCGCTGTCGGCCGGCGCGTAGGCGTCGCGCACGATGGCGCGCGCGATGATGATGGCCGAGCAGCAGCCGAGCGCCTGCAGGAAGCGCGCCACGATCAGCAGGTCGATGCCCGGCGCCGCCGCGCACAGCAGGCTGGCGACGACGTACAGCGCCAGGCCGGCCAGCAGCACCGGCCGGCGCCCGTAGCGGTCCGACAGCGGGCCGATCACCAGTTGGGCGCCGCCGAAGCCGGCCACGAACATCGACAGCGTCAGCTGCACCGTCGATGCCGGCACGCCGAACACGCTGGCAAGGCTCGGCAGCGAGGCCAGGTACAGGTCGGTGGAGAGCGGTTGCAGCATCAGGAAGCCGATGATCAGCAGCAGGATCGGCGCGTGCGCGTAGGCGGCGACCGGGTGGATGGCGTCGTTGTGGCGCGCCATCATTGACCGCGCAGGAACAGCTTGTCGAGCGCGGCGATCTCGAGCTGGACCCAGGTCGGGCGGCCGTGATTGCACTGGTCGGCGCGCTCGGTGCCTTCCATCTGGCGCAGCAGCGCGTTCATCTCCGGCACCGACAGGATGCGGTTGGCGCGCACCGCGGTGTGGCAGGCGAGGGTGCCGAGCAGCTCGTTGCGGCGCTCGATGAGCACGCGCGAGCCGCCGAATTCGCGCACGTCGCGCAGCACGTCGCGCGCCAGGGTCTGGGCGTCTGCGTTCTTGAGCAGGGTCGGCACCGAGCGCACCGCCAGCGTGGTCGGCGATAGCGCGCCGATGTCGAAGCCGAGCGCCTTTAGCGTGTCCTGGTTCTCGTGCGCGGTGCTCACTTCGACCGCATCGGCAAAGAAGGTGACGGGAATGAGCAGCGCCTGCACTTGCATGTCCTGGCCATCGACTTGGGCGTCGAGCGCGTTCTTGAGCTGCTCGTAGAGGATCCGTTCGTGCGCCGCGTGCATGTCGACCAGCACCATGCCCTTGGCGTTCTGCGCCAGGATGTAGATGCCGTGCAGCTGCGCCAGCGCGAAGCCGAGCGGGAACTCGTCGTGCGACATGCTGTGCGCCTGCGGCGTGAACGGCGTGACCGCGGCGCTCGCGACGCTGCTCGATGCGGCGAACAGCGCGCCGTAGCTGTCGGCGCGCTGCGCCACGCCGGCCGGCTCGTAGCGGTTGGCCGGCGGGTAGGGCGACGGCGAATAGGTGGCCGACAGCTGCGGGCCGAACGACTGCTGCTCGTGCTCGCGCCGCCAGGTCGAGGCGGCGGCGCCGACGTCGGCAGCCGGCAGCGGCGCCGGCACGCTGCCGTAGGCGGTCGCCGAGGTCTGCGCCAGCGCGCGCTGCACCGCATGGAACACGAATTGGTGGACCGCGCGGCTGTCGCGAAAGCGCACCTCGATCTTGGACGGGTGCACGTTGACGTCGACCAGTGCCGGATCGAGGTCGAGCCCCAACACGTAGGACGGAAAGCGGTCGCCGTGCAGGACGTCCTGGTAGGCGGCGCGCACCGCGTGCACCAGCAGTTTATCGCGCACATAGCGCCCGTTGACGTAGAAAAACTGGCCGTCGGCGCGCGCCTTCGAGGCGGTCGGCAGGCCGGCGAAACCGTGCAGGCGCAGCGGCCCGGCCGACTCGTCGATGGCCAGGCGCGCGTCGGCGAAGTCGCTGCCGAGGATGTGCGCGCTGCGCTTGGCCATCGCGCACACGTTCCACTGGTCGATGGTGCGGCCGTTGTGGGTCAGGCTGAACGACACGTCCGGGCGCGCCAGCGCGATGCGGCGTACCACTTCGGCGCAATGGCCGTATTCGGTCTGCTCCGACTTGAGGAACTTGCGCCGCGCCGGCGTGTTGAAGTACAGGTCCTGCACGTCGATGGTGGTACCTTGCGGCCCGGACGAAGGCGCCACCGTGCCCAGGTGCGAGCCGATGATTTCCCAGGCGTGCGGTGCGTCGGCGGTGCGCGAGGTCACCGACACGGCAGCCACCGCCGCGATCGACGCCAGCGCCTCGCCGCGAAAGCCGAGCGTGGCGACGTTTTCCAGGTCGGTCAGCGAGGCGATCTTCGACGTCGCGTGGCGCGCCAGCGCGAGCGGCAGCTGCTCGGGCGCGATGCCGCGGCCGTTGTCGGTGATGGCGATGCGCTTGACGCCGCCTTCCTCGAGGCGCACGGTAATCTGCGTGGCACCGGCGTCGAGCGCGTTTTCGAGCAGCTCCTTGACGACGGCGGACGGCCGTTCGACCACCTCGCCGGCGGCGATTTGCGAGATGAGCTGGTCAGGCAGGGCCTGGATCGGACGATGGGAGGGCAGGGGCGCGTTCATGGCGCGATTATATCCTGCGCAAAACATAAAACCGGGACAGACCCGGTTATGGTTGTTGCTCGAAAACCGGGTCTGTCCCGGTTTTGGGGTCATGGCTGTTCGCGCACGGGGATCGGGGCGTTGCACAGGTCGATGTAGCCGGCGGCGACCTTGGTCCACGGACCGCCGCGGTTGCGCTGCGCTTCGACGGCGGCGCGGTAGGCGACGCTGTCGGTACGCATGACTTCGAACTTGCTGCGCGCGGCCTCGGGAACATCGGCGGCCAGCTTGATCGAGGCGATCGGCACGTTCTGCTCCGGCTTGTCGTAAAAGCCCATCGCGCCGGCGCCGCGCGGCAGCGTCGCCAGCAGCGGCATGCCGGCAATGACGCGCCCGACCACGGTGATGTTGCGGTCGAGGTGGCGCGGGCCGTGGCCGATCACCACGTACAGCGAGGAGCCGCTGCCGCTGTCGGCGCCCGTGTCGCGCCCCACGCCGACCATGCCGTAGCAGTGCGTCAGCCAGGCGCGCCCGGCCTTCGGGTCGCGCGCCGACGGGAAGCCGTCCGAGTGCCCCACCTGCGGCGCGTAGCCGTCGCGGTCCGGCAGGCGCGTGAAAGTGCGGTCGTCCTTCATCGGCACCGTGAACTCGCCCGCCAGCGTCGTCTTCGCCGTGCCCATCGGCCGCGGGTGCTGCTCGTCCGGGTCGCCCCATTGCACCACCCAGTTGTCCTGCGAACGGATCACCGCCAGGCCGTCGAAATAGCGTTCGCGCACCAGGGTGCGGATGTTGTCGACGTGGCGCGGCGCGAATGCCGGCGCCATCTCGATCACCACGCGCCCGCCCGGCAGCTCCATGTACAGGGTGTTGTGCGGGTCGAGCGGGCGCCAGTCGGCCGCCTTGGAGGCCTTGATGACGTCGGCCAGCGTCGCCTTCGGCGCCAGTTCGGCCGCAGCCGGCGCGCCGCTCGCCGCCAGCGCGCCGGCCAGCAGAGCCAGCGTGTTGATTGTCCTGAAAACGTGCATTGCCGATTCTCCCGTGGTGGCCGGCATGATCGCCGCGCTCTGCGCAATATAGTCGATCGGCAAACGCGTGAGAAGGCACAAATATGCCGCATATGCCTCCTGCATGGTCAATACAGCCGCGCCAGTGATGGTATTATTCGCAGCTACCTTTTAGGAAATATATGGATCTGATGCAATTTTTCGACATGATTCTGCATGTCGATAAAACCCTGGGCAATCTGCTCGCCCAGTACGGTGTCTATGTGTATGCGGTGCTGTTTGCCATCGTGTTCTGCGAAACCGGTCTGGTGGTCCTGTTCTTTTTTCCTGGTGATACCCTGCTGTTCATCGCCGGCGCGTTCTGCGCCACCGGCCAGATGAACTACCCCGCGCTGCTGGCGCTGCTGATCACCGCCGCCGTCACCGGCAACACGCTGAACTACTGGATCGGCGAACTGATCGGCCACCGCGTGTTCACCCACGACTACCGCTGGATCAACAAGGATGCCTTGCACCGGACCCACGATTTCTTCGAAAAGCATGGCGGCAAGACCATCATCCTGGCACGCTTCGTGCCGGTGGTACGCACCTTCGCGCCGTTCGTGGCCGGCGTGTCGGACATGACGCATGCCCGCTTCCAGGTCTATAATTTCACCGGCGCGGCCCTGTGGGTCGTTTCGCTGGTGACCGGAGGCTATTTCTTCGGCAACATTCCGGTTGTGCGCGACCACCTCACTGCGATCGTGCTGGTCGGCGTCGGCGCCGCGGTGGTGCCGCTGGCGCTGGGCGGGCTGTGGAAATTCAGCCGCAGGATGCTCAGCAAATAACGCTCCGTCCGCCCATGTCGACCCACGGCTCAAGTTAACGGCCCCCTGCGCCGTTATCCAGTCTGTACTGCCACTTTCTGGAATTCCATGCGTAACCTGATCGCCATGATTGTTTGCTGTGTCGTCGTCGCGACGGCAAGCGCGAACGATCCTCCCGCCGCCACCCACCCGCTGGCCGCCAGCGTCGCCGCCAAGGCCGCCTCGACCGAGCCTGCCAAGGCCGCGCCCGCCTCGATCAAGCCGTCGCTGGCGCCGGCGTCGGCGGCGTCGCAACGCGCCAAGGAAGACGAGGCCGAGGCCGAGCTGTCGGCCAAGATCGCCGCCCGCCTGGCCGTGATGCGCGCCAACCAGGCCGCCCGCGTGGCCGCCGCCGCCAAGGCGCGCAAAGCCGCCGACGCCAGGCCCAAGCCGGTGCCGGGCGGCGCCGCGGCAGCGGCGCCGGCCCTGCCGCGCCACAGCGAGCATTGGTCGTACGACGGCGAAACCGGTCCGGCCAACTGGGGCAAGATCAACGCCGACTGGGCCAAGTGCGGCACCGGCACGCGCCAGTCGCCGATCGACCTGCGCGACGGCATGAGGGTCGATCTCGAACAGATCGTCTTCGCCTACCAGCCGACCGGTTTCAACGTCGTCGACAACGGCCACACGGTGCAGGTCGCCGTCGGCATGGGTAATTTCATCACGGTGCAGAATCGCAGCTATGAACTGGTGCAGTTCCATTTTCACCGGCCGTCCGAGGAGCGCATCAACGGCAAGGGCACCGAGATGGTGGTCCACCTGGTGCACAAGGATAGCGAAGGCAGGCTGGCGGTGGTCGCCGTGCTGCTCGAGCGCGGTGCGCAGAACAGCATGATCCAGGCGGTGTGGAACAACCTGCCGCTCGAAAAAAACGACACGGTGACGGCGTCGGTGGCGCTGGACCCCAACCAGATCCTGCCGGCCAAGCGCGACTATTTCACCTTCATGGGATCGTTGACGACGCCGCCGTGCAGCGAAGGCGTGCTGTGGCTGGTGATGAAGCAGCCGATGCAGGCGTCGCCGGCGCAGATGGCGCTGTTCAGCCGCCTGTATCCGCTCAATGCGCGCCCGACCCAGCCCGGCGGCGGGCGCGTGATCAAGGAATCGAACTAGGCGGCCAGCCAGCAGCCAGAGCCTACGCCACCTTGAGCCGATAGCGGCCCAGCCATTGCCGGCCCGGCGGCAGCGTCACCGGTGCGATCAGCGCCGGCTCGATGCAGACAAAGCGCTGATACTCGTCGTCGGCCAGGTCGATCATCGCGGCGGCGCTCGCCGCACCCGGATTCCACACCACCGCATCGGTAAAACCGTCCTGCTCGAGCTGCAGCGCGGCCGCGCCGGCGTGCAGCGTGATGCGCCCGTCGATGGCGTAGAAAATCTCGTCGAGTGCCGTGCCGATGGCCAGCGGCGCGTCGCCCAGGCCGTCGATGCGCACCTCGGCCGCCTGATCGACCAGGTGGTAGGTGTGCAGCGCGCTGGAGAAATCGAACGGCGCGTCGCCGCGGTTGTTCACCTCGAACGCCATCGCCAGCCGGTCGGCGCCCACCGTCACCCGCAGCTGCAGCAGGAACGCGTGCGGCCAGGCCTGCGCGTGCGCCGTCGCCAGGTCGTGCGCCTCCAGGGCGAACACGGCGTAGGCGGCATCGCCTTCGCTGCCGCTGTCGACCAGCGCCCAGTCGCTGACGCGCGCAAAGCCATGCCGCATGCCGGGACCGCGCTCGTTAAACTGGGGGAAAATGACCGGCACGCCGCCGCGGATGGCGCGGCTGCCGTCGAGCGCCGAGCGCTCGCTGCAAAACAGGCGCTGGCGGCCGTCGGCATTGCGCCACGACACCAGGTGGGCGCCGAACAGCGTGACGATCGCTTGCGCGCCGTCGGCGGCGGTGATTTGCACGGCAGGCAGCTGGCCGAACGGCGCCAGGGTGATGATGGTCATGCTAGCTCCTCAGCTCAGGCGGCTCTTGGCCAGCGGCGGGTTCTTGGCGAAATAGCGGCGGATGCCTTTGGTGATGGCGTCGGCGATCTGGTCCTGGTAGCCATTGTCCTTCAGGCGCGCCTCTTCCTCGGGGTTCGAGATGAAGGCCGTCTCGATCAGGATCGACGGAATGTCGGGCGCCTTGAGCACTGCGAAGCCGGCCTGTTCGACCGAGCCCTTGTGCAATCGCGCGATGCCGCCGATCTCGCCCAGCACCGCGCGGCCCAGCTTCAGGCTGTCGCTGATCTGGGCGGTGGTCGACAGGTCGAGCAGCACGCTGGCCAGCTGCATGTCGTGGCTGCCGAGGTTGACGCCGCCGATCGCGTCGGCCAGGTTTTCCTTGTTGGCCAGCCAGCGCGCGGCGGTCGAGGTGGCGCCTTTTTCGGACAGCACGAACACCGAGGAGCCGCGCGCGCTCGGCTCGACGAAGGCGTCCGCGTGCAGCGACACGAACAGGTCGGCCTGCACCTTGCGCGCCTTGTCGACGCGCATCCCGAGCGGCACGAAATAGTCGGCGTCGCGCGTGAGCATGACGCGCATGTTGGGCAGCTCCTCGAGCTTGAACTTGAGCCGCTTGGCGATCGCCAGCACGATGTCCTTTTCGCGCGCGCCGGAAGCGCCCAGCGCCCCCGGATCCTCGCCGCCGTGGCCCGGGTCGAGCGCGATGGTGATCATGCGCGCCACTTTCGGCGCACCCGGCTCGGGCTTGGGCGCCGGCCGCGGCGTTGGCGGGGGCTCGGGCTTGACCACCACCATCGCCGGCATCTCGGTTTCCTGCTTCGCCGCGGGATTGGGCGCCGGCACCGGCACTCCCGGCGTGCCGATCGGCGCGGCCGGGTCGCGCGACCAGTCGCCTTTTTCGATCATCGCGGCGATCGGGTCGACCGGCGCGACCGGGTACAGGTCGAAGATCAGCCGGTGCTGGTAAGCGCCGACCGGCGCGAGCGTAAACACCTGCGGTTTGATTTCTTCCTTAAGATCGAACACCAGCCGCACCACGTTGGGACGGTTCTGGCCGACCCGCACCTGCTTGATGTACGGATCGTTCGACTGGATCTTGGCGACCAGGCTTTTCAGGGTCGGGTTCAGCTCCAGCCCTTCGATGTCGACCACCAGCCGCTGCGGGTCCGGCACGACGAAGTGGGTGGCCTTGAGGGCGCTGTCGTTTTCCAGCGTGACGCGGGTGTAGTCGGCCGCCGGCCAGACCCGCACCGCGAGGATTTGCGCGGCCATCGCCTTCATCGGCGCGAGCACCGACAGCAGCAAGGTGCCGCCGGCCTTGAGCACCGTGCGGCGCGTGAACCGGGTCACAGGTTGGGTGCGAAGGTAAGGCGGTCGAGGCATAGCGAACCCTGGTCGGACAACGCCTGCAATTCTACATCACGGCCCAGGCCGGCAACGTGCAGGAACACATTCAGGTCTGGCGGCGGCAACACCGGCGCGCCTTTTTCCGGCCACTCGACGACGCAGATGTTGTGTGAATTAAATTCCTCGCGAAAGCCGGCGTCGAGAAACTCTTCGGCGCTGGCCATGCGGTACAGGTCGAAGTGGATCAGCTGCACGGCCTCGCCGGCCAGCACCAGTTGGTACGGCTCGGCCAGCGTGTAGGTCGGGCTCTTGACCTTGCCGGTGTGGCCGGCCGCGTGCAGCAGCGCGCGCGTGAGCGCCGTCTTGCCGGCGCCGAGGTCGCCGTGCAGGTGGATCACCAGGCCGGGCGCGAGCACGCGCGCCAGCGCGCCGCCCAGTGCGGTGGTGGCGGATTCGTCGTGGAGGTGGGCTTTAAAATGCTGCATCGAATAGAATGGTGTGTTGATCGTCGTCGGCGCCGCGCGCCGCCATTTTTCCCTGCCCCGCATGACTACCCCCCACCTCGACCTGCCCGACCTTGCGCGCGCCATCAAGCAGTGGGGCATAGAACTCGGTTTTGCCGACCTGCGCATCACCGACATCGACCTGCGCGACGCCGAGCCGGGCCTGCAGGCCTGGCTGGACGCGGGGCACCACGGCGAGATGGATTATATGGCAAGCCACGGCTTGAAGCGCGCGCGTCCCGGCGAACTGGTGCCCGGCACGGTGCGAGTGATCAGCGCGCGCATGGATTACCTGCCGGCCGCCACGCCGGCCGACTGGCGCGAGCGCGAGACCGCGCGCCTGGCCGAGCCGCGCGCGGCGGTGGTGTCGCTGTATGCACGCGGGCGCGATTATCACAAGGTGCTGCGCGCCCGCCTGCAGCAGCTGGCCGCGCGCATCGAGGCGGCCGCCGGACCGTTCGGCTACCGCGTGTTTACCGATTCGGCGCCGGTGATGGAGCTGCCGCTGGCCGAAAAGGCCGGGCTCGGCTGGCGCGGCAAGCACACCCTGATGCTCAGCCGCGAAGCCGGCTCGATGTTTTTTCTCGGCGAGATCCTGGTCGACCTGCCGCTGCCGGTCGATGCGCCGGCGCCGGCCCACTGCGGCCAGTGCCGCGCCTGCATCGACGTGTGCCCGACCCAGGCTATCCTCGGCCCCGGCCGGCTCGACGCGCGCCGCTGCATCTCCTACCTGACCATCGAACTGAAGACCAGCATCCCGCTCGAGCTGCGCGCGCTGATCGGCAACCGCGTGTACGGCTGCGACGACTGCCAGACGGCGTGCCCGTGGAACAAGTACGCGCAGCGCGCCAGCCTGCCCGACTTCGACCAGCGCAACGGCCTCGGCGAAGCGTCGCTGGTCGAACTGTTCGGCTGGAGCGAGGAAGCATTCAACCGCCGCACCGAGGGCAGCCCGATCCGCCGCATCGGCCACGAACGCTGGCTGCGCAACCTGGCCGTCGGGCTGGGCAACGCCGCCGACGACGCGCCGGGCGATGCGGCCATCGTCGCCGCCCTGCGCGCACGTGCCGCGCACCCGTCGGCGCTGGTGCGCGAACACGTGGCGTGGGCGCTGGCGCGTCACGCCGGCGCTGTCAGCGTTCCAGCCGCTACAGGCGCTACAGGCGTTTGAGCCGCAGCGCCGACCAGTCGCCGTCGATCGAAATGATGGCCACCGCGGTGATGCCGCTTTGCTGCGCGTAGTCGTTGATGGTGTCGCGGTTGATGTCGGTCGCCTTCGACGCCGTCTGCTTCAGGTAGGCGATCCACAGCGAGCCTTTCTCGCCCAGCCGTCGCTGCGCCTGCGGCAGGAATTGCTCGAGGTCCTTCTGGTTCAGCGCGAACATCAGCACGACATCGGCCGGATCGTCGCCATGGTCGACCAGTTCCGCCGGCAGCTGCGCCACCACGCCCGGATGCGCGGCGCCGTTGAGCACCGCGATCGACTTGGCGTTTTTCAAGAACATCTTGTCGGCAATAGTTTTTTCGCTCATCGGAATTCCTCAGCTCGAATAGGAGTGTCGACGGCGCGGAAGTTGGCGTCGCGCAAGACGCGCCGGGAACCGCATCGACGTGCTTTATTTTAAGGCTATCGTTCGAAAGCGCGCCGCACGTCAGCCGCGCGCCGCCGGATGCAGTACCTGGGGTACCGCGTGCCGGTGCTTTTGATGTAACCGTAGCGATCCCGCCGGGTGCTGTGAAACAATCGACAACATTCGCTGATGCGCTCTCCCGGAGGTCCGCCATGTTCCATCTTGTTCGCATCGTTGTTGCCGCAGCGCTGCTGTGCGGTGCGGGGGCGGCGTCGGCGCGGGAGCGCCCGGACGATCCGCTGCGCCCGCTCACCGCCTGCCCGTTCGGCAAGGACCTGCAGGCGCGCAGCGTGGCGCGCTGGCCGGCCGGCACGCCGTCGCGCGCAGTGCAGACCGCGTCCGGGCCGATGCAGGTGTCGGTGGCCGACGGCTACCGCATGCTGCTGGCGTTTCCCGACACAGCGCCGTTCGTCAACCTCAAGCTCGAGCGTTCGCAGCCGGGCAAGCTGGCGGCCGACCGCACCGCCATCCTGGCGCAGATGACCAGTTTCGCGGCCACCCCCGGCGCGCCGGTGGCGCCGTTCAAAGTGCTCGAACGCGAGGGCGTCGAGATCATGGCGCTCAACAATCCGACCTTGAGCGGCGGCGTGATCAGCGTCTACACGCTGATCTCGGAACGGACCAACGTGATCGCCACCGCCTACCTGCTGAACCAGAAGCCGGCCGAGCGCAAGTTCCAGAATTACGCGCAGTACCAGGCGCTGCGCGATGACTTCATCTATGCGCTGGCGCTATGCATGGCGGAGTCGTAGTCATCGACCGCCACCACCACCCCTCCGAGCGCGGCTTGTTTGCGCTGGCCGTCGCGCTGTTGCTGCATGCGGCGCTGCTCGGCATCGTGCTGCGCCGTCCGCCGCCGCCGCTGCCCGACGTCGCCGTGCCCACGATGCTGTGGCTGAAACTGGCGCCACCGGCGCCGGTGCCGGTACCGCGGCCGGAACCGCCCGCGCCGGCGCCGGCGCGCCACAGCCACAAGGCGGCGCCGGCGATGGCGGCCGTGCCGGCGCTGCCCTTGGCGCGCGCGCCGATGCCACCGGTCGCGCCGCCTGAGGCGCCAGCGGCACCGGCCGAAGCGCCGCCGACGCACCTGTCGCTCGAGCAGATCCTGAGCAACGCCAGGCGCGACGTCGGCAAGATCGACCAGCAAGTGCGCAAGGAGCGCTCGGCCACCTTCGGCTCCGGCCCCGGCACCGTCTCGGTCCAGCAGCGGCTGGAAAAAGGCTTCGAGGAGGCGCACCAGGCGGCGCCCAACAAGTGGTACCAGGCCGCCAAGATCGAAGACATCACCCCGCCTGGCGACGACCAGCGCAAGATCTACCGCATCACCGGCGTGGCCGGCACCTTCTGCGTGCGCTACGCCGACAAGAACCGCAAGTTCGATCACGGCCAGGCCAACCTGGGCGAGCCGCTGATCGGCGCCTGCCCGCACATGTTTTAACGTACATGTTCTGACGCGCATCAATGGTGGTAACGGTACTCCTGCGTCAGACCGCCGTAGCC